>CAYLZH010000023.1:0-28134 GCA_964388245.1 uncultured Bacteroidales bacterium
GAAAACGAACCAAATCCAATGCCCTGATCTGGTATGCCCTGGTAATAAACTCTTACCGAATCGGTACTTCCATCTGCAATACTCTGATCTAATAAGATATTGAGAACATTATTGCTATGAGAAAAACTCAACGATTGCCCTTGATAAATTACTGAATCGACCTGCAATTGGGTAATTAAATCGAAAAGGATAGAATCGAGATTTGTTGTTGCAGTAAAATATGTTGTAACCGATCCTTTTATATAATATTGATTCGGATCGACTTCCCATACCAGACGATGATAAAAAATATCGAAACCGTAATAAAGATAATCTTTAGGTGTACTGATGGTTCCCGATTTATAAATCGATTCCTGATGTGCAATCTTACAACACATCATTGGATCGAATTCCTGCTGGGCCGAAATATTAACAATTGTTGTAAGGATTATCAACAAGAGAGTAAACTTTTTCATTGTCGAGGTAATTTTAAAATATGATTTGTTGTAAAGGTAGCAATATTGAATGAGAGTATTTTATTCACTTTCCTGCAAGATTTTCAGGACTGGCTGTTTTTGAAATTTGAGTTTCACGAATAGCCATTTATATGGTACTTTTGCAAAAATTTATTTTTATGAAGAAAAACACACTATTACTGATTTTTGTTCTGATTACCTTTGTAATAAAGGCGCAAATTCCTGCGGGGTATTATAACGGAACCGGGAGTTTAAGTGGTACTGCCCTTCAACAGGCTCTGCATAATATTATCGATAATCATACTTCGGTTAGTTACAGCTCAATTTGGAATCATATCCAGAATACCGACAAAACAAGCAATAATAAAGTCTGGGATATGTACTCGGACACTCCCGGATCGACTCCTCCTTACGTTTATAGTTTTGCTACCGATCAATGCGGATCATACAGCTCCGAAGGCGATTGCTATAACCGCGAACACAGTTGGCCACAAAGCTGGTTTAACAGTGGCAGCCCGATGAAAACAGACCTTTTCCAGGTTTATCCAACCGATGGATATGTAAACGGACAAAGAGGATCTTATCCCTATGGCGAAGTAGGATCCGTAAACTGGACCTCGCAGAATGGGAGCAAGAGAGGTAGTTGTAATTATCCCGGTTACACCGGCGAAGTATTCGAGCCCATTAATGCCTACAAGGGAGATTTTGCGCGTACTTATTTTTATATGTCTACACGCTATTATGGCGAGGATAGTGGCTGGCAAAACAATGGCATGGTCAATGGTGCCGAGCTTCTTCCCTGGGCCCAGAATCTGCTAATGGAATGGCACATCGACGATCCTGTAAGCACCAAGGAAACTGACCGTAACAATGCAGTCTACAATATTCAGGGAAATCGTAATCCTTTTATCGACCATCCCGAATTTGCCATGCTGATTTTCAGCTCCAACTACCCTCAGCCTGTTTTTTCAAGTACCCCGGTTACAACAGCCTTTGAAAACAGTTTTTATGAGTATCTGGTAACTGCTTCAGACAGCTATGGAAATCAAATTTCGTTCAGCTCTGTTAATTTACCAAATTGGCTTATCCTAACCGACAATGGAAACAACACAGCTACCCTGTCGGGGACTCCATTGGTTGGAGATATTGGCCTGGTAAGTATTTCTGTTTCTGCCAATAATCATTATTCACCTGCAACGGAACAGGTTTTTGTTATTGATGTATCACCGGTTACCGGTATTGTTGCATTGGATAACAATCCTGCAGAGATACTGATTTATCCAAATCCCGTAATAGAAATAATTAATATTGAATCAACAATTCTCAATTCCTCAGGTATATCCTTATCAATAATCGATATATTAGGTCAGATTATTTCAGAAGAAATGATTGTTACAAAAAACGGAATGATGCACATATCCACATCGAATTTAACTCCGGGAGTTTATTTTCTGCAGATTAAATGCAAGGATAATCAAAGCCAGGTTCTTCGGTTTGTGAAAGAGTAAAATCCGGATATACTTAGCTTTTGCAAAAAGAAAACTTAAATCATTTATTTCTTTTAATAATCCTTGCAATACTTGTTTTTTTTGAAACTCTTTTTCTGTTAAAATGCAAGGAATTCAATTGAAGAGCGGCAACCTATTCAGAACGTACATATCCATTAAAGCGGCGTTTCTTTTGAGCGGAAAACCTTTCGTAGCCTAATATTTCCAAATAGTCTATCAAAACTGTTTCATAATCAGGCAATAAACTCATGATATCAGCCAAAGCAATCAGAAAAAAGATAGAATGTTGTCTAATGTTACCGTAATTCTGTTGGATAAATTTTATATTCTTTAGATCATCACTAAAAAACCAAAAAACTCCAATCCTTTCTGCCTGAGCAATTGCTCCGGCTTCACCATCATCAAGTTTCCTGCGAATAGTTTCAAATATTATTGTGTCATAATCACTGCAATAATGATAGAATTGTTTTCTATGAGCTTTATCTATCCATTTTGAAATTTTAGCTTTATACCTGGCATCATTAAAAGCTAACTTTTCCATTTCAACAACAATTTGAGAAGGAATTAGCACGCATTCTTTTATGAGACTTCGTGCAATCCGGTCAAAGTTTACTGAATTAATCCTTTAGAAATAATTAAAAATTGAAGTGTCGAAAATTACTTTTGGTAGTACCATTATCTTTTAAAGACTGCACTCAGGAGAAATAAGCCCAATCCAATGCCAAGAATAGCAGCTAGAGCATCACTTGTCTCTTTTTGCTTTTTTAGAATATTTATTTGTTTGTGTTTTTTACTTATTCCACTTTTATTTTCACGATTCATAATTGTTTTCATAATACTCTGTAATATTTCTTCCTGCCGGTTATTTGCTTTATCAAAATAAAAAGGAGTGAAATATTTAGTAATATCACCTGCAAGATTTTTTCCCTTTCTCTGTCATATATAACAATAATCCTTGTTTTGTCATTAATGTGTTTAAATGCATACTCTATCTCTTCTTTGACAACATTTGAAAGTGGCTTTGTTGAAAATATTACAAAATAATTTGATCGACTAATACGTGACTTAGATTCTTCACTGATTTGATTTTCGGAATCAAATCGATCCGGAAGATACATGATGAAATCATTTACAGCCCCTATTGTATGAAGTCGTACAGCAAGGGTTTCTTCAACTGCAGAATTTGGATTATAGGAGATAAAAATACTTGTAGGTTTCATAATTCAAAATTTTTGTTAAACCAACAAATGAGTTACTTACCAAAGATATGAATAAAATTTGTCAAATAACACGGAAACCCCCGAAACACTTGTTGAGGGGATGGAATTTTGTATCAAGTATCACTTATCCTTTTAGTGCTTCGGCTCCACCGACAATTTCAAGAATTTCGTTTGTAATGGCACTCTGTCGGGCTTTGTTATAATGCAATTTAAGTTCGCGTAGTAACTCAGTGGCATTATCGGTGGCCTTGTGCATGGCAGTCATACGCGCACCGTGTTCGGCAGCATGAGAATCCAACAGAGCCTTAAACACCTGAACTTTCAGACTTTTGGGTATCAGTTCATTAACAATATATTCTTTCGATGGCTCGAATATATAGTCTTTGTTTTGATTTACGTCTGACGCTTCTTTTTCCTCAATCTTAACCGGGAGAAATTGTTCGTGCTTCAATATCTGTACAGCAGCATTTTTAAACTGATTGTATACCAGATCAATCCGGTCGTATTTGCCGGAAGTAAACATTCCCATCAGCTCGCCGGCAATAGTGTTTACTTCATCAAAAGTAAGATTATCATAGATTTCATTATGGTCTGCAACTACAGAAAATCCTTTGGAAATTAGCAAGTCGGCCGATTTCTTTCCCATGCATAAAAAATCAACGTTTCCGGCAGCAAATTGATCCTTGTATATTTTCTGTGTCAGTTCAATAGATTTCTTAACAATATTTGCATTAAATGCCCCGCAAAGTCCACGATTCGATGAGACAGGAACAATCAATACTTTTTCAACCTCACGTTGATGACCGTAAACATTGTCTTCGTGTGTATCGAGACTGCTTGCCAGGTTAACAAGAATTTCATGAAGTTTATTGGCATAGGGGCGCATTTGTAAAATTGCATCCTGTGCTTTTTTGAGTTTTGCAGCCGATACCATTTTCATTGCAGAAGTGATCTGTTTTGTTGATGTTACCGACGAAATCCTTGTACGTATCTCTTTTAAACTTGCCATTTAAATTTCATTATTGATGAATGATTATTGAGAAATTTTGCTTTGATTCTTTTATCAATATTCAATAATCATTAAACATTTTTAGTAGTCTGATGACAGATCTTTTGCAACCTTTTCCATTATCGATGTTTCGCTATCAGTAATTTTTCCCTGCTTCAACGCCTGTAATACTTCAGGATGTTTTGCTTCAAGGAAATCCAGGTATTTCACCTCGAATTCTTTTACCTTATTAACCGGAACATTCGACAATAATCCTTTTGTTCCGCAGAAAATAATAGCAACCTGTTTCTCGACCGGGACGGGCGAATATTGCAACTGTTTTAGAATTTCTACATTTCGCGCACCTTTTCCGAGTACAGTCTTGGTTGCTGCATCGAGGTCCGATCCAAACTTAGAGAATGCTTCGAGTTCGCGATATTGTGCCTGATCAAGCTTCAAAGTACCGGCAACTTTTTTCATCGACTTAATCTGAGCACTACCGCCAACCCTCGAAACGGATATACCAACGTTAATAGCAGGACGCACACCAGCATTGAACAGGTTCGATTCAAGGAAAATCTGACCATCGGTAATGGATATAACATTTGTAGGAATATAAGCCGAAACATCACCGGCCTGTGTTTCGATAATCGGCAGGGCAGTAAGCGATCCTCCTCCTTTTACCATGTCTTTTATCGATTCAGGTACGTCATTCATCTGACGGGCAATATCATCGGCTTCAATTACTTTTGCAGCACGCTCTAACAAACGGGAGTGCAGATAAAACACATCGCCAGGATATGCTTCACGTCCTGGTGGACGGCGTAACAGCAATGAAACTTCACGATACGATACGGCCTGTTTCGAAAGATCATCATAAATAATAAGGGCCGCTCTTCCTGTATCACGGAAAAACTCTCCGATTGCAGCACCGGCATAGGGTGCATAAAACTGAAGCGCTGCCGGATCTGATGCAGTTGCCGACACTATAACAGTATAATCCATAGCCCCGTTTTTTTCGAGGGTTTTGGCAATGTTTGCAACCGTTGATCCTTTCTGCCCAATCGCCACATAGATACAATATACTGGCTCGCCTTTAGCGTAATATTCTTTTTGATTGATGATTGTATCAATGGCAATAGCTGTTTTTCCGGTCTGACGGTCGCCAATAATCAGCTCCCTCTGGCCACGACCTATTGGGATCATTGCATCAATAGCCTTAATTCCGGTTTGCAACGGTTCGTTTACCGGTTGGCGGTAAATTACCCCGGGAGCTTTTCGTTCAAGAGGCATTAAATACCGTTTTCCTTCAATTGGTCCCCTGCCATCAATAGGATCACCTATAGTATTGATAACCCTTCCGAGGAGTCCTTCGCCCACATCGATTGAGGCAATTTTGTCGGTACGCTTTACTACGTCACCCTCTTTTATTTCTTCTGATGTCCCCATTAATACAACACCAACATTATCTTCTTCGAGGTTCAGCACAATGCCTTTTACGCCATTCTCGAATTCGACTAATTCGTTGGCTTGTACGTTCGATAATCCGTATACACGGGCAATCCCGTCGCCCACCTGTAATACAGTTCCAACTTCTTCCAGTTCGGCTTCGGTTGTTAAGCCTTCGAGTTGTTGTTTTAAAATTTCAGAAACTTCTGCAGGTTTAATATCAGCCATAAATACAAATGATTATTGTCAATTTATTTGATAGTTTTTTTGCTCTTAATATTTAATATTTCACCTCGAAATCGCTACTAACAAGGTGATGTTGAATTTTTCTCAGTTTTGTCGATACACTTGCATCGAATTGCCTGTCTCCAACACGAAGGATATACCCTCCAATAAGATCGGGTTTCAATTCGTGAACAAGGTCGATTTTGGTTTTAAAAATATCTTCAGCAATTTTCTGAATACTGGCAGCCGTTTCGGTACTTATTTCAACTACCGAAATAAAACTTGCCGATGTAATGCCCTGCTCTTTCCGGGCGATATCAAGATAATTGCGGGCAATATCGATTATATAATTTTCGCGTTTGTTGTTAATAATTAGGAAGAGAAAGTCGAGGGTAATTTTTTGAACTGACTTTTCAAACATCAGTCTAAAAATGTCCTGCTTCTTACTGCTTTTAATTATCGGACTTTCAATGAGCAATTGAAACTCTTCGACAGAACGGGCGATGGTCTGCACCAGGATCATATCTTTTCTCACCTGGTTGGTTAGTTGTTTCTCGTTAGCCAGTTCGAAAAGTGCTTTCGCATACCGTACCGATATTTTGCTTTGATTCATGCTTGTTTATATTGGATTTTGCGATCTGCTAATCGATCACTTTCTTAATTCATGTTAATTTCTTTCAGCATTTCGTCGATATATTTTTGCTGATCCTGTTTATCGGTCAATTCCCTTTTCAGAATTTTTTCAGCTATCTGTACCGAGAGCAAGCTCACCTGATTTTTAATTTCAGTTATAGCTGTTGCTTTTTCGTTTTCAATGATCTCACGTGCAGCAGCAGTAAGCTTGTTTGCTTCGATGGTTGCCTGAGTTTTGGCTTCTTTAACAATATTTTCCTTTACATCTCTTGCTTCTTTTAGCAGGTTGTCGCGTTCGACTTTTGCTTCAAGGATAATTTTTTCGTTATCGGCCTGCAATTGTTGCATTTCTTCTTTTGCCTGTTCGGCCGATTTTAATGCACCTTCGATCGATTCTTCACGGTCTTTCAAAGATTTAAGAATTGGTTTCCATGCAAATTTCCCTAAAACAAATAATACAACACTGAATGAAAGAACCATCCAAAATAATAATCCATAATCGGGAGTTACTAAGCCCATATTTTAATTTTTTAAGTTTTGAATATTCAGAATATTGATTTTCAACTTTTTCTTTCCAAATTCTTTTTTCATTTCATCATTGGAAATTTTAAGCCGGCAGTCCGGCCAACCGCCAGGACTGCAAGCTAAATTCCGATTGTTAGATGAAGAGGATTAGCAGACAAACTACGATTGCAAAAAATGCAACCCCCTCAACAAGTGCAGCAGCAACAATCATATTGGAGCGGATATCACCAACTGCTTCGGGTTGACGGGCAATGGCATCCATTGCTTTTCCACCAATACCACCAATACCAATACCGGCACCTATTACAGCAATTCCGGCTCCGATACCGGCTCCCATTTTTGCGATTGCTATGTCTGCAATTACTAACAAAATACTTGATAATGAAAACATAATTATATGTGTTTGGTTAAAATTACTTTCTTAATGATGTTCTTCTACGGCCATTCCAAAATATAATGCCGACAAAAGCGTAAAAACATAGGCCTGAATAAATGCTACCAACAATTCAAGAAAGGTCATGAAAATTGTAAATGCAATTGATAAAACAGATATTCCATATCCTGCAACAACATGCATACCTCCAAAAATAAATATCAGGCTAAAAAAGCCAAGTACAATAATATGGCCTGCTGTAATATTTGCAAACAAACGAACCATTAGTACAAACGGCTTTGTAAAAACTCCGATTAATTCAACAACCGGCATTAACGGAATCGGCACTTTTAGCCACGAAGGAACATCGGGCCAGAATATGTGTTTCCAGTATGCTCCGTTACCACTAAAGGTTGTGATAATAAACGTAAACAGTGCCAGCACCAGTGTAACAGCAATATTACCCGTAACATTAGCGCCACCAGGTAAAATTGGTATTAACCCGAGCAGGTTGTTAAGAAAAATAAAAAAGAAAATAGTTAACAGGTAGGGTACATATTTTTCATATCTCTTTTCTCCAATCGATGCCTTGGCAACATCGTCGCGAATAAAAAGAATGAGAGGTTCAAGAAAACTCTGAAGGCCTTTGGGTGCTTTTCCTTCTCTACGTTGATACGATTTTGCTATCGAAATAAAAATCCATAACAAAATTGACAGGCTGATAAAAATAGCTAAAACATTTTTGGTTATTGAAAAATCGAGTGGCAATACCTGTTCTCCGGTCGATAAGGTTTCTACTATCTTTCCTTTATTTTCGCCATGGAGCATCAGTGAAAAATTCTTATACGAATCGTGCCCATGATGAAATTTTGACGATAAAAAAACAACAAGGCCCTGTTCCTTACTTATCAGTATAACCGGTAATGGAAGCGAAAGGTGAAAATCGCCGACTGATGCCACATGCCATTCGTAGGAATCGGCAATATGATCCATTATAAAAGCACCCGGTTCAAATTTTGCCTGTTCATTTGATTCGTGCCCGCCACCCGGATTACCAGCTTGTAAAACATCAGGATTCAGGAACAATACAAAGAAAAGAGCATGAAATAGTATGAAATATTTTTTCAATGAAAACCCACTCATCTAATTATCTATTTATAAAGATTTTTCAATGTGCAAAAATATATATTTTAAGTAAACTGCCTCATGCTTATATTAAAATAGTTGATCGTGTTTTTAATAAAACAGCCAGATCTTATAATCATTTTTAAAATTGTAGCATTTTTGTACCTTAATCTTTGTTTATTCTGAAAGTTATCCTGGTACTTGATGATCTTTAAAACCCACCGGTCGAAGTTTTACAGGATTACGAATTACTACCGTTTAAAATTGATATTGTATATTTGGCCGTTCAATTTTGAAAAATTATGAAAGTTAAGACAAAACTCTACGACATAATTTTTGAAGCAGATACTCCTACGGGCAAATTTTTCGACGTAAGCTTAATGATTGTTATTTTACTCAGCATTTTATTTGTTATGCTCGAAAATGTATCAAGTTTTAACAAGAATTATGGCACATTTCTGAAAATAGCAGAATGGATTATTACAATAATATTTACAATTGAATACTTACTTCGAATATGGGTTGTTAAAAAACCATTAAGTTACATTTTCAGTTTCTACGGAGTTATCGATCTGCTATCGATTGTACCAACCTACCTGAGCCTGTTTTTACCCGGTGGACAAAGCTTATTAGTTATCCGGGCTTTACGCTTACTCAGGGTATTCAGGATACTGAAAATTTCGCGCTATACAAGTGAAAGCCTATCAATTTCGCGGGCATTACGTGCCAGCAGGGCGAAAATTTCCGTTTTCCTTTTTGCTGTTTTAATGATTGTAATAATTATTGGGACCATTATGTACCTGGTAGAAGGCGAGGATAATGGTTTCTCTTCAATCCCCCAGAGTGTTTATTGGGCAATTGTTACCATTACTACTGTTGGGTATGGCGATATAGCACCCCATACTGCTTTGGGTCAGTTAATTGCAAGTTTTGCAATGATTTTGGGCTATGCAATAATTGCTGTACCAACCGGAATTGTTACTGCCGAATTCAATAAGGCGAAATCGAAAACAAACAAACAATGCTGTCCGGATTGCCTGCACGAAGGTCATGATGCCGATGCCACACATTGTAAATTTTGTGGCAATCAGTTAAATCGATAATTTTATCCCCAAAAATATTAATTGTTATGGAAGAATTAATTGCAGGTACAAGAGTCGACCATGAGAAATTTGGCGAAGGAATTATCAGTAAAGTAAACCTCACGAATTATGAGATTTTCTTTGCTACACGTGGCAAGATGGAAATTTCGAAACGCAACGAAGATTTGCATGCCATTGAAACACCCGAAAATATATCGCTTGGAGATTCCCTTTCCCTGCCACAGATTGATGAGGCCATTTCGTATGTTTTGGACCGCTTTGGAGCTTTACAGGAAGTTGTACCAATGGGCGAAAAATGGCATGGAGGATCGATGGTGTTACAGCCTGCAAATCCTGATCTTAAGCCAAAAGAAATTCCGGTCGAAGTATTTTTTCACAAAATTGTTATGCTTCGCGACAGGCTACGCGTTCTGGAACAGAACATCAACAGCCATCAGAGTTTAAGCGATGAGGAAAAGGTTCACCTTCAGCAATATATTACCCGGGCATATGGAAGCCTTACAACATTTAATGTTCTGTTTTCTGAAAAGGATCATTATTTTAAAGGTGCCGGAAAATAATCTGGGAGTTTACTTCAAGTCTTCAATATAAAACAAAATCGCAGCCATTTATACACTCACATAACAAATGACTTTAAAAATAATTCTTGCCTCAATACTTTATCTTATTGTAATGTTTGCGCTTACAAGAAGATACCTGTTGCAAAAAAAACGGATGAAAAAATTTGAGCAACACAAGGACGATCTCAATAAACTTAACAAAGGATAACATTCGAAATTTATAAACCTTAATTCATTGAAAACATTATATATACACGGCCTCGATAGCAAACCAAATGTTGATAAAATCGACATCATGGAAAAAGCAGGCCTTGATACTTTTGCCCTTCATTTAGATTATAGATTTCAGGAAAATGCTTATGAAATATTAAAAAATGAGGCCATCGATAAAGGCATTGAATTTATTGTTGGTTCTTCGCTGGGAGGATATTTTGGGTATTGGCTTTCGGAAGATTTGGGTTTGCCCTGTCTCCTCCTAAATCCGGCCATGACCATTGACCGTAGTTTGAATGGTGTTATCCCCCATTTGGATGACTTAAAGTGCCGGCAGCGCTATGTTGTTATTGGATCGATGGATGAGGTTATCAGCCCCCGCGGAAACCTGGAATTTTTCAAGACAGCTAATCACGATTCGGTCAGGCAAAGGGTAATTTCGTGTGAATGGTTGCCACATGTTATCGACCTTCACTCGTTCGCCATATTTATTGACTGGTCTTTATCGGGCATCCGAAATGATGATCGTTTTATCACCTTAAATTGATCATTAGCGAAATTACTACTTGTGTAATCTGCAAATGTTGTCCGGGTACTTTTCAAAGTGAAATTTCAAAAAATATTTAATTAAATAGTTTGACTTTACTGATCTAAGCAGGTTTTTTATTTCTTTACTCATGAATTATTTATTCGGGACTTAATTTCGGGAGAAAAGAAATTATGAAAAAGCCAATAAGTGTAAAGAATATTGCCTGGGTACTTTTAATCTTAAATGTTGCGATTTATTTATTTGCCTACCCCGACGATGGTATTAACTGGTTTGTAAATTCATTGGTGTTAATTGTATTTGCAGCAATACTGCTGCTATTCAATAAAAACCTCCTGCAAAAAGAAACACCAAAAGATTATTCAAGATGGTTTATAGGAGGAATCCTGCTTGTAACTTCGCTACTTTATCTTCCCGCTTTAACAAATGGTTTTAGCAATTGGGACGATCCGGAGTATGTAATCTCAAATCCATTAATCCGGGATTTTTCGATAACTGGCTTGATTGCTATATTCTATGAGCCATTTAAAGGTATTTATCAACCTATAAGTCTTTTATCGTTGATGGTAGATTATGTGGCAGCAGGTCTTAATCCCGGGCACTATCATCTCACAAACATCCTGTTACATATTGCAAATACCTTTTTAGTATTTCTGATCTTAAGAAAAATCATTGAAAAAAAGGCGATTGCCATAATTGGAATGGCCCTTTTTGCTATCCACCCCTTGCAAACCGAATCGGTTGTTTGGATAACAGAACGAAAGAATGTACTATTTACATGCTTCTACTTATTTTCCATCCTTCAATATTTAAACTATACTGTTAGCCGGAAAAAAGTAATGTTGCTGTTTTCTTTGATTTTATTTGCTTTTTCACTTCTAACAAAGCCACAAGGTGTTATGCTTGCACCTGTTTTGATTTTCCTCGATTATGCCATAAAAAGAAAAATCAGAATTAGAGAAAACCTTGTGGAAAAATCAGGATTCTTTTTCCTGGCATTAGTTGCTGGTTTATTTGTTCTTAACAATCGGGAAGGAACAACCATCGACAGGCCGGTATTTGATCAGGTTATTTTTGCAGGATTCGCATTCTCAAAATACATTTATCAAATTGTTGTACCAGTTAAGTTATCGGCACTGTATCCATACCCCGAAAAGTTACAGATAGTACACTATCTTGGTTTTATATTCTTTATTTTATGTTTAGTGACCGGAATCTGGGCGTTGAAAAAGAACCGGATTGTTGCATTCGGACTTTGGTTTTTTGTGCTGAATATTATACTCCTGGTACAATTTATCCCATTGAATTATTTCCTGATGGCTGATCGATACAATTATCTTCCTTCGTTCGGACTTTTTATTATGCTGGCAATCCTCTTTCATTTCTTAATGGGAAGGTGCAAATCGAAGGCAATGATCAGATATTTAATAAGTCTTTTGGCACTGGTACTGATATTTTCAAGTACGGTTAGAATTAAAATCTGGGGAAACGATCTGGATCTTTGGAATGATGTACTGGAAAAATATCCCGATCAACCCGAAGCATTAAACAATCGAGGCCATGCATGGTATTTTTTAAACGAACCCCAAAAAGCCATTAATGACTATAACAAAGCAATAAGCATCGATCCGGAATTATCCATAAGCTTCGTAAACCGGGGGGTATTGCTTATGGATAATCAGCAATACAACGAAGCTCTTCAGGATTTTAACAAAGCCCTTGAACTTTTCCCCGAACATGCTACAGCGTTTGTCAACCGTGGAATTATAAACAACCGTCAGGGAAACAAAATACAAGCAATGCAGGATTATAATTCAGCAATCAGCTTAAATCCACTAATGGAAGAAGCATATATAAACAGGGGAGTTCTTCATCAGGAAAATGGAGCTTACACAAAATCTGTCGAGGACTTTACCCACGCATTGACAATTAATCCTGATAATGCATTAACCTATTCGAACCGAGGATTGTCAAATGCCCGTAACGGAAATAAACAGGCAGCCCTGGCCGATTTTAACCATTGTATTGCAATTGATCCGTCGTTTGTTGATGCCTATTCGAACCGTGGATTTATTCGTTATAAACTTGGGATGTATAATGAGGCTATCGTTGATTTTTCCTATGCCATTAAACTCAGGCCACAATTTGCTACGGCATACATGAACCGTGGCCTGGCATATATTGAATCTGGTAAACCACAGTTAGCCTGTCCTGACTTTCAGACTGCCCTTCAACTTGGGATTAATGCTGCAAGGGAACAATTGGAGAAACATTGTTTGAACAATTGATCCCCTGCAACAGCTAATTTTATCAAATTATATTTTTGTGAACTTGCGCTTAATAATTCCCTTATCAGTTGAAATCTCAAGAATGTAAACTCCGTTGTGAAGTTGATTCAGATCGATTTTATAAAAACAGTTGGATAAATTTAATGACTGGATTAATCGTCCTGTATCATCATAAACCTTTACGTTCTGCATCATTGCATCTGAAACAATATTCAGGTAATTGCCCGATGGATTTGGATATAGATTTAGTGATGGCGAGCTAAAAATCTCATCGACCATTATATTAGGATTATAAGGTATAGCAAATCCGGTAATTTCCGATCCTCCGGCAATTGTGTCAATCAAGGTCATTGTTCCCGACGATACATCTAACATATAAAACTCGCCCTGCGAATTGGTGCCGTTATATCCGGCAATGTAGCAAGTATCTGTATTCCGGTCGAATTCCATATCCTGGGCAAAGGAAGCGTCGAAGGTAATAGAGAACAAGTTTGTAAACTGTCCGGTAGTTTTATCAACCGAACCAAAAACATCGTTAACCATATCAATACCGTATAGATTTCCCTGCGAATCGCAAGCAAGATTTATTAGGATTTCTGAATTTGTAAGCCCTATTTGTGTAAGCGCCCCTGTCTGCAAATCAACAGTATTTAAAATGGCAGTTGTATTATTATATGTAACAGCATACATTGTTGAACTTGAAAAATCGTATGACATTCCGTGAACCGGACTTGTTCCCATATTCCCGATAATTGTTCGTTCGCCGGTTTGGGGATTTATTGTTACAAGTTCGCCACCGGTTGATGTTTGTGAATCGTAATAAACACCTCCGTACCATTTATCATCGGGCCCCCATGTGCCGCATGAGATAAAGTTTTCCGTAGATTGATTGGCCAGAGATATAATTACATTTGGTGCTTCGAGGAAGATTTTTCCGGGGCCGTTGGGTATATTACCTGAAGGATCGAAGGCGACATAGCAATAAGCATCGGTTAAATCCATTACTTCGATATCCATGGTCCGGGCATCGTTAGTCGATTCCTGATCACCATTTAACAAGGTTACAACCGAAACTGTATAACTTCCGAAGGTTGCGATCCATGTGTCGAACTCAACCTGAACAGTCTGAAATGGTTGTAAGTTGCTAACTTGTTTTATCGATGTATAATTTGCAGATATTGTGAAGCTGACATCAAAAGTTTGTGCATTTGTTCCGTAGTTTTTAAAGGTAACCTTTGGAATGAAATTTCCCGGTTCGATAACTTCTGCCATATCGATTGACAAAACACCAACATCATCGGTTAAAGGTTGCAGGTTTCCTTCATATTTATTAATCCCACCGGTAAATGCATCTACAGTAAAATCACCGGCCCAGCCCAGGTTTGGACTATGGAATCGCACAGCCAGGAAATTGAGCCCAACAGGATATTGAAACATCTGCCATGAGTGGCCTCCATCATAACTGTATGATACACCGCTGTTATTCCCTGAACTTATCCAGGTGTTACTTGTGCCCGGTACATAGCACATATCGACTGCAAATACCGAACCTGTGTAACTAATCTGGGTCCAGCTATCGCCGCCATCGAAACTCTCAAACAGACGAACGGGAGTACTTTGGTTGTCATATAATATTCCATGCGATGCATCCTTAAAGAAAACTTTCACCTGTGTGTTTCCAACAGGTGTGGTAATCGCTGTCCAGCTTTGTCCTTTATCGATGGAACGGAACAAACGACTTTTATTCGTTGTAAACCAAACGGTGTCGCCAACAACAGAAAAATATCCTATAACACCATACTCATCTGTGGCAATAGGATTAGGAATTTGAGTTTGAGCAACACGTACCCAATTCGTTCCGCCGTCGCTTGTAGTATAAATCTCAAAATAGCCATTGTTCGGATCGCCTGCACAAAAACCTGTATTGGCATCCCAGAAATACACAAGGTTAGGAAATCCGGCCGGGGCACTAAAACTTGCAGTAGTTTGTGCTGTCCAATTTGTGCCTCCATCAGTAGTTTTCAGAATTGCTCCGCCGCCGGAACTTCCAAAAACCGGCATCCATGCCGTTTGGGCATCAATACCATGGATCATCGAAGCGCCATAGCCCGAAGAATATCCTGATGGTGTACCATTCGAAAAACTTGTGCCACCGTTACTACTAACAGCAAATGCCGATGACAAATTTGACGGTGTTACTCCATCGTATCCGGTGATCCATAATACATTTTGATCGACAACATGCATGTATCTGATTCCGGTCGATGCTGTTGGAAAACCGGTTGATTGTTGTGTCCATTGTGCAATTAACTGGGTTGAAAACAATCCCAGTAAAAGACAGGAAAAGAATACTTTTCTCATAGTTATTAATTTTAGATTGAAAATTTTGTTTTTGTTATTCAAGTTCGATAAGTTGGTTGAAAATTTCAATTTTATCACCTGGCGATAATTTTGCACGTTTACGGTACTCTACATTCCCGTTAACTTTAACTTCGCCATCTTCAATTATCATTTTTGCCTGCCCACCCGACTGGCTTATGTTCAATGCTTTTAATAGCTGGGATAATTGAATGGTGTCTGTATGTATCTTAAATTTATTCATTTAGGTCTTATTCTGATGGGGAACAAAACAAACGATAATCATTAATAAAATGATTGGCAAGGAAACTTGCTTCTGCTTTAAATGGCCAACCAATAAACTTATTTTAAATGTTAATCAAGGCTGTAGATACTCCCAACTTTCATCAGTCCGGGCAAATTGATAATTTTTATTTTCCGGCCGGTAAGTTCAATTAACTTATCGCTCTTGAATTCCGACAGTAACCTTATTACCGATTCAGTGGCTGTGCCAACCATATTGGCAAGTTCTTCCCGTGTAAGGGAAATTTGTAACATACCGTCATTATTCAAATCAAAATCCTCTTTTAGATAAACTAAGATTTCTGCCAGCCGTTCGCGTACCGATTTTTGTGCTATGTCGGTGATATAATTATTTGCTTCTTTTAACTCCTTGCAGGCAAGTTGCATCAGCTCCATTGAGAAATTCGTGTTGGTCTTCACAAGTTTTATTAGCAACTCGGCAGGGATATAACACAGGGCTGAATCTTCAATAATTTTGGCTGTAGTACAAGCCATCTCATTACTCAAAATCGATCGGTATCCGATAATATCGCCCCGTTTAGCAAACTTGATTATTTGTTCTTTTCCCTCGATTCCGGTTTTATAAAGCTTTACAATCCCTTTGAAAATGCAATAAAAACCATTTATCCTGTAGCCTTCCTGATATAATATGGTGCTACGTTTATGATGATGGCAAGCCTTGTCTTTATCGAGCAATTCAATTTCATCTTTGGTAAGATGATTGAAAATTCCATTGTTTTTAATAGTGCACTCCACACATTTTGGTGCTGAAGGTATATTCTTCATTATAAATATTCCAGTTTCAAAAAATGATTTAACTCAATAATTTTAACTTTGTTGCCAAAGATACAAATTTTTTAAATTGAAGAAATCATATGAAATTATGCCCAAAAAGACTTTGATTATCGGTGCCAGTACAAATCCATCAAGGTATTCTTTCAGTGCTGTTCAGGCATTAAAAAGCAACGGACATCCGGTGGTGGCCATTGGAGTAAAAAGCGGCGCCATTGATGGGATAGAAATTCAAAAAGGAAAACCTGATTTTCCTGGTATCGATACCGTAAGCCTGTATATCGGCCCATACGCTCAGGAAAGCTATAAAGACTACCTGATAAAATTAAAACCCCGAAGGGTAATTTTTAATCCGGGAACCGAGAACCTTGCCCTATTCGACCTGTGTGAACAAAACAATATCGAAGCTGTTGAGGCATGTACGCTGGTAATGCTGGCTACTAATCAATACTAATTAATTAAAACCGTTTTTTGTATGAAGACAAAAGTAGATATTGACTGGATTGGAAAGATGGCTTTCGAAGGGGAGGCCGATGGACATAAATTTACTTTCGATGCAGCTCCCGAAGTTGGTGGCGAAGGAAAAGGATTCAGGCCCAAACCATTTATGCTTTATGCCCTTGCAGGTTGCACAGGTATGGATGTGGTGTCGATCCTTAAGAAAATGCGGGTCGAAATAAAAGATGTAAATATTGCAGTAGAAGCCGATATGACCGAGGAGCACCCCAAACAATTTACAAATATGCATGTAATTTATACTTTTACAGGCAAAGACCTGCCGATGGCAAAGCTCGAAAAAGCCGTTTCCCTATCCGAAGAGCGATACTGTGGTGTTAGTGCCTTGTATAAAAAAGCCATTCCGGTAAGCAATGAAATTCGGATTGTCGAGGCATAATTTCAGCTTAAATATATTATCTTTGTACCCGCTAAAAGCAGGGTTGTTAGCTCAGTTGGTTTAGAGCACTAGCTTGACAGGCTAGGGGTCGGCAGTTCGAATCTGCCACAACCCACTTTATTTAATTGATTAGTGCACTTTAAGACAAGACTTCATTTTCTGTTACCTGGCATCAACACCTATTTCATAAATCAGAAATGCTATTGCTAAAATTAATCTTGAATATCAATATTGTTGAGAAGAAGATTTAATGCCGTTTTTCAATGGAGCATTATGCCCATTTACTCTCAAAAACAATAATACATTCAATCGGAAGTTTTATTTTCTTTGCGCAATTTAATTTGTCTGTGAAGTGAATATATACTCGAAAAAGCAAAAGTGGAAATTTGCATTATTTGTTGCAGCCGTGTTGATTGGGATTTCATCATTGGTATTTACAAACAGGTTGGTGGCCAAACTTGCCAAGGAAGAACGTAAGTCAATGGAATTATGGGCTGAGGCAACAAAGCAGTTATCAAATACCGATATTGATCAGGATGTGATCTTCATTTCTGAAGTGCTGATTAAAAACAAAACAATCCCTGTTATTCTGGTCGACGAAGAAATGAATATCCTGGCCGCCCGGAACCTGGATTCAATCAAATCGAATATCAGTAAAAGTCTGAAGCCTGGTCAACTTGCAAGGAACAAAGCCTATCTAAGCAAACAAATAGAGGTTATGCAATCTGAAAACGAACCCATTGAAATTGTACTAATGGATGGGCACAAACAGTTTATTTATTATCGTGATTCGGTTTTACTGAACCAGTTGTTTTATTACCCGTTTTTTCAACTTGCTGTAATCTTCCTTTTTATATTGGTAGCCTACCTTGCATTTAGCTCATCACGAAAGGCCGAACAAAACCAGGTTTGGGTGGGCATGTCGAAAGAAACAGCACACCAGCTGGGAACCCCTATTTCGTCGCTATTGGCATGGGTCGAATATCTGAAAGAAGAAAATACCGATCCAACCATGTTGTCGGAGATCGAGAAAGATGTGCAACGACTGGAGACTATTACCGAACGATTTTCAAAAATGGGATCGGCTCCGGTTTTGACCACTACAAACATTACAACGGTAATCAATAATTCGATAAACTATCTTCAGTCGAGAACCTCCGATAAGGTGAATTATAAGTTTAATTTTGATGTAAACGATGAGTACCCTGTAGCCATTAATCAGTCGTTGTTTGTTTGGGTTGTTGAGAACCTTTGTAAAAATTCGATCGATGCAATGGACGGAACAGGAATCATCGAAATATCATTGCAGGACAACACACAGGTTTTATACATCGATATAAAAGATTCGGGCAAAGGGATACCGAAAACAAAGTTTAAAACAGTGTTTCAACCCGGTTATACTACTAAACAACGGGGATGGGGTCTTGGTCTGTCACTTTCACAAAGAATAATTGAAACTTATCATGCCGGAAAAATTTTTGTTAAAAGTTCCGATCCTGAGCACGGAACCGTTTTCAGAATTGCACTCCGTAAATAGGAATCTGGTTTTTGATTGTTGAATTTTCCTGATTTCTAATTTTTTAGCACGAAAAAAATATTTTTTTCGAATAAAATAAAAGTTTTACTTTTGCACGACATTTTTTAGAGCAGTGGATTATCTGAAAAATTATACAATCTCGTACAAGGGATTAAAAGACGGAATACATATTTTCGACTATATTGTCGATAAAAGGTTCTTTGAACAATTTGAGCATTCGGAAATAAAGAATGGGAACTTTACTATAGTAGCAAAACTCGAAAAGAGTCCAACATTCCTGGCCATTGATTTCGTTATTAATGGAAGGATTAATACACAATGCGACAGGTGTCTTGAAAGTCTTGATCTGCCAATTCAGGCCACCGATAAAATTGTGATTAAATTTGGAGATGAAGTGTTTGATTCACGCTACATTGGTGAAGAAATAATTGTTGTCACCCATCAGCAGTCCGAAATAAATATCGCACAATATATCTATGAATTTATTCATCTGAATATACCATATAAAAGGGTACATCCCGACAATGAAAACGGGAGTCCTACCTGCAAAGGTGAAGCTCTTGATAAATTGGATGATTATTTGGCTCATGAACAGGAGCAATCCGATCCCCGTTGGGATAAACTTAAAGATTTATTGAAGAATTAAAATTAAAAAATAGATAAAATGGCACATCCAAAACATAAGATTTCGAAACAGCGCCGTAACAAACGTAGGACTCATTATAAAGCTGAGCCGCCTACCATTTCTATTGACCAAACTACAGGTGAACCACATCTCCGGCACCGTGCACACTGGCACGAAGACAAGCTCTATTATAAAGGCCAGTTGGTAATGGAGAAAGGCGAAGATTAATCTATTTACTAAAATATGAAAGTTGGTATTGATATTATGGGAGGCGATTTTGCCCCCACAGTAACTGTATTGGGTGCAATACAAGCCTATCATGAGTTACCCGGTTCGTGCAAAATTGTCATGATTGGCGACCAGTCCCAGATATTACCAATAATCGAAGAAGCAAATGCCGATCCTGATGTATTCGAAATCGTACATACCAATGAAGTGATCGAAATGGGAGAACATCCGGCCAAAGCTTTCAGTAAAAAACCAAAATCGAGCATTGGCATTGGATTTCATTTGCTAAATACCGGTAAAATCAATGCTTTCGCAAGCACAGGAAATACAGGTGCAATGATGGTAGGAGCCATGTATACTGTAAAAGTTATTCATGGCATAATTCGCCCCTGCATAAGCAGCATTTTACCACGTTTATCAGGAAAAAATTCAATAATTCTTGATGTAGGTGTAAATGCCGATTGCCGACCCGATGTATTGTATCAATATGCCATTTTAGGTGCGATATATGCCGAATATGTCCATGGAATAAAAAATCCGAAAGTTGGGCTACTCAACATTGGATCGGAAGAAGAAAAGGGTAATCTGCTATCGCGGTCGGCGCATGAGCTCATGAAAGATACTGCCGATTTTAATTTTATTGGCAATGTTGAAGGGAACGAAATTTTTTCTGATAAAGCCGATGTTATCGTAACCGATGGATTTACAGGGAATGTTGTTTTAAAAGAGGCAGAAGCATTTTACACACTTATTAGGAAGAGAAAAATCGACGACGAGTATTTTAACCGTTTTAATTTCGAAAACTACGGCGGAGTTCCTATTCTCGGTATCAATTCAAATGTTATTATAGGTCATGGTATTTCAAATGAAAAAGCTATAAAAAACATGATCATTCATGCCTCAGAAGTTGTTGAGGCAAATATTAACGCTAAAATTAAAGAGGCTTTGAAATAATGGCAAATTTATCAGCAGCAATAAGTGGCATCGAGTGCTCTGTTCCTGATTACGTCCTTACCAATCAGGAATTGGAAAAAATGGTTGACACTACCGACGAGTGGATAATTACACGCACAGGGATAAAGGAACGCAGAATTCTGAAAGGCGAAGGCCTTGGAACTTCTGATATGGCTGCTGATGCTGTTTCGAAACTGTTGAAAAAAACAGATACCTCAGCAGTGGAGGTTGATCTGTTGATTTGTGCCACCGTTACACCCGACATGCAATTTCCGGCTACTGCAAATATTATTTGCGATAAGGTTGGAATAAAAAATGCTTTCAGTTTCGATTTAAATGCTGCCTGTTCAGGATTAATATATGCACTTGCAACTGCCGAAAAATACATCTTAAGCGGGATGTACAAAAAAGTTGTTGTAGTTGGCGCTGATAAAATGTCGTCGATTATTGATTATACCGACCGTACAACCTGCATAATTTTTGGTGATGCAGCAGGAGCTCTTTTGTTAGAACCCAATGAAGATGGATTAGGCATTCAGGATAGTATCCTGCAATCAGATGGGGCCGGCAGGGTTCATCTACACCAAAAGGCAGGAGGGTCGGTAAAACCTGCTTCACATGAATCGGTGAAAGCGGGTGAGCATTTTGTATACCAGGAAGGTCAGGCTGTTTTTAAATTTGCCGTAAAAAACATGGCCGATGTTTCTGTTCAAATAATGGAAAAGAACGGCCTCACTTCCGACGATGTTGCATGGTTAGTACCACACCAGGCAAATATGCGGATAATTGATGCAACTGCCCGCCGAATGAAGCTTCAGAAAGATAAGGTTATGATAAATATTCACCGTTATGGTAACACGACCAACGGAACTATTCCGCTCTGTTTGTGGGAGTGGGAAAACAAGCTCAACAAAGGCGACAATATTGTGCTGGCTGCATTTGGCGGTGGTTTTACCTGGGGCAGTATTTATCTAAAATGGGCTTACGATCCGAAATAATATTTCAATCAGCAACAAAACCTGCATTGCACTTATTCTGTATCGTTAAATAATCCTAAGTTTTTATTGCCATATATCTCAACTTTCGGAACAGGTTTTCCATAGCTTTTGTAGCGTACCATATTTTCGCCGACATCCGAAATTATTTCTCCGATTGTATTTTGCCGTTCCTCTTCGAACATTAATAATACATCCAAAAAGAGGTAACTAAACAGATTATGTTTTTTCTCAACATATGGCTGGCCGTAGTCTGTTACTCCGCCTGATGCAATATAGCAAATATTGGAGTTGTTGAATGTTGGATCCCCCGTAGGGATAATAACTCCAGTGTTTTCGGCAAGACTAATTACATCGGTACTCCGGTTTCCTGAAAACGATGGATCAGAGATAATAAATATTTTATTGGCCCTAAGCTGATCAAGTGAGTAGTACAGGTTTCGATCATCAGGCCTGATCTGGGCAAACCTCGGATTCAGGCAATTCATTAATCCAAGTACATCCTTGTTGTTGCTTGCAACCCCGCTCCCCGAGAAATATATTATGCATTCGAAATTATCGGAATCTGAATTTCTTTTCAACCAGCCATCTTCACCAACAAAATTCAGGAGATCGGCAGGTTGAAATTTGTTATTTATGATATACAAAATATTCATATCCGGAACTCCCAACACTTTTCTGCATGTGTTATAAAATCGCAGTGCATCGTTGCGTGCACTGTTTCGGTGATCATCAACAGAAAAACCCATGATAAGGACATATGACCCGGGTTTATATTGATTCGATTCTACAATAATATCATTTTCTTCAAATTCCATTTCCTGATTTTTGGTACTTTGTGTTATTGGAATGACTTGTTCTGGTGGTTTTTCCCTCATCGAAAGGGACATTAATTGCTCGTCGAAGTATCCGCCCCCACTTTCCCAAAATCTTATATTTATCGGAATTTCATTTTTTTTATATGCCTTAGAGCTAAAAAAATCAAATGTGATTGTTTTACTTTCTCCTTGTTTTATATCACCTAAAAAATATTCTTTCCCATTTTCGACAAGTGCCAAATTAGGATCATATTTACTTTCGAATATCTTGGCTTTCATGTTATGAAGGATTGTACCGGTATTTATTATAGTAACTCCGGCCCGGATTGCTTCCCCCGGTTCCGGGATACCGTTTCCGTTGCCATAAGTAAATGAACCTTCAATATCCTGGTTTTGGTCGTTAATATGATATTTCGATATTGTTATTCTTGCAGGCTGAATTTCATTGAGTTCGATATTAATATTACCAGGCCTTGAAATGGCTCCAAACCGGTCAACTACCTGAATCCGGATATCCTGAGATGATGCTTTAAAATTATCCTGTGGAGTTACGGGTATTGAAACTTCTACCGATGAATTTCCTGCAATGGATCCTACAACATATTCTAAAGGGATGGATATCCTTTGTGTTTTTGATAAACAAGCAGGCCAAACTTTTACTCCGTGACTTTCCTTGTTGTTTGGGTTATACAAACTGAAAATTATATTGCCACGGCCCGGATTGGTAAGCTGCTGACTATTGTTGCTTGCTTCGAATCGAATATTCCTGATTTCAAGGTTGGCAAATTCTTTTTGAAAGGGATTCTTTCGCATATTGCTGATTTCTGAAGAAGCTGGTTTTGTGGAGGTTCCCCGAATTATCAGCTCAGAAACTTCAACCGACATTCTGTTATAAATGACAAAACCAAAACGGTTATCAAAAAATTTCTCGAAGGGTTGTCTTTCAACAATACTATCGTTGATGAGAAACAATATCCTGTCATCGATCTTTTTTATTTCGAGCTTGTTTGTTGCATCCCATTTGTTGATATACAGGCATTCGTGCCTTGCAACATATTGCCAGTTGCCATGTTCCCATTTCCCAATTTCGTACATCCCTTTCCCCGACAGGGTAAAGGTAAAGCAATTGTCTTTGTCTTTTTTCCCCCAGCATAAACCGTAACCATCACCATGGTGTCCTTCCACTTTTCTTAATGTGGTTGAAATCGAAAAATTGTTGTTCTGATCAAGAGGAACTTCAATATCGGTAAATAGGCCAATCTTCCGTTTTCGGGTTATCAGCAGGTAGTTATCTTTCCAAACCTTAGCCAAGCGGAAACTGGTATTATATTCATCCCAATTATGATTATTATTCCTGAAGTTTTCTCTTAGGATAACTTCGGAAGGCTGTGCAACTGCACCATATACCAGAATCAGGAAAAATGCAAAAAGTATATTTCTTACGAAATATTGAACCATATTCGAAATTACAATTTATTCAGGCTATTTACGGTACAAAAGCCAATAAGTTTTTCGAATCGTGCTGAATTCTCTTTTAAATAAATAAAAATCTGATAATCATTCTCTGTTTCGTAGTGGTTTCCTTCGATATACTCAATGTTAGCGCCGTATTCACCGTCTTTTAAAAAAGCATAGGAATAATTATAATAACCCTGTTTTAGAAGCATTTTTAGCTCGTAACATTTTCGATCGAAATTATATTTCATTTTGTTTCTGCTCGTGAAACCCCAATCGGAAAGCGCACCAAATACATAGATGTTTCCATCTACTACAGGCGCATCGTAATCCAGCGTGAAATGTACATAAACATAATCGGCTTCAGTATCAGGATCGGAAGCATCGGCCATATCGACCTGATAACTCCCGTTAATATCTTCTTCGTAGAAATACACCTTAAACCTTCGACGTTTATCTTTTTCCAGTTCGAAATAGAACCAGGGTTTTTTATAATGAATACGCTCAATGCCCTGCGACTTAAATTCAACATCCTTACAATTAAAGAACCTGAACTCGTTACCAGCCGGAAAACTGTTATCCGATTCAAGATCGTAGTGTAGTTCATTATTTCTGATAAATTTGGGCTGAAGGTTTTCTATCCGGTTGTCCCAGCGCCCGTTTTGAGCAATTACAACTTTTAGCTCATTGTAAGGATTGTTGATGGCAACTCTGCTATTCAGAATAAAATCGATTTCATGGTGACTGTTCATTTCATCAAGAATAGTAGATCGTTTTACGTTGGCATCAATAAAAACAAGGTCTTCGTAAATCATAAACCTGTAGGTAAAAGCCGGTTTTTCTTCCATTCCATACTCATAGACTTTTACCAGGTAATTGCCCGATATTTTAAATTTCACATCATTGTTTGGCAAAAACAAGTTGTAATGGCAATAATTTCTGAAGGTATTAAACGAAAATTGAAAATCATATATTTGGTTCTCTTCGAAACCATTGATATAGTCGAAATAGCTTAATCCGGAGTCTTCCCAGTTTGATGTGCAATGGATTAATTTATAGTAATAGTCTTTCGATTCATCCGAAAGATCATCGAAACTCAATTTAAGCTGTTCGCCATTGTTGAGGCCTATTACCGGTTTCGACAACAGGTCGTTGATCTTGTGGAGCCTGATCGAGTGTATGTTTTCGTTATAAATATAATTGTCGAAGCGGATAAAGTCCTCATCGAAATAATCCGGCAGGCTGTCGTTTGGGATTTTTGTTTCCTGTCCTTGTGCAGAAAGTGTCACTGTCAGCAAAACAAAGCAAAAGCACAAGTATTTCAGGATATTAATTTTCATAATACGAATCAATGCAAGTTTTTGAACCATTAGCTATTCTTGATTTTTTCAACCAGGTCGTCGACATATTTCAACGCTGCCCTGAAAAACTGGTATCGGTGTTTCACCGACACTCCCGAGATTAACGTTGATTTCCGTTTTAAATTTTCAAGCCACATTTCTGTTTCATGACAATAACCGGAATTGGAGGTCGACATGGTATTAAAAGACAGATGCCCAAGGTAAACTGCCCGGGTTTGACCAAGGTTTACGAAAACACAATTGTTGGTTATTTCAATTTCGCTGAAATAAAGTTCATAGTTGTTTTCGTATTCAGGAGGAATACCTGGTTTTAAATATTTCGATGAGTTTTCGGCTTGTTTCTGAACTATTTCCAGCTCTTGTTTCAGGGAATCGCAAATGTCAAGGGCGTCGTGTCGCGATTTAAACATCCCTGATTCCCAGTAAAACTCTATTTGTTTTACAGTACTTTGAATTGTAGTATCTGTCCAAATTTCTACTGATGGAATAACACAGTATAACTCGTAGATTTGCCTGGCCCGTTCGGTAAAACTCTCAGGAATAAGGGACGGATCGAATTGTTCACCCTCAAATTCAGGCGTATTCATTATCGATTTCATCCAATAAAACATTTTGAATTTTGCAATTGGTTCCAGGCTTATATTATGAAAAACCGGAATGTCTTCGCAAGCATAAACAATCCTTTTTTGTTTGGCCGATTCGATGATTTTCATATCACGCAACAACGATTCGTGATATTTGGCAAAACTCTTCAGGCCCTCATCCATCAGGGTATAGTTAAAACTAACATTGCCCGATTCGAGGTTGATAAATGAATCGAACGATATCTTATAATGGTTGCATAAAACAATAACCTCGTCGATTGTAAGAGCAGTTTCGCCTCTTAAGCGACGATATGCGCTATCCATACTAATGCCTAATAAATCGATCAATTCGTTTACCATTGAGGTACTTGCAGGAATAATATCCTCAATCTTGTTAAAAAATTGCTTTTGCTTCGAAAGATTTTCAATTTTCGCCATAAATAAAATTTTAGCAGGCTTTCGTGTTGAGGCCTCAATTTATTTGCAAATTATAATAATATTTCTGATTTATTTGCAAAATTCACAAAAACTTTCATCGATTTTACAAATTGAAATTTCCACTATGGCTTACAACATAATTTTGGAATAGGTGAGTGAAATACCGTTTTAGTAGTGTTTGAACTCAGTGTAGATTTGCTTCAATATTAATTAAAACAGAAAGTTATGAAAGCGAATTTTAAGTCCCTGATTATTCAATTTGTTGTAATAGTAGCTCTGGTATTTGCAGGAATAAATTCCTTAGCCCAGGATAAGCAAAGTATTGCGGTTATTAGTATCGATACTAAAGACCTTGCCCTTGACAATGTATCGATGGGAAATCTGGTACGCCTTGAGTTGGAGAAAACCAACATTTATGAAGTGCTTGACAAATATGATGCTTCGGACATCATGGAGCAAAACAATATCGATGTTGGTAATTGTTTTGGGAAAACGAAACTGGTTAAGGTTGGCAAATTACTTAACGCCGATAAGATGCTTACAGGGAGTGCCGAAAGGTTTGGAGAGAAAATCATAATTATTCTCAGGATGATTGATGTGAAAAAGGAAAAGATTGAAAAAACCAATGTTATGGAATATTTGGATCAGCAATCAGAAATCCAGGTAATGGTTGAAATATCGGTAAAAAACCTGCTTGGGATCGAAAACGATCAGATTATGGTTGATTTACTGGTTAACTACGACCGGCCAATTACAAGCCCAAAAAAAACGGTTAAATTAAATGGGCCACGAATGGGTGTAACCTGGATTTCAGGCAAAGCAGGGAAACGGCTCGAAGCAGGTAAAAACGACGGTGGATTTGGCATGTATCCCATCTCTTCGATGTTTGGATATCAGTTTGAGTTACAATATTTAAGCTCTGGTGATTTTCAGGCCCTTATTGAAATTATTCCCGCCGTGAATGGTTTGGAGTCAGGTTATGTGTCTCCATCGCTAACATTTATGAATGGATTTAGATTTAACAAGCAGGGTTTTGAATTTGGGCTTGGTCCTGTTCTACGTTTTTCACAAATGGCCGAAGGATATTACGATTCGAACAACGAATGGCAACTTGCATCTGAAATGAAACCTGAGGAGAATTATGAGTTGGAATATGGATTGGATAACCGGGGTGACTATACTTTATCGACAGGTTTGATTGTAGCTGTTGGTAAAACATTCCGGTCAGGATATCTTAATATGCCCGTAAACCTGTACTTCTCGCCACGAAAAAGTGGCAATATCGTAGGTATTACTTTAGGATTTAATATTGCTCAAAAACCTAAATTGAGAAAAGATTAGCAGGATTATTTTAAAGTCCCGGGATTCTTATTGCCCATAAAATAAAAAAGCTGTTCCTTAATCGAAACAGCTTTTTTAATTTTGAATTATTGATTATCTACTTGCTTTCAACCTGAAGAGCAAAGTTTATTATTACATCATCACCAATTTCAAATAATCCTTCGGTGTTTTGTTTTGGTTCGGGACCCACACCAAAAACAGATCGTTTTATGATGATACTACCTTCGAAGTTCGCCACTTTATTACCATCACGCGAAGT
>CAYLZH010000024.1:0-27741 GCA_964388245.1 uncultured Bacteroidales bacterium
GGTCCAGCCAGTCCGTTGATCATAGCCGAAATTGCATAATAAATATCTGATAAGGAGCTTGCAACAAGGTGCCCGGTGTGAGCGCTTACATTTCCACTTTCATGATCGCTGTGAATGATAAAATGAAGACGCGAAACATCGTCGTATGGTTTTGTCTTTCCCATCATATGAGCAAAGTTAGCTCCAAAGTCAAGGTTTGGATTCGACTGGATCCTCTTATGGCCTTCGCGATATAGCTTCCAGTAAATATAGGCACCGATTTCAGGTAACTTCGCAAGCAGGTCAAGTGCATCTTCATAAGTTGAATCCCAGTATTCTGATTTTGGAATTCCAGCCTGATATTTTTTGTTAAAGAAAGACTCGCGTTCAAGGGTCATAATGGCTGATGAGAAGATAGCCATTGGATGGCTGCAGCATGGGTAAGCATCGATAACCTCATATACATAACGGGGGAGAATCCGCCGTTTCCTAAATTCATCTATCACTTCCTGGGCCTCATCCTGCGTTGGGATATCTCCTGTTAGAAGCAAATAAAACAAACCTTCAACGTAAGGCATTTCAGATTCTTTGGCTTTTGGTAACTTTTCAAATACTTCGGGCAGGGTATAGCCCCGGTACCTTATGCCTTCATTCGGATCGAGATACGAAATATCTGTAACAAGACTTTTAATTCCCCGCATTCCACCCAATGCCTGCGAAACTGTTACTTTATCAATTACCACATCACCGTAATCCTTGAGTAATTGCTGCGTTCTTGGTCGCCATTCTTCTATTCTTTTTCTTAACTTGTCTTTTAATAAATCCATTTCAGTAAGTATATTTTATGTCTTTAATATCTATTTTTTCGAAAGCCTAAATGTACAAAACATGCATCAATAATACAATATATATAAATGTTTACATACATGCTGTATAACATGGAAAAAGGAGGGTTGATAATACCACCCTCCTCTTATCTGTTAATGTACAGATACTTCGATTAAATAAATTTAAAATCTTTTCCAGGATAATATGCCGTTGCACCAAGAATTTCTTCGATCCTGAGCAATTGATTGTATTTTGCTATCCTGTCGGAACGGGATGCCGACCCGGTTTTGATAAGTCCTGTATTTAATGCGACTGCTAAATCAGCGATGGTTGTATCTTCAGTTTCACCCGACCGGTGACTAATTATTGATGTCATTGCATGAACATCAGCCAGTCGAACTGCGTTGATTGTTTCAGTAAGCGTTCCAATCTGATTTACTTTTATCAGAATAGAGTTTGCTGATTTTTCATCGATTCCACGTTGTAAACGCTTTACATTTGTTACAAATAAATCATCACCTACCAACTGAACTTTATCGCCAATTGCCATATTGAGTTCGTGCCAACCCGTCCAGTCGTCTTCGTGTAGTCCGTCTTCAATTGATATGATTGGATATTTGGCCGACCATTCTTTCCAGTAAGCAACCAATTGCGATGAAGTTAAATCTTCACCTGTCGATTCGAAATGATATACTTTACGGTCTTCGTCGTAAAATTCAGAAGCGGCTGCGTCAAGAGCAATGTAAATATCATCACCTGGCTTGTACCCTGCCTTTTCAATTGCCTCGATAACCACCTCAATAGCTTCTTCGTTTGAATTCAGGTTTGGTGCAAAACCTCCTTCGTCGCCAACATTGGTTGAATGACCTTTTACTTTTAATACTGATTTTAAATGATGAAATACTTCGACACCCATCCGCAATGCCTCGCTAAAGGTTGAAGCCCCAACAGGCATAATCATAAATTCCTGAATATCGATTTTATTATCAGCATGCTGTCCGCCATTTAAAATGTTCATCATTGGTATTGGAAGTGTTTTAGCATTGGTGCCCCCAATATACCTGAACAACTGCTGACCTGTTGACATTGCTGCTGCCTTAGCAACTGCGAGTGAAACACCCAGCATAGCGTTTGCCCCGAGGTTACCTTTATTTTCCGATCCATCGAGCTGAATCATGGCAGTATCAATACCTATCTGATCCTCAACCGAAAAACCCTGCAATTCCTGGTTTAAAGTTGTATTAATATTTTGGATTGCTTTTAATACCCCTTTTCCAAGATAGCGGTTTTTATCACCATCGCGAAGCTCCAATGCCTCGTGAATACCGGTTGATGCACCGGAAGGAACTGCTGCACGTCCATAGTACCCACTTTCGGTATAAACATCAACTTCTACTGTTGGATTTCCTCTTGAATCAAATACTTGTCGACCGACAATTTGTGAAATTAGTCCCATAATTTTTGTTTTATAATTTTCTACTACTTAGTATTTAGGTTATTCGATTGATTGATTAAACAATTGCAGTTTATTAAAAATATCCTGCTCTCTTTATATCATACAAAAGGGGATAAAGATTACCTCTCCATCCCCCTTAATATCATGTTTTATGTTTTTCTATCCTTTATTTTTCTTCCTTCGACTTTGCATCATTTTGTTCCGCAGCTGCATCGTCGTTAACCTGATTTGTTGCGCTATCTTCAGGCTCAGTTGTAGATTCTACAGCAGTTTCCACTGAACCAGTTTCGGTTACAACTTCCTGAGCAGGAACAGCAGCATCTTCAGTCTTTTTTGTCCTGCTGCGACGTGATCTGCGCGAAGTAGTTTTTGCTTTTGCTTCTTCTTTTAATCCTAAAAGATTTTCGTTATAGTCGACCAATTCGATAAAACACATATCGGCGCTATCGCCTAAACGGCTGCCGGTTTTAATTATTCGAGTATATCCACCAGCACGGTTCATAACTTTTGTTGAAACTTCACGAAATAATTCCGAAACAGCATATTTGTCTTTCAGATAGCTAAATACGATCCTGCGGGAATGTGTTGTATCTTCTTTCGATTTGGTTATCAAGGGTTCAACATACGAACGTAATGCTTTAGCCTTGGCAACAGTAGTTTGTATTCTTTTATGAAGAATCAGCGAATTGGCCATATTTGCCAACATTGCTTTTCTGTGAGCACTTTTCCTACTTAAATGATTGAATTTTTTTTTGTGTCTCATCTCTCAACCTTCTTTTTGATTTTAGATTTTCGTATGTTTCACTCTAAAATCGAAATTATCTATTCTTTATCTAATTTATATTTTGTAATATCCATCCCGAACGATAGTTGCATTCCATCAAGAAGTTCGTCTAATTCGGTCAGGGATTTTTTACCAAAGTTCCTGAATTTCAGGAGGTCGTTTTTATTGAATGTAACCAGGTCGCCCAATGTTTCAACATCGGCAGCTTTAAGGCAATTAAGCGCCCTGACCGAAAGGTCCATGTCAACAAGTTTATTCTTAAGTAATTGACGCATATGCAGAATTTCCTCATCGAATTCATCGTCTTCGAATTTCTCAGTTTGATCGAAAGTTATATTACTATCGTCGGAAAAGAGGAAAAAATGCTGAATCAGTATCTGTGCAGCTTGTGTTAATGCATCTTTCGGTAATATCGAACCATCGGTTTCAATCTCAAGCAAAAGTTTTTCAAAGTCGGTTTTTTGCTCTACCCTGAAATCTTCGATAGAATATTTCACATTCTTAATTGGTGTATAGATCGAATCAACGGGTACAACTCCAAACTCAGTTTCAACTGGCTTATTTTCCTCAGAAGTAACATAGCCACGCCCTTTATTTATGGTAAAAGTCATTTGCAATTTTACTTCAGGTTCCATATGACAGATTACAAGGTCGGGATTGAGTATTTCAAAACCGGTAAGAAACCTGTTAATATCGCCAGCAGTAAATGTCTCCTGGCCCGTAATGGTGACATTAACTTTTTCCTCATCAAAATCTTCGCCTTTTTTCTTAAAGCGTACTTGTTTTATATTGAGGACAATTTCGGTTACATCTTCCATTACACCTGAAATGGTCGAAAACTCATGATCTACACTTTCTATTTTTATTGTCGAAATCGCATACCCTTCCAAAGATGACAATAATATCCTACGCAGGGCATTACCTATAGTAATCCCGTAACCTGGCTCAAGAGGTCGGAATTCAAATTTTCCATACCGCTCATCAGATTCTATCATTATTACCTTTTCAGGCTTTTGAAATGCTAGTATTGCCATGATATTATATATTAAAGGATTATTTTGAGTATAATTCAACAATAAGTTGTTCTTTGATATTTTCAGGGATTTCTTCCCGTTCAGGCTTGTTGAGGTATTTTCCACTCATCGTATCAGTATCCCACTCGAGCCATGAATATAACGAATGACGGCCTGATGCGATCGACTCAGTAATTGCTTCGAGTGATTTTGATTTTTCGCGTACCGAAACAATTTCGCCAGGTTTAACAATATATGAAGGGACGTTCATGACCCTGCCTTCGATTGTAATATGTCGATGAGATACGAGTTGTCGGGCTGCTGCCCTTGTTGGGGCAATTCCAAAACGGAAGACCAGATTGTCGAGGCGCGACTCTAACAACTGAAGTAATTCAACACCTGTTACACCTTTGCTTCGCTGTGCCTTTTTAAACATATTCCGGAATTGCTTTTCTAATACTCCATAGGTATATTTAGCCTTTTGCTTTTCTTTAAGCTGAACACCATACTCCGATAATTTCTTACGACGCTTATTTGCACCATGCATTCCCGGAGGATAATTCTTCTTTTCGAAAACACGATCGGGTCCGAAAATAGGTTCCCCGAATTTTCTTGCAATCTTTGTTTTTGGTCCTATATATCTTGCCATTCTATTCTTATTTTTCTTCTTACTATCCGGTTACTTTCAATTACAAATTACTATACCCTTCGGCGTTTTGGCGGGCGGCAACCATTGTGAGGTAACGGAGTTACATCAATTATTTCGGTTACTTCTATCCCTGCATTATGAATGGTACGGATAGCTGATTCGCGACCTGCCCCGGGACCTTTAACATATACCTTGACTTTTCGCAATCCAAGGTCGTAGGCAACCTTTGCGCAGCTTTGTGCTGCAGTTTGAGCAGCATATGGGGTATTCTTTTTCGATCCTCTGAATCCCATTTTTCCTGCCGATCCCCACGAAATTACCTGACCTGAGTTATTTGTCAGGCTAATAATAATATTGTTAAAAGTAGCCTGAATATGTGCCTGGCCTGTTGGTTCAACAATTACTACTCTCTTTTTTGCTGATGTTACTTTTTTCTTTGCCATGTTCAAACTATGTTATCTACTTAGTAGCTTTCTTTTTATTCGCAACGGTTTTCTTTCTTCCCTTACGTGTACGGGCATTATTCTTTGTACTCTGCCCCCGTACAGGTAAACCAATCCGGTGACGGATACCACGATAGCTTCCGATATCCATTAGTCGCTTAATATTTAACTGTGTTTCCGACCTTAATTCACCCTCTACCTTAATCTCGTCGTTAATAAAGTTACGGATTTTTGTCAACTGATCATCCGACCAATCTTTAACCTTGATATTAAAGTCGATCCCGGCATTGGTAAGGATACGTTGTGCAGTACTCCTTCCGATACCGAAAATGTAGGTTAGGCCAATTTCGCCCCGCTTATTTTTTGGTATGTCAACCCCAACAATTCTTGCCATATACTGAATATTATTTATTAGTTACATCGATTAACCCTGGCGCTGCTTAAACTTTGGATTCTTCTTATTAATAACGAAGACTTTTCCTTTGCGCCTGACAATTTTGCAATCTTCGCTTCTTTTCTTTACTGATGTTCTTACCTTCATGGCTTTACAAATTTTATTTGTACCTGAATGAAATTCTTCCTTTACTTAAATCATATGGCGACATTTCAACTTTAACTTTATCGCCGGGTAATATTTTTATGTAGTGCATTCTCATTTTCCCTGAGATATGCGCTGTTATTATATGTCCATTCTCCAGTTCAACACGAAACATTGCATTTGATAATGCTTCGATTATTGTCCCGTCTTGTTCTATCGATGGTTGCTTTGCCATAAACTAACTTTATTTATTTAATGCATTTTCAATTATTTCAAAATCTGACAAGATATCAACATGGCCATTATGTATTGCTACACTATGCTCGAAGTGAGCAGATGGTTTTCCGTCGCGTGTACGAACGGTCCAGCCGTCTGTATCCTGAACAACTTCGCGCTTTCCCATATTAATCATTGGCTCAATGGCAATTACAAGGCCTTCTTTAATTTTAGGGCCCCTACCGCGTTTTCCATAGTTCGGTACTTCTGGTTTTTCATGTAAATCAAGTCCCACACCATGCCCAACTAATTCGCGTACTACACTATAGCCTTTTGATTCTGCATGATTCTGAATGGCAAAACTTATATCGCCAATCCGTTTACCTTTTACTGCCTGCTCGATTCCGAGATAAAGGGCTTCTTTGGTTACTTCCAATAAGTGCTTTACCTCATCTGAAATTTTACCTACTGAATAGGTATATGCAGAATCGCCATAATAGCCATTCATTAGAACCCCACAGTCAACAGAGACTATATCTCCTTCAACTAGTTCGTAATTATCAGGTATTCCATGAACCACACTGTCGTTAACCGAAATACATAAACTATTCGGAAAACCGTTGTAGTTCAAAAATCCTGGTACTCCTCTATGGTCCCTGATAAATTCCTCGGCAATTTTGTCGAGTTTAAGGGTTTTTATTCCAGGCTTAATCAGAGGTGCAATTTCAGCATGTGTTTTTGCTACAAGCTGGTTACTTAATCGCAAGAGTTCAATCTGCTCCTCTGTTTTATAAAATATCATCAAAGAACTATTTCTATTAGATAGCGGCGGCTGAGCCTGCCCTACCTTTTATCCGGCCACTCTTGGTTAATCCATCGTAATGACGCATTAACAAATGGCTTTCAATTTGCTGCAATGTATCAAGAACAACACCTACCAAAATCAGCAGAGATGTTCCTCCAAAGAATTGAGCAAATTGATTGTTGACGCCTGCTATCATAGCAAATGCAGGCAAAATTGCAACTATAGCAAGGAATATGGAACCAGGTAATGTAATCCGTGACATGATTGAGTCGAGGAATTCCATTGTTTTACGTCCTGGTTTTACTCCTGGAATAAATCCACCGTTACGTTTCATATCCTCGGCCATTTGGTTTGGATTTACTGTAACAGCGGTATAAAAATATGTAAAGGCTATAATTAATAAGGCAAATATAAAATTATATGCAAATCCGGTGAAATTGGTAAAGCTTGTTGCAAACCAACTCATACTTTCAGCGCTACCGTATTGTACAAACACCATCGGGACAAACATAATTGCTTGTGCAAAAATTATTGGCATAACACCGGCTGCATTAACTTTAAGTGGAATATATTGACGCACACCACCATATTGCTTGTTCCCAACAATCCGCTTTGCGTACTGAACTGGAATTCGCCGTGTGCCCTGTACAAGAAGGATTGTGGCGACAAAAATCAGGAACATAATTACAATCTCGAGCAGGAACATGACCAATCCACCGCCGGATTGTTCAACACGTGAAGTAAACTCACCTACGAGTGAGAAAGGCAGACGTGCAATAATCCCTATCATAATTATAAGTGATATCCCATTTCCAATTCCTTTGTCAGTAATCCTTTCGCCAAGCCACATAACAAACATGGTTCCTGCAGTAAGCATAACAATCGACAGAATCCAGAAAAATGTTCCGTCGCTGACAAATGCTGTTGGAGGCAATTGCATCCTGAGGTTTGCCAGATAACTAGGTCCTTGCAGCAGTAGAATAATCACTGTCAGGTACCTGGTAATTTGGTTCATTTTTTTCCGTCCGCTTTCGCCTTCACGTTGAAGACGCTGGAAATATGGTATTGCCATTCCAAGCAACTGAACAACAATCGATGCTGTAATATAGGGCATTATCCCAAGGGCAAAAATTGAAGCATTACCAAATGCCCCTCCGGAAAACATATTTAACAATCCCATTAATCCTTCCTGCGATTGATTCTGAAGCTGAGTTAGCTGATTGGGATCAACACCCGGAAGAACAATAAATGAACCAAGCCTATATATCAGGATAAAACCTAAGGTCGTAACAATACGGCTCCTTAGGTCTTCAATTTTATATATATTCTTTATGGTTTCGACGAATCCTTTCATGAATTTACAGTTTTACAATAGTCCCTTGCGCTTCGAGAATAGCGGCTTCGGCTGATTTTGAAAATGAATGTGCTTTGACTTCTAATTTGGCAGTTAAGGTACCATTTCCAAGGATTTTCACTAAATCGCGTTTTGATACCAATCCATGGTTCACCAGGGTATCTAAATCAATTGTTGTTAATCCATTCTTGTCGGCTAACTTTTGCAAGACCTCGATATTAATCCCTTTATATTCTTTCCGATTTCTGTTTTTGAATCCAAACTTTGGAACTACTCGTTGAATCGGCATTTGTCCGCCTTCGAAACCAATTTTACGGGAATAGCCCGAACGTGATTTTTGTCCCTTATGGCCACGTGTTGCTGTTCCTCCGTACCCGGAGCCCTGGCCACGTCCTATGCGCTTTTCCTTCTTTGTAGAACCTTCGGCTGGTTTTAAATTACTTAAATCCATTTCTATCAAAATAATCTGTTTTTCTACTAAATTTCATCAACAAGTACAAGGTGCTTAACCTTTTCGACCATACCGGCAATTTGCGGGGTATGCTCATGCTCAACAACAGCATTGATCTTTCTTAGTCCAAGTGCTTCCAAGGTTTTCTTTTGTCGCTGAGTACTGCCTATTTTGCTTCTTACTTGTTTTATTCTAATTTTTTCCATATCCAATTCATTTTCGAGTGCTTAACCTATAATGGTCAGGCAGTTTATCCATTGAACACTTTTTCTAATGATACTCCACGGTGGTCGGCTACTGTAAAAGCATCGCGAATTTGAGTTAGTGCTTTTACTGTTGCTTTTACTACATTGTGAGGATTTGAAGAACCTTTTGATTTAGCCAAAACGTCGGTAACACCGGCACTCTCCAATACTGCACGCATAGCTCCCCCTGCTTTTACTCCTGTACCAGGCGAGGCTGGTTTAACAAATACCTTTGCTCCACCAAAATGAGCTAATTGTTCGTGTGGTATAGTTCCATTAAGCACAGGTACTTTTATCAGGTTTTTCTTTGCCGATTCCACTCCTTTGGCAATTGCTGTGGTAACTTCGTTGGCTTTACCTGTACCCCATCCAATGGTGCCATTTTCGTCGCCAACAACAACAATAGCTGAAAAGCTGAATGTGCGCCCACCTTTTGTAACTTTTGTTACACGGTTAATGCCAACCAATCGATCTTTAAGTTCGATATCTGTATTTCTTACCTTACTTCCTAATGCTTCAGACATGTTATTAAAATTTTAGGCCAGCTTTCCTGGCGGCTTCTGCTAATGATTTTACCCTTCCGTGGTATAAATATCCGTTTCTGTCGAAAACAACTGTTTCAATATTTGCTGATTTTGCTTTTTCAGCAATTAATTGCCCTACTAATTCGGCTTGCTGAATTTTATTTATATCAGTTTTTGCTGCAATATCCTTATTCAGTGATGAAGCCGAAACAAGTGTTTTTCCTTCAGTATCGTTAATTATCTGAACGCTGATCTGCTTGTTGCTCCTAAATACCGATAAGCGAGGGGTATTACTATCGCCTGAAATCCGTTTTCTGATCCTTTTTTTAATTCGGTTTCTTCTATCAACTTTTGACAAAGCCATGATTTGGTTATTTTATATATTATTTCGCAGCGCTTTTCCCTGCTTTTCTTCTTATTTCTTCTCCAACAAATTTAACACCTTTGCCCTTGTAAGGTTCGGGTGGACGAAACGATCGTATTTTAGCGGCAACCTGACCAATAAGTTGCTTATCAATACTTTTAAGAGTAATTATCGGGTTTGCACGACGTTCAGTTTTTGCATCAAATTCAACTTCTTTTGGTAACTCTATAATAATGTTATGTGAATAACCTAATGCGAGATCAAGCAATTGCCCTTTTTTCTCAGCCTTAAAACCTACTCCTACCAATTCTTGCTGAATAGTGTATCCTTCTGATACTCCGATAACCATATTATTGATCAGCGTGCGGTACAAACCGTGCATTGCTTTGTGCCTTTTTTGATCAGTGGGGCGTACAATTTGAATTATACCGTTGTCCTGCTTTACTTCAATTTCAGGATCGACCTGCTGTGTTAATTCACCCAATGGCCCTTTTACAGTAATAAGGTTATCTTTTCCAATGGTTATATTTACCTTATCAGGTATGTTAATGGGAAGTTTTCCTATCCGTGACATCTACAATCCTCCTATTATTAATAAATGTAACATAATACTTCGCCACCAACGTTTCTTGTTCTTGCCTCCTTGTCGGTAATCACACCTTGCGAGGTAGAAAGAATGGCAATTCCCAAACCGTTTAATACACGTGGGATTTCGGCAGTATTTACATATTTTCTCAATCCTGGCCTGCTTATCCTTTTAAGATTTTTTATAGCAGGAATTTTTGTTTTTGGATGATATTTTAAGGCAATTTTTATGTTGCCTTGTTTTGCGTCATCTTCGAATTTATAGCTCAGGATATATCCCTTATCATAAAGAAGTTTTGTTATTTCTTTTTTGATATTTGATGCAGGTATCTCGACTATCTTGTGCTTTGCCATGATAGCATTCCTTACCCTGGTCAGATAATCTGAAATTGGATCTGTCATTTTCGTACTTATTATTATATTACCAACTCGCTTTTTTAACTCCGGGAATTAATCCGGCCGATGCCATTTCCCTGAAAGTAATCCTACTAATTCCAAACTGGCGCATGTATCCTTTTGGCCTACCTGTAATTTTACAGCGGTTATGATACCTGATTGGTGTCGAGTTTTTAGGTAATTTCTGTAATCCGACATAATCACCTTCTGCCTTTAACCGTGCCCGTTTTTCAGCATATTTTTCAATAAGCTTTTTCCGCTTTACTTCGCGGGCTTTCATCGATTCTTTTGCCATGAATTAGTTCTTTTTAATATTTTTAAATGGTAAACCAAACTCTTTCAACAAAGCGTATCCTTCTTCGTCGGTATTGGCAGTGGTAACAAATGTTATATCCAGACCCAAAATGGTATTAATTTTATCAATTTCGATCTCGGGAAATATTATTTGTTCACTTATCCCCAACGAGTAATTTCCTTTTCCATCAAACTTAAAATTGATGCCACGGAAATCCCGTATCCGTGGTAGGGAAACAGATATCAGTCTTTCTAAGAATTCGTACATGCGCTCGCGACGAAGTGTTACTTTCAGGCCAATTGGCATCTTTTTTCTTAGTTTAAAGTTTGAGATATCTTTTTTGGAAACAGTTTGAACTGCTTTTTGACCAGCAATATCACTTAGCTCTTTCTGTGCTGTATCAATTAATTTTTTATCGGTAATAGCTTTTCCAACGCCTTGGTTTAAAACTATTTTAACCAATCGTGGCACCTGCATATAGCTAGAATAACCAAATTCTTTCTGCAGTGCAGGAACTATATCATCGGTATATTTCTTTCTTAGATTAGGCGTATATTCCATTATTTGATCTCCTCACCTGATTTTTTCGCGTACCGTTCTAACTTATTTGTTTTCTCATTTAATCTGCGTCCTACCCTGGTTGCTTCCCCGGTCGATGGATCGACTGGTAATATGTTTGATATGTGGATAGGTGCTTCTTTTTTTATGATTCCGCCCTGGGGAGTATTTGCATTAGGCTTAGTATGTTTCGAGACCATATTTACTCCTTCGACAATAGCACGGCTTTTGTCGGTAATAACCTCCAAAACTTTTCCTTGCTGTCCACTATACTCACCGGTTATTACAATAACCTGATCCCCTTTTTTTATGTGTAGTTTCTTCCGCATTTCTTTTGTATTTTTCTATTACAGCACCTCCGGGGCTAATGATATAATTTTCATATATTGTTTTTCCCGCAATTCACGTGCAACCGGCCCAAAAATACGGGTTCCACGCATTTCGTCTGCCTGATTTAAAAGTACACATGCGTTGTCGTCGAACCGGATATATGATCCGTCGGGCCTTCTGATTTCCTTTTTTGTTCGTACAACTACTGCTTTTGTAACCGTACCTTTTTTAATTTCTCCTGAAGGGAGTGCAGTTTTAATGGTTACAATTATATTGTCGCCAATACTTGCATATCTTTTTCGTGTACCACCAAGTACCCGGATACATAATACTTCTTTTGCGCCACTATTATCGGCAACTGACAGTCTGCTTTCCTGTTGAATCATGATTACTTCGCTCTTTCTACTATTTCAACTAACCTCCATCGCTTGTTTTTGCTAAGCGGACGGGTTTCCATTATCTTTACTGTATCGCCAATGTTACAGTCGTTTTTCTCGTCGTGTGCGGCAAATTTCGAGGTTCTGTTCAGGAATTTACCGTAAATGGGATGTTTTTCTTTGCGTTTTACAGCTATAACAATGGACTTTTCCATCTTATTGCTAACAACAACACCTACTAATTCTTTTCTTAAATTTCTAGTTTCCATTACTATTTTCCTGCTCGTTATTAAGTGTTCCGTTTATCTCCCGCTTTCTGATCTCTGTATTTAATCTGGCTACATTTCTTCTGGAACCTGAAATTTTGTGAGGATTGTCCAATGGTGAAACTGCATGATTCAATCTTAATTTAGATAAGATTGTTTTTTCCTCATCTAATCGTTCGAGTAGCTCTTTATTCGTTAACTGAATAATTTCTGAATTTTTCATTTACTTAATCTTGCTTATTCAACGTAATCGTTCCTAACAATAAATTTTGTTGTAATCGGCATTTTCTGTGCTGCAAGACGTAGGGCTTCCTTTGCTACTTTTAAAGGTACTCCTTCGGCTTCAAACAAAATTCTCCCTGGTGATACTCTTGCAACAAACATCTCAGGAGCTCCTTTTCCTTTTCCCATCCTTACTTCGGCAGGTTTCTTGGTAATGGGTTTGTCGGGAAATATTCGAATCCAAATCTGGCCTTCACGTTTCATATGCCTTGTAACAGCCTGACGGGCAGCTTCGATTTGCCTACCGGTAATCCACGACTCCTGTAATGCTTTAATTCCAAACGAACCGAACGCCAGTTGATGACCCCGTTGTGCATTTCCTTTCATCCGGCCTTTTTGCTGTCGTCTGTATTTTGTTTTCTTGGGTTGTAACATTATTCGTAAAATTTTATTCGATTGCTACTTTTCAATCGTACGACTTTTATTTATTTCTTCTTCTCTTGAACCCACCCGATTGTCCTTTCTGCTCTTTGAAGCCTACATTTGGTGACAAGTCACGTTTTCCATATAGCTCGCCTTTGCAGATCCAAACCTTTACACCTATCTTACCTACTTTTGTATCGGCTTCGGAAAGTGCATAGTCAATATCGGCACGTAATGTGTGCAGTGGAGTTCGTCCCTCTTTATACATTTCTGATCGGGCCATTTCGGCTCCGTTTAACCGACCTGAAATCTGAACTTTAATTCCTTCGGCTCCCATTCTCATTGTCGAGGCAATTGCCATTTTAATAGCACGCCGGTACGCTATCCTTCCTTCCAACTGGCGGGCGATATTATTACCTACGATTATTGCATCGAGTTCGGGTCGTTTAATTTCGAAGATATTTATCTGAACTTCTTTCTTTGTAATCTTCTTTAATTCTTCTTTTAGTTTGTCAACTTCCTGGCCTCCTTTTCCGATAATAATTCCAGGCCGTGCTGTATGTACAGTAACTGTAACTAACTTAAGAGTTCGTTCGATAATAATTCGGGAGATGCTGGCTTTGGCAAGACGGGCATTAAGATACTTACGGATCTTATTGTCTTCGACAATTTTATCGGCATAGTTTTTACCACCGAACCAATTCGAATCCCATCCTTTAATGATTCCTAACCTATTTCCTATTGGATTAACTTTTTGTCCCATTACAATTCCTTATTCGTTTTCGGTTTCTTCTTCGACATCATCTTCAACATCGAACATTTCGCTTACATTACTATCAACATACAATGTTACATGATTTGATCTTTTCCTGATCCTGTGTGCCCGTCCTTGTGGTGCCGGTCTTAATCTTTTTAAAATTCTTGCTGAATCAACAAAGATTTCGCTTACAAAAAGTTCACTTTCTTCGAGCCTGACACCTTCATTCTTTGCCTGCCAGTTTGCTATGGCTGAAAGCAGAAGTTTCTCAACCCTGTTTGCAGCTTCTTTTTTACTGTATCGCAGTATATTTAATGCCTGGTTTACTTCCATTCCCCTGATCATATCAGCAACCAGCCTCATTTTACGAGGCGATGTAGGACAATTGCGTAGCGAAGCATAATACATTTTGCTTCTTTTTTCTTTGGCTAATTCAGCCGCTTTTCTTTTTCGTGCGCCCATGGTTCTTGCTTTGAATATTATTGAAACTCTACAGTGGCAATCATTTATCTCTTCTTATTGCCGGCATGACCTCTATAAGTACGTGTTGGCGAAAACTCTCCAAGTTTATGTCCAACCATGTTTTCTGTAACATAAACCGGAATAAACTTATTCCCATTATGAACTGCAAATGTATGTCCGACAAAATCGGGTGATATCATTGAGCGACGTGCCCATGTTTTGATCACAGATTTTTTCCCGCTATCGTTCATTGCTACAACTTTGCGGTCAAGCTTATAGTCTATAAATGGGCCTTTCTTTAATGATCTGCTCATAACTACTAATTATTCAATTTACTTTCTTCTTTCAATAATATACTTATTCGAGGCTTTCTTCTTATTCCGTGTTTTATAACCTTTTGCAGGTATACCATTTCTTGAACGTGGTAATCCTCCTGATGCACGTCCTTCGCCACCACCCATTGGGTGATCTACCGGATTCATAACAACACCACGAACTCGTGGACGACGGCCTAACCAACGTGTACGTCCGGCTTTTCCTGACCGCTCAAGCTGATGATCAGAATTCGACACGCTTCCTATTGTAGCTCGACAGGTTACTAATACACGACGTACTTCACCAGATGGCATTTTTAAAAGGGCATATTTCCCTTCACGCGATGTTAGTTGAGCAAATGATCCTGCACTTCGCGCAAAAACTCCGCCCTGTCCAGGATACAGCTCAATATTATGAACTATTGTACCAAGTGGAATTTCGGATAAAAACAATGTGTTTCCAACTTCCGGTGCAACACCTTTTCCGGATTCGATAAGTGTATCGACCTTTAATCCGTGTGGTGCTACAATATATCGCTTTTCGCCATCGCTATATTCAACTAAAGCAATTCTTGAAGTCCGGTTTGGATCGTATTCAATTGTTTTAACAGTAGCAGGCATACCATCTTTATCTCTTTTGAAATCGATAATCCGGTATCTTCTTTTATGACCTCCGCCCATATAACGCATGGTCATTTTCCCGGAATTGTTCCGTCCACCGGATTTTTTGATAGGAGCCAACAAGGACTTTTCAGGTTTACTGGCAGTAATCTCTTCAAAAGTACTTACAATTTTATGTCGTTGACCCGGTGTTGTGGGTTTTAATTTTCGTAATCCCATGTCTCTTAGATATTGCTATAGAAATCAATTATATCTCCTTCGGCCACACTTACAATGGCTTTTTTGTACGAAGGGGCTTTTCCGGAAATTATGCCGGTTCGAGTAAATCTTGATTTACGTTTTCCGCCATAAATTTGTGTCTTAACAGCTTCGACCTGTACGCCGTACAATTCTTCAACAGCTTGTTTTATTTGAATTTTATTGGCTTTTTTCTCAACAATAAAAGCGTACCTGTTGAGCTTTTCGCCCAATTGGGTCATCTTTTCTGTTATTACAGGTTTTTTAATTATATCCATTTCTCTGCCTCCTAATTGCTAAAAATTTTCTCCAAAACGTCAATTGAGCTTTCTGTCAGGAGCAAAGTTGAGTTATTTAAAATGTCGTAAGTATTTAAATCCGAAGCTCTTACAACTTTACTTCTCTTCAAATTCCTGGACGACAAATATATACTTTTATTTGTTTCGTTGATAACTAAAACAACTTTTTTATCATCAACATTCAAATTTTTCTGCATTGCAACAAATTCCCTTGTTTTTGGGCTTTCAAAAACAAAATCCTCGATAATGATGATATTGTTTTCCTGTGCCTTATATGTAAGGGCTGATTTACGTGCAAGTTGCTTGACTTTCTTGTTCAGTTTAAACGAATAATCGCGCGGACGAGGACCAAATGTTCTACCTCCTCCTTTAAACAATGGAGACTTTATACTTCCTGCACGGGCAGTTCCTGTTCCTTTTTGCCTTTTTATCTTTCTGGTACTTCCTTTAATTTCTGACCTTTCTTTTGTCTTAGAGGTACCCTGGCGTTTATTGGCCATGTGTTGTTTAACATCAAGATAAATGGCATGGTCGTTTGGCTTGATCGAAAATATTCCATCGTCGAGCTGGATTTTACGACCTGTATCTTCACCGGAGATTTTATATACAGATAATTCCATCTTACTTATTGATAATTAAATATGAACCATTTGGACCGGGTACAGATCCTTTAACAACTAAAATATTCTTCTCAGGAATAAGTTTAACAATACTAATATTGATAACTTTAACTTTGTCGCCTCCCATTTGTCCTGCCATTCGCATTCCTTTAAATACGCGTGATGGATAAGATGATGCTCCAAGCGATCCTGGTGCTCTCAACCTGTTATGCTGACCATGTGTAGCATCGCCAACGCCCTTAAAACCATGACGGCGTACTACTCCCTGAAATCCTTTTCCCTTACTGATGCCTGTTACATCAATCCATCGGTCGTGCTTCAATGTTTCACCAACATTTATTACATCACCGAGCTTAACATGATCGAACACACCTTTAAACTCTGCAACTTTTCGCTTTGGAGGAGTATTTGCTTTCTTGAAGTGCCCTACAAGCGCCTTTGTGCTATTCTTTTCTCTTTTGTCTTCGAATGCAATTTGTACTGCATCATAGCCATCCTTCTCCCTGGTCTTTATTTGTGTAACAACACAAGGACCAGCTTCAATAACAGTGCATGGCACATTTTTGCCCTCGGCACTGAAAATAGATGTCATACCTATTTTTTTCCCTATTAATCCTGGCATAATTAAAATTTTAAAATTTATCAGACTTTAATCTCAACCTCGACTCCGCTCGGCAATTCCAATTTCATTAAGGCATCGATGGTTTTAGCAGTCGAACTGTAAATATCGAGAAGCCTCTTATAAGATGAAAGTTGGAATTGTTCCCTCGATTTTTTATTCACGAAAGGAGACCGCAAAACTGTAAAAATGCGTTTGTGCGTTGGAAGCGGTATCGGGCCACTTACTACTGCACCGGTAGTCTTAACAGTTTTTACAATCTTTTCTGCCGATTTGTCGACGAGATTGTGATCGTAAGATTTCAATTTAATCCGAATCTTTTGGCTCATTTTAACATTTATACTTAATTAAACTAATATTTTCCCTTTTGTTTTGCTGATGATTTTATCTGCTATGTTGGTTGGAATTTCTTCATAATGTGAAAATTCCATACTTGATGTAGCCCTTCCGGAGGTTATCGTACGTAGAATTGTTACATATCCGAATTTTTCGGCAAGGGGGACTTTCGCCTTTATCACGCGTGATCCCGATTTTTCTTCCATACCGGCAATTTGGCCACGACGTTTGTTAAAATCACTTATAACATCGCCCATGTACTCCTCTGGTGTCACAACCTCGGCGCTCATAACCGGTTCTAATAATACCGGTTTGGCTTTTGCGGCAGCATGCCTGAAAGCCTGACGGGCAGCAATTTCGAAGGATAAATGATCGGAGTCTACAGGATGGTACGATCCATCGAGTAAAACCACCTTCAGACTATCGACAGGATAATTTGCCAGCGGCCCGTTCGACATAGCAAGTTTAAATCCCTTTTCAACTGAAGGAATAAATTCTTTTGGAATACTTCCTCCCTTAATCTCATTCACAAACTGAAGACCCGAATATCCATCGTCGACAGGCGAAATCCGGATTATGATATCGGCAAATTTTCCTCTACCGCCAGTTTGCTTCTTAAATACCTCGCGGTGCTCAATACTGTGAGTTAATGCTTCCTTATAAGCAACCTGCGGTGCACCCTGGCTACATTCTATGTTAAATTCTCGTTTGAGCCTGTCAATAAGAATTTCAAGATGTAGTTCACCCATTCCACTTATCACAGTTTGACCGGAATCAGGATCTGTTTTTACCTGAAATGTAGGATCCTCTTCGGCAAGTTTACCAAGGGCAATGCCCAGTTTGTCAACTGAAGCCTGGGTTTTTGGTTCAATAGCTACTCCAATTACAGGATCAGGAAAGGACATCGATTCTAATAATATCGGATGTTTTGATTCACATAATGTATCACCAGTTCGAAGGTCTTTAAATCCAACAGCAGCGCAAATATCACCAGCGCTAATAAACTCCTTTGGAATTTGCTTATTGGCATGCATTTGATACAACCTTGTGATACGTTCTTTCTTGCCGGTACGTAAATTCAGCACCTGACTATTTGCTTTTAGCCTACCAGAATAAACACGAATAAAAGCTAAGCGCCCGACAAAAGGATCGGTAGCAATTTTAAATGCAAGTCCGGCCAATGGTTCTTTATCTTCAGGCTTTCTTACTAATTCATTATGATTATTTGGATTTATTCCCTTTACTGCACCTTTGTCAATTGGGCTAGGTAGAAATGTAACGATTGCATCTAACAAACGTTGAACTCCTTTGTTTTTAAAAGCTGATCCACACATTACAGGAATAATTGTGCGGTTTATGGTTGCTTTTCGAATAACCTTTCTAATTTCACCAGGTGTAATCGATTCAGGATCATCAAAAAAACGTTCTAACAAAGCATCATCGTACTCTGCAATCGATTCAATCAGTTTTTCGCGCCACTCGTGAACTTCGTCGGTCATTTCATGTGGAATATCTTCTAACTCGTATTTTATTCCACTACTCCCATCCTCATACCAAACAACTGCTTTATTTTCGATTAGGTCAACAACCCCCCTGAAATCTTCCTCTGAACCAATAGGAATCTGTACAGGAATCGGATTAGCTCCTAATTTTTCTTCGATTTGGTTAACAACACTAAAAAAATCTGAACCAACACGGTCCATTTTATTAACAAAAGCAATTCGGGGAACATTGTATTTATCGGCCTGGCGCCATACTGTTTCTGATTGTGGCTCTACTCCACCAACTGCACAAAACACCGCAACTGCTCCATCGAGAATCCGCAACGATCGTTCTACCTCAACTGTAAAATCAACATGCCCGGGTGTATCAATAATATTAATTTTATATTGATCATCCTGGTAATTCCAATAGGTAGTAGTAGCAGCGGAAGTAATTGTTATGCCTCTTTCCTGTTCCTGGACCATCCAGTCCATGGTAGCGGCTCCGTCATGAACCTCGCCAATACGATGAGTTTTTCCGGTAAAAAACAATATCCGCTCTGTAGTGGTTGTTTTTCCGGCATCGATATGGGCCATTATGCCAATGTTGCGGGTATTTTGGAGACTACCTTCCATAACTTTGTTAAAACCTGAAATGGGCAAATGCTTTGTTGGCTTCTGCCATTCTATGGGTATCTTCCTTCTTTTTAAATGCACCGCCTTCATCGTTGTAAGCAGCCATAATTTCTGCTGCGAGCTTTTCGCCCATCGACCGACCGTTCCGTTTCCTTGCAAAAGCGATCATGTTTTTAATACTGATTGATCGTTTACGAGATGGTCTGATTTCCGTGGGTACCTGGAATGTTGCACCTCCTACACGACGACTTTTAACTTCAACTGCCGGTGTAATGTTGTCTAAAGCTTTTTTCCAGATTTCAAGTGGTGTGAGCTCCGTATTTTTCATTTTCTGCCCAATAATATCCATGGCATCATAGAAAATCTGGAACGAAAGATTCTTTTTCCCGCTCATCATAAGGTCGTTGACAAACCTTGTTACCAATACATCATTGTATTTAGGGTCTGGCAATAAGATCCGTTTCTTCGGTTTAGCCTTTCTCATTTCTAAAAACTATTATATTATTTCTTCTGTTTTGGCCTTTTAGTCCCATACTTCGACCGGCGTTGGGTACGTCCCTCAACTCCTGAAGTATCGAGAGCTCCTCTTATTATATGGTATCGAACACCGGGTAAATCTTTCACCCTTCCTCCGCGGATCATTACAATAGAGTGTTCCTGCAGGTTGTGTCCTTCGCCGGGAATATAGGCATTCACTTCTTTCTGATTTGTTAGCCTTACCCTTGCTACCTTACGCATGGCAGAGTTAGGCTTTTTAGGGGTAGTTGTGTATACACGCAAACAAACTCCACGTCGCTGTGGACATGAGTCCAGTGCAGGCGCTTTACTTTTATCAACCAGTTTGTTTCTACTTTTCCTTACTAATTGTTGAATTGTCGGCATTTTACAGCTTTTATATCCTTATTTAATTTTTTAACAAATTGGTGTGCAAAGATAAAGGAAATTTCTATTAAACAAGAAAATACGTCAAATTATTTAGATAGGCCTTGGGACAAGCTCCTTATCCTATCAAACAGACTGATTATTAGAAACTTTAAATTCATTTCTCTAAACTATCAACATTGCATGTGGAAAATGTTTTGGAGACTATGATCCCTGATCGCCAAAAATGAGCAGCAATTTTGTTTCACATGATTGAGAAAATAGATAAAATTTTAATGCGTAACTGCCATTTTATATATACAAAATGTATAATAATTACACATAACTATTTAACTTGCTTGTTTTCTGATACTTGCAGCTGTCAATCATATTAACAACCCTGTTTGTTAATTTTTAAAAAATGATTAGTTTTGACCTCTTTTTTTATACCTGACAAATAGTTAAAATAATAATAAATTAAATTGCGGTAAAGAATGAAAATTTACGAGAGTAACCTGATCAAAAATATTTCCTTTGTTGGAAATACGGGTTCCGGAAAAACTACTTTAGCTGAAAGTATTTTATTCCAGGGCGGATTAATCGACAGAAGGGGAGATGTTGGAAGTAAAAATACTGTTTCGGATTACAATGATATTGAGCACGAAAATGAGAACTCAATATTTTCAACAGTTTTATATTCAGAATGGAAAGGACATAAAATAAACCTTATCGATAATCCGGGCCTCGATGATTTTGTAGGTGGCTCAATAACTTCATATGCTGTTACTGACCTTGCTGTTATGGTTGTAAATGCCCAAAATGGTGTTGAGGTAGGAACAGAGATTCAGGGTCGTCATTCCCAACGCTTAAATAAACCACTTATGTTTGTTGTGAACCAATTGGATCATGACAAAGCAAACTTCGATAAAAGCATTGAAACCCTGAAAGAAAGATTTGGGGGCAACATCATCGTTGCACAATATCCGGTTGAGACAGGTGCTTCATTCAATAGCATTATTGATGTTGTTAAAATGAAGATGTATAAATATGCGACCGATGGTGGAAAAGCCGAAATTGTCGATATCCCGGCAAGTGAAATGGATCGGGCTGAAGAGCTGCATTCTGAGTTGATCGAGAAAGCAGCCGAAAGTGATGAAAACCTGATGGAGATCTTCTTCGAAAATGAAACGCTTACTGACGAAGAGATGAGTAAAGGTATTCGCGACGGATTGATTCAACGGGGTATTTTCCCGGTTTTCTGTGTTTCTGCAAAATCCAATATCGGTGTCGACCGCCTTATGGATTTCCTTGTTGAAACTGCACCTACCGCTGTTGATATGCCAGGCGTAATCAATAGTGAAGATACTGAAGTAAAGTGTGATCCAAACGGACCTGCTTCATTGTTTTTCTTCAAAACCTCGATTGAGCCCCACATTGGTGAGGTCAATTATTTTAAAGTAATGTCAGGATCTATTTCAGAAGCCAACGACCTTACAAATTACAATACAAACTCGAAGGAAAGGATTTCACAAATTTTTGCATGTGCCGGGAAAAAGCGTGATAAAGTTGGAACAATGCATGCTGGGGATATCGGTGGAACTGTGAAATTAAAAAACACAAAAACCGATCATACCCTCAATCAGGCTGGAAACGACTGGACCTATCCTGCTATCACATTCCCTGAGCCAAAATTCCGTTCAGCAATTCGACCACTGGCTGAAGGCGATGAAGAAAAAATGGCAGAAGCACTCAACAGGATGCATCAGATCGATCCAACAATCTTAATTGAATTCTCAAAAGAATTAAAGCAGGTTGTTGTTTTTGGTCAGGGCGAATACCATTTAAATATTTTAAAATGGCACTTAGACAACATTTATAAAATTGAAACTGAATTTATTGCTCCAAAAATACCATATCGCGAAACAATTACAAAACAGGCACAGGCTACTTACCGTCATAAGAAGCAATCGGGTGGTAGTGGCCAGTTTGGTGAGGTCCATATGGTAATTGAACCTTATTCGGAAGGAATGGCCGATCCGGTAAAGTTTAAAATTGGTGGAAAAGAAATTAATGTAAACGTTCGGGGGAAAGATGAACACCTTCTGAAGTGGGGCGGTAAGCTTATATTTTTTAATTGTATTGTAGGCGGATCAATCGACGCACGTTTCTTACCAGCCATCCTTAAGGGAGTAATGGAAAAAATGGAAGAAGGGCCATTAACCGGTTCATATGCGCGTGATATCCGTATTTCAGTATATGATGGAAAAATGCACCCTGTCGATTCAAATGAAATTTCATTTAAATTGGCGGGGCGGAACGCCTTTAGGATGGCCTTTAAAGATGCCGGGCCAAAAATCCTTGAGCCGGTTTATAATGTCGAGGTTTTAGTACCATCTGATTATATGGGTGATGTAATGAGCGACTTACAGGGACGAAGGTCGATAATTGAAGGAATGAGTTCGGAAAGTGGTTTTGAAAAACTAAAAGCCAGGGTACCATTGGCCGAAATGAACAAGTATTCGACTGCCCTGAGTTCCTTAACCAGTGGCCGGGCAACCTACACGATGAGCTTCGCCAGCTACGAACAGGTACCAGGCGAAATCCAGGACAAACTCCTAAAAGCATACGAAGCAGAACAGGAAGAAGACGATTAGAGATATATGTCAATTCAACATAAGCCACTCAAATGAGTGGCTTTTTTATTTTCTTACAGACATCCTTCATTTTATCATTTTTCCCAACCATTTTTTTCTACGCCATAACATCCTTATTTAATTATACTTACAAGTCCTGCAAACTATTTCATAGTATGATGGAAAGGTTTACCCTGTTTTTTACACTAATAGATATGGGCAATAATTATCTGTTTGAATGTTGAAAACAATTGTAACATATTTCAATCTTGTACAATACCTACTTGTGCATAATCTTTTGATTCTCAAAAAAAATCCCCACATACTTTAATTGTAACATATCCTAAAAAGAGGAATCGACTGCATTTTCAAGTGATTACAGTATATATTAATATTCTAATTTTAAATCTAACTAAATTAATAAACTATGAACAAGCTTATTCTATTCCTTTTGGCAGGTTTCATTACGTCCTCTGTAATGAGTCAGACAAACTGTTGTCCGGGATGCACCCGACTTGCAAATTACGACTTTGAAGATCCAAACATGCAGAATATTGTTAACAATGAATATGATAATACAGGCGTCGAGCATGGGAGTCCGTTTGAACTGAACCAGGTTAACTGTTGGGATACCCTTACTATTGGATCCCCACATATTCTACCTTATGATGTAAATAGTACATTGAATCACTTTATGGGAATGGCTACTGCTCTTAATTATAATTCAAATGGAGTTGTAACATCAATTAAAGAAACCAGTGTTAGTACAAATACCTTTTTCCTTGATTCTGGGCAATATTACAAAATTAGGTTTAGTTATATAGCACTAAAAGCATTTTCTTATTCAAACGGGGAAATAGTTTTTGCTTTTACGAATGATCCATTTGTAAACGATACCACTGTAAATAATTTTACAACGATAGTAAACTATCCTGTAAACTTGCCAATGGAACAAGATTCAGGTTCTGTACAACAACTCCAGGATACAACACTATGACATGTTGAGGTTGAAACTGATTGCTTTGAGTACAAAGGCGAAGAAAAATTATGTATATTCCCCCAGCTGTACTTGCCTCCAATTGGAAATTTATCTGGTATGTCGATCCATATGGATGATATAACATTCCAGATTTGCCCACAATATGAAACTAACCATGATTGTAATGATACAGTTAATTATACAGTTGAATTGCTTGGAAACACATCCAACCTGGCAATAACCTGGCTTGGAGGGGGTGTTATAACAAACCTGTAGGCCTATGGTGACTCTTGTACTTTTAACCTTATCCAGAATATGACAAGCAATCTGATCGTGGTATTAACTGATACCGCATGTAACGGAGAAATTTGTACTACTTATGACATTTTACCTATTGAGCCATATATCCATATGCAAACTGACTCGTTTGCAACAAGTGATGCATCTTGTTTAGCAAGCTGTGATGCTTATGCAGAAATATTTGTAACCAATGGAACTCCACCCTACCAGTACCAGTGGAACAATGGTTTCCCGGTAACTGAATTCTATGCCCAAACCGACAGCTCGGTTTACCAGCTTACCATTACCGATGCCAACGGCTGTAGGATCGTTGCAGATATATTGGTAGGCTCCGACCAGGAAATATTCCTGCCACAAGGCTGGTCTCATTTTTCTACCTACATAAATCCTTTTGGACATGATGATGTAAATTTACCTTTCGAAGAACAAGGAATTGATTTGGAAGTGGATATTATGAAAAATCAAGATGGATTAGTATATTGGCCACAGTTTAATATAGTTGATATTCCTGGTTATATACCTGAAGAAGGCTATCAGATTAAGATGAAATCAGATCAAAACTTGTATATGAAAGGGCATCTGAAATGTCCGGAGGATATAATATTTGATTTGGACACCACCAGTTCAACATGGTATCATTTGGGTTATCCAAGGACAACTGAGAGTCTTCCTACTGTTCAATTTGCCGCCCTGGGCAATGATCTGATTATTGTAAAAGATGAAGACGGAAGTGTGTACTGGCAGCAATTTGGTATAAATAATATTGGTATGTTGAAACCTGGCGAGGGTTACCTGGCCAATGTTACAAATAATTACAATTTCTTCTATCAGGCAAACGACAACTTTCAGGGAACAAAAACAATTTTTGCTCCGAAAGACAAAAATAAAACAACTGCTTACAATGACTTAAATACTGGAGTTTGTATGCTATTGGTAATCCCAAATAACAGTTGGGATACCGAACCTGCCATCGGTGATGAAATAAAGGTTATAGGTGAAAACGGACAATTAGCGGGTTACACAATTTATCAGGGAAATCATTCAGGGGTTGTAATTTATGGCGATGATATTACAACCCCTTTTGAAGAAGGCTTATCAGAAGGGGAAAGTTTTACAATTAGCTTATGGGGGCCGTCGAATAAGAGTACAAAAAGCATTAGTATACGAAAATGGATAAAAGGGGACGAAAAATTCTCCGAAGGAAAAATAAGTATTGCCGGAAGCAAAAACCAGGTCGATATTTTAACTGATGAAAAAAATGAACTTGTATTTCTTTATCCAAATCCATCATCAGGCCTGTTAAAGCTACGTTTGCTTTTGAGTGAAGAAAAAACAATTAGATTCAAGATATACAGCTTCGATGGTAGAATAGTAAAAGAGTTATCGAACAACAAATTACCTGCTGGCGAACATGAGCATCAAATTAACATGCAAAACTGTACTTCTGGTACCTATACATTACAACTTATTTTAGGCAATAATGTAAAACATGTTAAATTTGTGATAATCAAATAGTGTGTTTGCATTTATCATTTAAAGAAAACTGAAATTTTCATTATATATGAAACTGTTTATTCTTTTCACAGCTCTTGTTTTTTTCACCAGTTTTGGCATACTTGCCCAGGGCGAAGCGGATAATTGGATATTTGGCCTAATTGATAATTTAGTGGTTTTTACCGATTCAGGTCCAATAGCTATAAATGCTCCTCCTAATATATCAGGTGATATAGAGTTCTTTTTTTGTGGTGGCAACGGAAATGCCACTCTTAGCGATAAAGATGGTAACCTTTTATTATATACCAATGGTGAAACTCTTTGGAATGGCAACTATGATACTATCGTGACTCCATTACCTTTAACCGGGACATACTTAGGCACGAACCTTTTTATTCCGCATCCCGGATATGAGGGTAGGTATTATTTACTTACCACCGGATTTCCCAGTTACAGTATGGGGATACGGGCTACCGAAATTGATATGAGCTTAAACAATGGGCTGGGGGGAGTTTTATTTCCTCCCAATATTCCCTTATGCAATTCGGCAGTTCCCAAATTGTCAGCCACCTACCATGCCAATGGAAAAGATATTTGGGTAGTTGGTCACGACAACCAAAGTAATACTTTTCTGTCTTTTCTGGTTACAAAAGACGGTATTCAGTTGGTAATGCCCGGATACCAGACAAACTTACAGACAGTAGTAAGTAATGTTGGGCTATCGCAACAGGAAAACAACCCATTACCGGACCCTTTTAACCGAAACGGATGGGGGCGCATGAAAATCTCACCAGGTGGTAATTATATTGCTATGGCAAGTAATGGTTTAAATACTGTGGAGCTTTTCAAGTTCAACATTTCGACAGGTATTGTTTCAAATCCAGTTCAAATTACGATAGAACGACCGCGAGATGTAGAATTTTCACCTGATGGTACATTACTTTATACAGGTAGGCATTACAATTGTTATTACTTGGGATGCAACCTAAGTTATCCCGGAGTAACACATGTACAACAATTTAACCTTTTAGCTGGAGACTCTAATTTAATAGTAAACTCAAATACGAATATTTCAATTTATAATTCGGGATATTGGACTAATAAAGGAAATCATATTCAATTAGGGCCGGATCAAAAACTTTACACAAATTCAATAAGTTATGGTGGAGATATTCTGGATATAAATGTTATACACAATCCAAATCAACAAGGAAGTGCATGTATCTGGGATTTATATGGAATTGAAGATTGGGCTGGCTATTATGGTGGCGGGGCAGTCCAAGGTTTTCCACAATTCTTTGTGCCATATCTTGATAAAAACATTCTATTTGAAAACCGCTGCTTTGGAGATACAACTTTGATACATACTCTAACCAACACAGCTATGGACTCCATACGGTGGACATACACCGATCCCGTAGTTGGTGTGGTCAATATAGCAAATACCGATAGTATATACCATGTATTTTCAGAACCAGGTGCGTATGAAATTAGCCTAAAACGCTACAGGGATGGAAATCTTGATGAACTGAAAAAGATGCTTTACATCCTACCGGTTGTTAATATAGAACTTAACGAGGATACGATTTTATGTGAGGGGCAACCAATCTCCTTGCACTTTGATTATCCCTACGCAGATTTTGTCTGGGTTAACGATTTCAATAGCGATTCGGTGTTCTCCGATACAGCAACCATAAACTGTCAGGGCAATTGGTGGCCCGAAATTACCAACTTCGACGACTATTGCGGAGTTCTTGATACTATTTCGGTAAGCCTCCACCCCGACTCCCTCGACCTTGGCGGGAACATTTCCGGAATCTGCAATACAAGCCCGGTAACTTTGGATGCCACTATCGATAGTGCCACCTATTTATGGTCAACTGGCGACACTATAGCTACCTTGCTGGCAGGTAACAATGGCTATTATTGGGTGGCTGCACAACAGGGCACGTGTACCTTTTTCGATACGGTATTGGTCACTTACGATGAGT
>CAYLZH010000025.1:0-2084 GCA_964388245.1 uncultured Bacteroidales bacterium
AAGGTAGAAACTGGATTGTCAGACCATACGCTTGGAATAACTGTACCAGTTGCAGCTACTACATTAGGTGCCAGAGTAATAGAAAAGCACTTTATTCTGGACAAATCCATTGGGGGACCCGATGCAGCTTTTTCGCTTGATTTTGAAGAATTTTCACAAATGGTTAAAGCAGTAAGGGAAGCAGAATTAGCAGTTGGGCAAGTCAGCTATGAATTAACCGACAAGGTAAAAAAAAGCAGGGTATTTGGCCGTTCACTGTTTGCTGTTGAAAATATTGCAAAGGGAGAAATAATTACACGGGAAAATATGCGATCAATCCGGCCGGGAATGGGTATGCATCCACGCTATTACTGGGATGTGCTTGGAATGAAGGCAAATACAGATATTGAAAAAGGTACACCTCTTAATTTTAACCTTCTTGAGAAATAACAGGCTGTGGGAGAAATTAAAAAGCAATCAATACGGGGGACTATATTCATTTATGGAGGTGCTATATTGGGCTTCATTACTTCCGGTATTATGTTTCCGAGGTTTCTTACAACTGACCAGATTGGATTAGTTGTAGTAATGGTATCATATTCTGCGATTTTTACTCAATTGGCCAGTCTTGGATTTGTAAGTGCAACCACAAGAATGTTTCCTTATTTCAGAGATAGTAGTGGTTGGCACAATGGATTCTTGTTTCTTGGAATATTGGTTGCCTTTGTAGGTTTTTTGATTGTAGCAGTTGTATTTTATTTTATTGAACCTTTGGTTATCACTAATGATAATAATAAGTCAGATTTATTAGTTCAGTATAGTTACTTAATCTATCCTCTGGCTCTGTTTACAATTTTGTTTAATCTTCATGATCATTATAATAAGGTTTTGTTCAATGCCTCCAGGGGATTATTCCTAAAAGAATTTTTACTTAGGATTGTTATTATTATATTCATTCTCATATTTGTATTTGAATATATCTCATTTAACCGTTTTTTATATTTCTATGTATTTTCCTATACAGTTCCTTTTTTAATAATTTCACTTCTTTTATTAAAAGATGGACAATTATCGTATATACCCAGAAAAGGTTTAATAGACAAGGAGTTGGTAAAACCAATGATGAGTGTTAGTTTTTATGGAATTGTAACTAGCTCATCCAGTATATTAACTGTAAATATTGCCCGGGTTATGGTTGATTCTTATCTTGGCCTGGATGATGCTGGAATATACGCAACATGTTTTTTCTTTGGTACATTAGTAATTATGCCTTCAAGGGCAATTTTAAAAATCTCTGCAGCATTTATTACAGATTCATTTAAGAATAGAAATTTATCTATGATAAAAGATATATATCATAAAACAAGTATCACGCAATTTTTAATAGGAAGTTTATTATTTATAGGTATATTGGTCAACGAAAGAAACATTTTTGAAATTTTAGGTTACGCTTTTATTCCTGGAAAGTGGGTTATCGTTATCATCGGGCTTTCACATGTAATAGACATGTTATCTGGTGCAAGTGCCCGAATAATTGAAAATTCAGAGTTTTATAGAAAACAGGGTTTATTCATGATTATCCTGATTGTTTTAATTATTATCACAAACATTATTTTTATTCCATTGTTTGGGATAATTGGTGCTGCACTTGCATCACTTATATCTAAAACCTTTTTTCATATAATAAAGTTTATTTTCATATTACGTAAGTTTAATATGCAGCCATATAACTTTAAATTCATATTAGTAATAATAATTTCAATTATTGCTTATCTTTCAGGAAATCTTCTTCCAATAATTGACAATTATATCCTCGATATAGGAATTCGTAGTGTACTTACCGGAGCAATCTTTATTTCTTTATGTTACATCCTTAATATTTCGGTGGATATCTCAGAAAGCATCGAGAAAATATCAAAGAAGTTATTTACTTAGTTTGCAACACTATTTTTGTACAACTATCTTTTGAATGGTTGATTTGTTGTTTTGTTGGAAATAAAGCCAGTATATACCATTATTCCATTGAGATACATCAATTTCTGTTTCATGTGTGTTTACTGATTTTGACAAAATTTCTTGACCATATATGTTCCAGACAGTCATAC
>CAYLZH010000025.1:2094-27488 GCA_964388245.1 uncultured Bacteroidales bacterium
AAGGAGGATGTCCTTTGCCGGATTTGGAAAGATATCAGTTATAATATTATCTTTTACAGCTTCCGAAAGAACTACGGAATAAACATCTGAAATTGAAGAACACCCCTGACCATTGGTAATCTCCACCTGATATTCACCAGGACCAAGGATTAGCGTATTATAAATATTTAAAGTTGCTCCGGATATTGGAATTCCAAAAAAGTACCACTGATATGAGTATCCAATATCGGTTGATAGGAATCCCTGGGTATTTGTTATTGTTGGAATCGGTGGGTTAGGCAAAACAGTAAGGTTTACGTTTACAATACTGTCACATCCAAGATAGGATGTTAATGTATCGTAGTAGGTACCACTTGTGTTTTGAAAAGCATTACCAAGGTAAATGCTGTCGCTGCTACATATAATTGTGTCAGTAATTGTACCGGTAGAAAATACAGAAATATTGGAGTTTATACAGGGTGGTAATCCCCGCATACATGTATTTCCCTCAAGATATATAGCTTCAGTTAAGTAATTACAAACTGATCCTGGTTCATTAGGTAAATTAATTACATTTAAGAAGTAACTATATAACTCAGAGGCATAAATTTTTCCATCCGGAGCAATTTGAAGTGTGCTGATTTGTAGGCCAGTTGGTGAGTTTAAAGTATACAATGGACTGGATAAAGGGTTGGACAAGGACAGATCAAACTGCCATAGCTTGGAATTTCCATATATTTTTGTCGCATATAAAAGGTTACCATCAGGTGAAAACTCAACTCCAAAAACATTGGCGTAACCTGGTCCTGTTATACAATTCGACAATTCTCCTGTATAATTATTAAAGTCAAATAATTCAATTGTTCCAATACTATGAATTGCAACTGCTATTTTGTTTCCTGAAAGGTTGGCTTTCATACATCCCACTGAATTTGCATAGCCCGATGAGCCTCCACCCTGATGTATTGAACCAATTGAACTTACTATTGGAACAGTATCGAGACCGGTAGTAGAAATGTGATAGGACAAGAAATTATTCGAGTTCCACTCATGCACAACTACCCATGATTCATTTGAGTTTGTCAGACCAACTGCAATAAGTTTTTCACAAACAGTGTCCTTAAGCATAATATTTTTAGATGAAGTTACATCTCCAAGTCCATTTTGAAGGTTTAAGTTTACAATCGAATAACTTAGTCCATTTTGCAGTTGATTTGCTCCTGCATCTACAGTGAAAATATAAAACAGTTGTGCGTCTTCAGGATGGGGAACGATGATTGCTGACTGGCTTGCATCGAAATGTCCTAATAAACCGGTACCATTCGGCATAATCTGGTGGTTTTTATTCCAAACTGTTACACCATCAGTATAAAAAAGAAGATTTCCATTACTATCGCCAATACTGGCACATCCTTCTCCTGTATGGATTTGACCGTTAGTAACCACTGTCGGAACACCATAGTTAAAATCAACACCGGCATTATAGCCAAAATACCAATTATTTGATGTAAATTGCTGTCCTAAACAAGCTAAACTTATTATTGACAAGCAAAGGATCAAAATTTGTGTTTTCATGGTGCAAGTCTTGAACATTAAAGTTAGTAATTTGTTTTGCAATATAATAAAAAATATTAATAAATTGTGTTAATTTTATCTGAATCGAATTGAAATGATTAAACCTATTATTCTTGATTTCTTAAAACAATTGACGGTAAATAACAACCGCGAATGGTTTAATGCCAATAAGGATTTTTATAACAGGGCCAAGCAGGAATTTGAAAACTTTATTGATGAGTTTATTCCGGTTCTTGCCAAAATAGATCCCGAAATTGGATCTTTGAATGCAAAAGATTGCACCTTTAGGATTTACAAAGATGTACGATTTTCAAAAGATAAATCACCTTATAAAACCAATATGGGTGCCTACCTGGTAAAAGGCGGTAAGAAAAGCAGGTTCGGGGGCTATTATCTACATGTTGAACCGGAAGGATCGTTTTTGGCAGGAGGGATCCATATGCCGGATTCGACTGTGTTAAAGGCAATTCGAACCGAAATCTATGAAAATGTAAATGAATATGAATCATTGATAAATAATCCGGAGCACAAAAAGTATTTTGATGGTGTGTATGGCGATAAATTGAAAACAGCACCAAAAGGATTTCCAAAAGACTGGCCTCATATTGATTACTTACGCCATAAGGGATATGCTGTTGTTCACTACATTGATGATACAATCCTCTTAGATCCTGATTTTTCAGACTATGCTGCCAATGTTTTTAAGGCTTTAAAACCTTTTAACCAGTGGATGAACAAGATAGTACGTGAAGTATAAAATAATGGCCGAAACAGAATTCCGGCCATTAACTAAATATCGAAAAGAGCATTTTATTCATAAAATGAGGGTATTCCTCAAATGAGATACCATGCCACTAAGCATGCTCATTTAGAAGGTTGTCATATGCATCGGAATCAAGAAGTTCCGAAACATCACCATCCTGATTGGTCATTTTAATTTTCACCATCCAACCTTCGCCATATGGATCGGAATTTACATTGTCAGGCGTATCGGCGAGTTGATCATTCACTTCCTGAACGGTGCCCGATACGGGCATAAACATATCGCTAACGGTTTTTACTGCTTCAATGGTTCCGAACGCTTCACCTTTATCAATAGTTTCATCAAGGGTTTCGATTTCAACAAAAACAATATCACCGAGCTGTTCCTGGGCATAGTCGGTTATCCCAACTGTTGCAATATTTCCATCAACACGTATCCACTCATGGTCTCTAGTGTACAATAAATCTTCTGGTATGTTCATAGTAATAAGTTTGAATATTTTAAGATATCATTAGCAAAAACACTTTGGCAAATGTATGAAAATATACTGTTAATAATGATTGTTGATTCTTTGTTTAGAATATGTTATGTAAAAGGTTTTCTTGCTATGCAATTACCATTATTCTGTCTTCTTTTGATGAATGGCAATTATCCTTTGACTTATTAAATCATTTAGAGTTAAATTAGGATAGTTTGCCTGGGCCATATCTAAAATTTGTTTATTCACCATTCTAACATATTGTTCTTTTGGATATTGAATCAAGGAAAGCAGTTCCAAACCTGAGTCATTTGTATATTTGATAAAGTCGCATTGAGTCATTCTGTTAATACCATTAAAGTAAAATGACAGCGCAGGTTTCATCCATTGAGGTTGAAATTTTTCGTTGAATTTCTCGAAGTCAGCTGCACTTAATATTACATGGCCCCAGGGAAAATCTATAGTACATGCACTGTGTCCACCGATAATCGAAAAGAACGGATTATAGTCATGTAGCGCAATTCCTCCAGGCTTAAGAAGCCGGTTAATATTTTTAAGCGCCTTAACAGGATCATGTAGATGTTCAAGGACATCCCAGCTGCAAACTACATCATATTTTTCATTCTCGAGAGCGGAATTACAGATATCATCGTCTCTAAAAATAACGCTTTCTGAGTTTTTGAAAGATTTTGCAACAAGCTTTCTCAATTGTTTTAAGCTCTGATTAACTTCTTCCAACTCATTTGATTCGACATGTTTGTCATCTTTTGCTTTTAATTTGTAACCAGAAAACTCAGTGCCTACAACCATTGGTGCTCCTGCTTCGGCAAATGCAAATGAACTGGCACCTGCATGGCAGCCAACTTCTAATACATTACATTGCTTTATATCTGGTTTATAAATATTAATTATTGGCAAGATTCGTTCAACGGCAATTCGACCATTTCTTGCAATTTGTTCGATTTTATTCGGACTGGTATCAAATGTTTTAGCATCTACAGAGAAAATGTTTTGCCATCCAGGTTTTAATTTTGAACGTAAACCTTCATAAAGTTTATGTTCATTTCCATTCTCATCTAAGAAAACATCTTTTACAGGGAACTGTGTTAAATCAATTGGTTGTTCAAATAGGTTTTGTAATAGCTTATTCCTTTTCGCTTTATCAATAAAATATTTAATTATTTTTTCTTTCATCTTAATCAAGGTTAAATTATTTGTACAAATGAAATAGTTTATTCAAAGAATACAAAACCATTAGAAGAAAAGTACCTCAATATAAACAATGCAAATCAAGGGTTGAATGTTGACAACCCTATTGATATAAAGTTTTGATTATCAGTAAAATAATTATTAAAATATTAGATTAATAACCTGGGGGTCAATATCTTAGGCGCAATAACCACAAAGCGTTAAAGATATGATCCCCGAGGTTAAGGCTCTAAAATTAATTGAAATTTATTTATATGTCTGCAAAAGATATGATGAAGATTTAAAACACTATTGCGAACGTTTCAGCAACAATAATAAACCTGAACTTACAGACCAGGAAATCATGACCATGTATTTATTTATAGTACACGAAGAAATGCGGTTCAAGGTCAAGCAGATCTATCGCTTTGCCGATGAATACCTGTGCAGCTGGTTTCCCAACCTTGGGAGCTATGCGGCGTTCAGCAACAGGTTGAACAGGTTGTCCGAGGCATTTAAACATTTGATCGCTCCAATGCTCACCGAGTTCAGGCCTGATGACTGCTACCTTGACCAAAGCCTTCTTGACTCGATGCCAATAATAACCTGTTCAGGCAAAAGGTCTCCCAAAGTTGCTACCGAAATAGTGGACAAAGGTGTCTGCTCAAGCAAGGGCATGTTCTACAATGGCTTAAAACAGCATGCCATAGGCTTTAGGCGTAAGGGAAAGTTGCCATTTCCCGAACAATTGCTGATCACCCCTGCATCGGTAAATGATTTATATGTATTCATACAAGCTTGGTCAGATATTGCCGTCAGATGCTTTTGGGGTGATAAAATATATTTCAACAAAGGCTTTTTTGACAAACAGGAGGAAGAAAAAAACTCCATTATGCTTACTCCTGTCAAAGCAGTCAAGGGGCAGACGCAGGAACAGAGGCAACGAGACAAGGCTGCTGATGATCTGTTTTCAAAGGCAGTATCCTCTGTTCGCCAACCAATCGAAGCTTTCTTTAATTGGTTGATCGATAAGACCGACTTTCAGAGGGCGAGTAAAGTACGATCAACAAAAGGGTTGATGGTGCATGTGTTTGGTAAGATTGCTGCTACTTTTATAAGCATTATTTTTCAACCCTTGATTCGCATGATAAGTCATTTTACAATGTTTACAAATCAAATATGTATGATAGCTCTAAACGTTGTTGTAATTTATGAGTCAAAAGGATGTATCAGAAATTTTGGATACCTTTGAGTTAGGTGTCTTATTTTCATTAATTATCCATCATTAATCCGTTTTTTGACCAAGCAGGACAATTTACTGCCCTTTGCCTTTTTATCCTTTTATGGTATTGCAGTGATTTATGATAAACAATTGAAATTTCTGCTCCTCCTCTCGCCTTAGTTGCGTACTTTAATTTAGATATATTTATGTCGTATCCTGTTAAAATTCGAATATCGAAAATATCGAAACCTACTGTCGGAATAATGTCACCAGACAATCGAAACCAGCTTCCCAAAATCCAACTCGTATTATTTGCATATAACATAATATTACTACCTATTATTATTTCATTGGCCGATTTTTGTCGGGAAAAGTAAATTGCGGGTTCAAGAAAAAAACTTTCATTTAATTTAATATTTGCTCCTGCATGAAATGTAGATCTTACAAATTTTTGGTTTACTTCCTCGTAAAAGGAATTTTTTGGTTTTGCGAGATGATAAAAACTTATACCTGTGTACAGATTTGTTATTTTCTTAAATCTTGTTGAGAAAATTAATCCTGTTGCCATGTCGAAATATGAAAATGAGTCGACAGAAATATTTTCTCCTGATGAAATGAATGGATAAAACTCTGTTCCATTCCATTGATTGCCAAATGATAGTAGATGATAGTTAATGCTCTTTTGTCCGAAACTGCCAGTAAAACCAACAGACATGTGAATTTTCTTTTTTAAACCAAGTATTTTATGATATGCAAGACTAGCTGAAGCCTGAGAATTACGTAAAACCCCACTGCCTGCTTCATCCATAAACACTATACCTCCAAATCCAAACCAATTTAGCCCTCTTTGCTTGGGTCTATATTTCAAATCTAATGAAACCAGCTTAGTCTCGTAAGGGGTTGTAAAGCTTTCCCATTGAGATTTATAATTTATTCCAACACGCATGTTGTTGTTCATATATGCTGTAAGTGCTGGGTTTAAAGTCATTGGAACAGTATAAAACTGCGAGAAGTGGATATCTTGAGATAAAACAATTTTACAGAATAGAATAAATAATATTATGATTAGAATTGGTTTCATTATAGAGATATACCTATTTTAGCAAGCTTACATTTCCCATATCGGTTATTACTCTACCATTAAAAAATTTCAATTTTACATACCATACATAAACATCCATTTCACAATCTGCACCTTTGTATGTGCCATCCCATCCATTGTTTTGATTATGTGAGTAAAACACAAGTTGTCCAAATCGGTTAAACACTGAAAACTCAATTTCATTTATATTTTGACCGTATACAAATAAGATATCATTCTCTCCATCGTTATTTGGTGAAAATCCAGTGGGGATTCCATAGTGGTTTTTACACTCATTTATGGTAATATAATCATTTGTGATGCAACCACTTTGTTCAACTTCCACCCATATAATTTGATTCGATGAATTTACTTCAATTGATTGTGTCGTTTCTCCGGTAGACCATAGATAATGGCAACCAGGATTACCTGCATTAATTGTTAGTGAATTATTACCACACAATTCTTTATCTTCACCTAAATCGATAACAGGAAAAAGTACTTCAATAACTTCAACCGAGTCTTTACCTGGACAATCTTCTAACCATACCAAAACAGAATATAAACCGGCCTCATCTACCACAATTGAGTTTGTTGTTTCGCCTGTTGACCAAGAATACCATTCAAACTGATTTCCAATATCGAGAATAGCTTTGTCTCCCTCACAGATAAATATCTCATCAGGTAATTGTAAGTAAGGTTCAAGAATATTATGAACAACAACAGTGTCGAAGGAAACACAATCTTCATTAGAAACACTAATCCAATATATTCCAGGAGAATAAATGTCAATATTAGCTGTAGTCTCACCTGTTGACCATAGATAGTTATATCCTGACGTTCCTGAACTTAAATTAATTGGCCAATCTGAACAAGTACTGAAATCATTACCTAAACTGACTGCTGGTAAAGGAAAAAATGTAACAAATATTGTGTCAAAGAATGTGTTCCCTGCATTGTCATTTGCTTGTACAAAATAAGATCCGGAACTATTTACATTCAAACTATTACCTACAGCCATTCCATTATTCCAAACATAATTATGCAAATCACTACCAGCATATAGTGTAACAGTTTCCCCTTCACATGCAATGATATCTTCACCCAAATTTATTGTAAAGCTCGGAAATGTTGAATAACAAAAATCATCTACATATATATCTTCCCAACCCATCAGGACAACCTTATTTGAAGTCATTATTGATGTATCGAATACTGATATTTGTAATACATCATTGATGTAAATGTTTATTTGGCCAGAATCAAATCTTTCAACTGTCATTTTAAACCATGTAAAACTGTTGAATGAAGCAGCTACATTGGCGAGAATTGTTGAAGATCCATTAATTACTTTCTTTAATAACAGTTTTGGATTATCTGTGCTAAGAGGCATCATTGCAAGTTGATAAAAGGTAGTATTGTCATTATAATGAAATCTGAAAATTGCATCTGCATTTGGTTCGCATACATAGAACCAAGAATCGTATGTACCAAATCCAAAATTACTTTGATTTGAAATAATTTGAGAATAACCCCCTAAATAGTACATTTTTAAGGCATAGGTTCCACTATGTACTTCTTGTGTAGAAATAACATTTGATCCACCCTGATCTAACCATCCGGTAAGAGAACCGCTTTCAAAATCAGTTAAAAAATCGCACTGAGAATAAGTGTATGAACTAAATACAGTAACGAACAGAATAACAATGTATTGTCTGTATGTTGCGGAATCTTTTGCTAATAACATTTGTTCGAATTCGTCTTTATCTTTAAAAATAATAATTTAGTCGTCAACCAAGATATATTGTAATTTAATATTTCCCTTAATTTTGAGGATATTGAAAATTTATCAATTGACTCATTTTAATTTGATATCCTTCACCCGGATTCATGTTTACAATTGCATTAATACCGTAGGTTGGCCAATAAACAAAGCCATCAGAATCTTTTACCAGAATAATATCGTTTACAATTGACAGGAGCATAATATCAATCAGGGCAGGTGTTGTTCTTAGATATCCTATGAGATTCCAACCCTGGTTAATATTAATTGGAGTAAGTTCAGGAACTAAAATCGTACCTGTAACATTTAGTGATTGAGATGAAAATACTTTTAACTGATATCCTTCGCCTATCACAAGTTCTCCAATTGTATTTATCCCGTAATCCGGCCAGTAAATGTACCCGGAATCGTTTTTTACTATAATTAAATTAGTGTCAAGAACGCTCATTACTGAAGCAATATTTGGATCAACAGGATTGATGTATGTAGAAATAATACTCCACCCCTGCACCAAATTAATTGATTGAAAATCAAAGTAAAAAACATTTAAAGTGTCGAAAGCGGTACAATTATTTGAGTCTGTTACCATAACAGTAATTTCATTTGCCCCGGCAACTAAAATACTTGAATCGACAAGTAAGCTTTCCCCGCTAAATCCATTTCCCCATAAATAATTCTGATAACCATACCCGTCAAACAGGGTCAGGCTCTCACTAAAATTAAGCACAGTATCTTGTCCTTGTTCTACCAAAGGACGCGGGCTTTCATCGACCCAAATTCAATATTCATCCGATTCACCACATTGGTTACTTACCCAGACACTATAGAAACCGGCATTGTTAATAATGATTTGCTGGGAGGTTTCACCATTTGACCATTGGTATGTAGATCCTGGATTTCCTGCATTAATGGCCAAAGTGCCTCCAAAACAGAATGCAGTGTCGGAGCCCAGCTGTACAACTGAATCTGGAAATATATCTATAAAAACTGTATCGGTTGTTTCGCACCCAAACATGGACACTTCGACCCAAATTAATTCGGGCGATATAGGATATATTTCGATGGATTGGTTTGTACTTCCGGTCGACCAGGAATAAGATGCACCTGTGTTACCGGCATCAAGAATAACAGTATCTTTTATGCAAATAATAGTATCGGCCCCAATTTCCACATTAGGTGAAGGTAAAATATTTACCATTACACTATCGACAACAGAGCATCCTGAATTACTTACGCTAACTGAATATATTTGCGACGAAGAAGGAGAAACAGAAATAACCTGGCTGGTATCTCCTGTTGACCAGATGAAGTTGCATCCAGAGTTAAAAGAATTCAGGTAGGCTGTATCACCGTAACAGATACTTGTATCAGCTAAGTTTAGTACCGGAGGATTGATTTCGTTAACAAAAACCACATCGGAAGCAGTTCCACATATATTGCTAACTATTACAAAATAGTAACCGGTTGAGTTAACATAAATTGATTGAGTTGTTTCGGCTGTCGACCATAAATAATCAGAGTACGGAACATTACACGACAGGGAAACGGAATCCCCTGTACAAAAATCCTGGTTACTACCTAAATTAACTGAAGGAACTTGTAATACCAGCACAAATACAGAATCGCTTGCAGTTAATCCACACATATTTGTAGCTGTTACTGAATACATTCCTGTTGAATTTACAATTATTGAATCAGAACTTTGATCTGTAGACCAAACGTATGAATTGTTTGATCCAGAAGGATAAAGTACGATGTAATTCCCATCGCAGAGCAGTGTATCGTTTATTAAAGATGCTGAAATTGAGTCAATTACATTTACTGCGATTACATCTGAGGAATAACAACCATTACTTTCAGCTACTAAGATAAAGTTTGATGATACCGAAGGCATTACTGTAATACTCTCTGTTGTTTCTGTGGTCGACCATATATAGTTATAACCTGTTGAACCTGAACTGATAATCACGGTATCATTTGGACAAATAGTTGTATCATTTCCAAGATCGATAAAAGGATTTGGAAAAAATGTAACTATGATTGTATCAGAATATATAGTGCCACCAAAATCGATTGCTTGCACAAAATATGATCCGGATGTTGTTACATTTAGAATGTTACCAAATGCTAGTCCGTTATTCCAAACATAGTTTAATAAAGAATTTCCCGCATTAATTTGAATTGAATCTCCCTCACATGCAATGATATCATTTCCAAGATTTATTGCATTATTGACTGATGAAGTATCTGGATATATCTTATAGCAGAAATCATCCATATATGTTGTATAATCCCATGCCATAAAGACAATACTTGATGGTGTCATTAATGTTGTATCGTTTACACTGATTTGTAAGGAGTCATTAATAAATACATTGATATCTCCGTTGTCATATCTATCTACTGCCATTTTAAACCATTGATTTGTTCCAAATATAGGAGCTATTTGAGCTAATGTTGTTGTATTTCCGTTTACTACTTTAACTAATTTAAGTTTTGGATTATCAGTATTTTGAGGCATCATTGCTAATTGATAAAAATTACTCGAATTTTGATAATGAAAACGAAAATAAGCATCTGTAAATGGTCCGGTTTCCATAAACCAGACTGAATAACTTCCATAGCCAAAGGTGTCCTGGTTGCTAATTATTGACGAGTAATAACCAACCCCGGACATTTTAATTGAACTTATGCCGCTTACAGAGGCATTTTGTGAAAGGCTAACAGTTCCGTTAAGGATCGACCAATCTTGTAAAAAGGAAGTTTCAAAGTCCTGGAAAATATCACATTGAGAAATGGATATATTAAAGGCTCCCACAACAGTAATGATAAAAAAAGCAATTAATAAATCCCTAAAAAATTTTGTTATTTGTATCATAGTATAAAGATTAAGATTACCTGTCATTCTCCGGAAACGAAAACCTTGTTTCTTCGCTGCAAACGATCCTGTAGGCTTTGCCTGGTTGTAATGAGTCGATCTGGTCTATATCAAATTCGAACCAATAGACATTTCCAATATCGTCTGCAATTAATTCCATTGGGTTGCCAATTATTTGATGCAGTTCTTCAGTTGCCATTGCACTGGTTCGAAGATAGGGGATCATTGTCCCGTTGTTAAGTTCAGTTCCATCTTTGGGTCCTTTTATTGTAAAGGTGTATCGTTCGGGCCGGCATACTTTCCCTTTAAACGTAACACTGAATTCTTTATATGCTTTTATCATGTAGCCTTTATAAAAATGGATCCTGTTAAGTCTGTATTCATCAAGAGCAGGATAGTACATTGTCGAGTCATTGTAATTTTCTATTGCTTCAATCTTATCCAGGTTTTCAGCAAACAGAATTTCGATATCCTCATTAATTTCAAGATAAGTTGAAAAAAAACTCCAACCAGCCCGAATGTGTATTTTCTGTGTTTCTTCAGGTCTCGATTTATAAACATCACATCCGAATATGATCAGAAATAAAAACATAAAAACGGAAGATTGAATTAGTCTCATTTCGGCGAATTGAACGATGGATTAAAAGTAAGAAAATAATTTAATGCAATCAAGATTTTTTGTAGAAATATAATCCTGCTAACAGCTAAATCCAGTTACTTTTCAATCGTTCTGTTTCCTTGCTTGAGATCTATAAAGGAGTAGTCATTATTTTCATTCCTCAACTTAAAGGATTCTTCCTAATTTAGCAGCGTAATTAATCATTAATACGGATAAAAAATGTTTTCAGGAATTGTAGAAGAAGCAGCCAAAGTTGTTGCCCTTGAAAAAGAAAAGGAAAACCTGCATATTACCATGGAGTGTTCGTTTGTAAATGAGCTGAAAATCGATCAGAGTATTTCACACAATGGTGTTTGCCTTACGGTCGTAAAAACAACCGATAAAACATACACGGTAACAGCAATTAAGGAAACCCTCGATAAAACCAACCTGGGGTTGTTAGCTATAGGATCGAAGGTAAACCTTGAAAGATCGGCAAAACTGGATGGCCGTCTGGATGGCCATATGGTACAAGGCCATGTCGACCAGACTGCTGTTTGTACCGAAGTGAAAGAGGCCGATGGAAGCTGGTATTTTACTTTCGAGTACGAACCCACCCAGGACGATTATATTACTGTTGAAAAAGGATCGGTTTCTGTAAATGGTGTAAGTCTTACTGTTGTAAACTCCCAGGATCGCTCGTTTCAGGTTGCCATTATCCCTTTTACTTACGATGTAACCAATTTTCATCAGATTAAGCCGGGAACAACCGTTAACCTTGAGTTTGATATTCTGGGGAAATACATTGCAAAGATCGTTAAACAACAACTTGGGAAAGCTCAATAGAAGGATTCTTTCAAATTAAAATCGATAAATTGAAACATTCGAATAATTTGAGTTCTCTGTTTGGCTCAGTAAAATAGCTTGAATATACTACCTCATGAAAAATTTATGTATTATTTTTTTTAGTTTGGTCTTTCTGTCCTGCAATCAATTACAGTTTCCTGATAAAGTTGAAAAGGTGCTTATGCTGGCCGGTGAAAACCGAAGTGAACTCGAAAAAACCCTTCAGCATTATCAAAACGATGATTTAAAATACAAGGCAGCCTGTTTCCTTGTCGGGAATATGGGAAGTAAGCATAGTTATATTACCTTCGCTCTTGTTGATAGTACGGAAAATATTATCCCCTGGAATATACTTCAGTTCGAAAATTATGATGAATTACTGGATGCCTGGGACAGTCTTGAGAACCAACGCGGTAAAATTCATTTTCATCGAAAAAAGCACATACCCGATCACGAAGTAATTAAGGCTGATTATCTGATAAGGAATATCGATCAGGCATTTGAGGCATGGCAGTTACCCTGGGCCAGTCATCTTTCTTTCGAGCAGTTTTGTGAATATATTTTACCATATCGAAGCACAAACGAACCCCTGGAAGACTGGCGCAGTTATTTTCTAAAGGAATATACCTGGCTGAAGGATTCGATGCTTAACTCCGACGATCCCATAAAAGCCTGTACATTTATCAATTCTGAAATCCGCTCGTGGTTCAATTTCGATGAGCGTTATTATGAACACCCAACCGACCAGGGATTATCAGAGTTGCTTGAAAAAAAGATGGGCCGGTGCGAGGACATGACCAATCTTGCCATAATGGCTATGCGTTCCTGGGGAATTGCCGTTATGAGCGATTATACCCCGTATTGGGCCAATACAGGAAATAACCATGCCTGGAATGCAATTCTCGACAAGGATGGTAAAACAATCATTTTCATGGGAGGTGAAGCCAATCCTCTGGCTTATCAACTTAAAAACAAAAAAGCCAAGGTTTACCGGAAAACATTTGCGCGGCAGCCCGACAACATAGTGGAAGTTAAGAATTCATGGGAGCGTGTTCCGAAATACCTGAACAATAGCAGTCAGATTGATGTTACCAACCAGTATGATAATGTCGCTGATGTCGCTCTTCGGTTGACAGTAGAAAAACCAGACAGTGTCGATTATGCCTACCTGTGTGTGTTTAATTCAGGAGAGTGGAAAGCAATAGCCTCAACAAAGGTTAGAAATGAGAACGAGGTAAACTTTAAGGATATGGGGCTCGATATAGTCTATCTTCCTGCCTTTTTCAAAAATGAAAATATCATCCCGGCAGGGCCTTCGTTCTTGTTAGATAAGCAGGGTGAGGTCAAAGAATTGATGGCTTCGGAAAGTGAGCTTCATAATTGCAGGCTCAGCACAACAACCAGGCGTACTTCCGGTCAGACAACTGATGATATCGGAACCGGAAATCTGAAAGAAAACAAAATCTACCAACTGTTTTACTGGGCTGGAAAATGGAAAATGATTATGGAATCGGGTACAGAAAAAGGCTATTTTTATGCTGAAAATATACCTGTTGGCGCGCTTTTGTGGTTTAAAGAAAAAGATGGTCGCGAGGAAGAGAGAATTTTCACATTGGAAAACAAGGCACTTACCTGGTGGTAGAGTTTAAATGGTGTACTATGTCGATACAAGTAAAAAATATTACAAAGAAATTCGGGCAACAAAAAGCGCTTGATAACATTTCCTTTGAGATTAAAACAGGAGAAATTGTTGGTTTTCTGGGTCCTAACGGAGCTGGTAAATCAACCATGATGAAAATTATCAATGGATTCCTGCCCCCTACATCGGGCGATGTATGGGTAAACGAATTGGATGTTATCGAAAAACCGGTTGATGTAAAGAGAATTATTGGTTATCTGCCCGAAAACAACCCACTCTATCTCGACATGTATGTAAAAGAGTACTTAGCTTTTGTGGCTGGTATTTATAAGATTAATAAACCACGTGAGCAGAAAATTTCAACCATCATAGAACAAACCGGATTAGGACCTGAGCAGCACAAAAAAATAGGAGCCCTTTCGAAAGGATTCCGTCAAAGGGTTGGTCTGGCTCAGGCACTTATCCACGATCCGGCAGTTCTTATACTTGATGAACCTACTTCCGGCCTCGATCCAAATCAGATCATCGAAATCCGGAATCTTATTTCAGAAGTAGGAAGACAAAAAACAGTAATGTTGTCCACACATATTATGCAGGAAGTCGAGGCGATTTGCCAACGTGTAATAATCATCAACAAAGGAAAATTGGTTGCCGATAATTCGGCAAAGGATATAAGCTCCTCAACGAGTGAAAAATTCCAGACCATCCGTGTTGAATTTAATAAGGAGGTTCAAAAAAGCGATTTAGCCAAAATCGAGGGTGTTATAAAAGTAGCCCTTCTCGATGAAAATATTTGGTTGTTACAAGCCCGGCCATCTGATGATATCCGCCCAAGAGTGTTTAATTTTGCTGTTAAGAAAGGCTTTCAGGTATTATCAATGCACAAAGAAGAGAAGAGCCTCGAAAAGGTTTTTCAGGAATTAACCAAATAGCCTCCTATGTTTTTTTGTGGATAATAACCATGTTAGAACCCTTTAGAAAAGATGAATTATTACAGATTTAGCAGTACATAAATAAACGCTGTAATAATTCTGAGCAAGTTATCAGGAGTATAAATAATATCCTAATTTTGAAAATGAAAAGGAAAAAAGGCCATGTTGAATAAAAGCAGAAATGCAGGAGAGATTTCCGAAACACGAAATAAAAAACGAATAATCACAGGATCGAAAATATATCTACTTTCGATTTTGATTTTTATTTTGATTGCATGTAATACTGATAATTCAGGATTAATGCCCAATGTTACCGGCAAAGCCGGAGAAGTTGTCGTTGTCATGGAAAAACAGCTTTGGGATGGTGAGGCAGGCAATGCACTTACTGAAATTTTAAGCGCAGAGGTACCTTCTTTACCACAAGGCGAGCCAATGTTTGATCTTGTTAATATTCCGAGGGCTGCCTTTTCCGATATTTTTCAAACCCATCGCAACCTGATAATTACAAGTGTTTCGAAAAAATACAAGAAGCCAAAAATAACAGTTCGAAAAAATGTATATGCCAAACCACAAATTGTAATCCAGATCGAAGCAAGCAGCAACAAGCAACTGGCATCAGTAATCACGGGCAAGGGTACTGCAATTTTAGATAAGATTCTTGAAAAAGAGAGGAACAGGATTATTACCAATTACAGGAAATACGAAGAACCTGAAATTTCAACAAAACTCCGGAAGTATCATAATCTGTCGCTCACCATTCCACGGGGCTATAGCTACGACCTTGACACCAGCAATTTTGTTTGGATCGCACATGAAACAAATGATATTATCCAGGGAATTTTTGTTTACTATTACAGTTATACCGATACAAGTTTATTTGATAAGGAAAACCTGATAAGCAAACGTGATGAAATTCTCAGAAAATATGTGCCGGGACCGGTTGAAGGCAGTTATATGACCACAGAGAAAAATTTGCCGGTAAATTATACTGAATTCATGCTGAACGATAATTATACCAGCCGGTTAGATGGATTGTGGAAGCTTGATGGCCCGGCATTTATGGGGGGGCCGTTTATAAGTATCTCAACAGTTGATGAATTACGTAACAGAATTGTAACTGCCGAGGGATTTGTATTTGCTCCAAAACTTGATAAGCGGAACTACCTCAGACAGGTTGAAGCAATACTATATACTTTGCGGATGGTCGAACCAAAGGAGAAAAATTAGCAGGTGGAAGACAATGGTTTAAATATTCAGCTTTCAAAACTCGATAGTAGTATTGTTTTGTCTTCCAGGTTTCGGCAGGCTGATCTTATCCAACAAACAGCGTTGCAGATTCAAAAAGATTTTGCTGAATTCAGAATGGAAATCCATTTTTCTGGAAAAGTGGAAACAGCTTACCAGGAACTGTTCGATCAGATATTTGTTCACCTTTCAGAGTTAATTGAAAAAAGCTACACTAAACTTTTTAATTTTCTTTACAGGATCGATTTGAGTGAAAAAGCAATTATCAGGGCCGGGTTTGAACTTCCTGAATTCAGCAAAGCAGAAATTATAAGTCATTTAATTATTCAGCGAGAGCTGAAAAAAGTCCTGATCAGAAATTATTATAAAGAAAAAGGATCAATTTAGTGATATTAAAAACTGCCGGTTTTTGTTAAGCTATGTTAAGGTTTTGGTCGTGAACGATTCTGTTTTGTAAATTTACTTCGAAAATCGTTTTCACCGAATGACACAAAAGCTTCGAATAATTTCAATATTGATGGCTCTTGCGCTGGCTGGCATAGTTTTTTTCCAGGTTCGATGGATAAAAACATCATACCTGATTTGGCAGGAACAGTTCGACACCAATGTGCGCGAAGCGCTTACCTCTGCCATCGAGAAAAACCTGCACGACAAGTTAATAAGCTTATCGAAGAGCTATGTTTTGGAAAACACACCCGGCATGGCCACTGTTAAGGTTGTTACAACCGATAGCATCAGGGATATTTCAAAGATATTTTTCAGCATCGATGAGTCGGAACTCATACACACCGAAGATTTCGACGAGCTTCGGACTATTGTTAATATTTCTGACAGTGTAAATGTTACACTGAAAAAACGGAATAAAAAAGCCGACCGCGACCTCGATATTCATATTTGTAGCGAAAGTTTAATACATACTCTTGACACTAACATTTTTTATTTTGATGAAGACAGCTTTGTTTGCAAAACGAAAAGTATCATCATGACAAACGAATCGTGGCTCGATACAATCGTAGAACACGTTATTGAATCTACTGATGGAACACCGGCCAGATCATACGATGAATTTAAAAACACACTTGATCAGGAATTAATAAAACTCGACATTGACATTCCTTATCTCCTGGGTGTTTTTGATATAAACAAGAAAAACTTCGATTATCTCTTTCCTGAATCCATTGATACATCGTTGTTGCAATCGGGTTATAAAATACCATTGCTGGGACATCAGGCACCAGCCAGCTTTGCAAGCCTGTATTTTCCCACACAGAAATCATATATATGGCAAAAACTCTTTCCCGTTCTTATTGGATCCATATCCTTGTTTTTAATTATTTCCGCAAGTTTTATTCTGATGTTTCATACTATTTTCAAACAAAAGAAGCTTTCTCAAATAAAAAGCGATTTTGTTAATAATATGACCCACGAACTAAAGACACCTATTTCCACAGTTTCTTTGGCCCTTGAAGCATTACAGGATTTCGACGGATTGAAGGACAGGGAACGAACAAATAAATACCTTAATATTGCCCGGAATGAAAATAGCCGCCTGGGATTGTTGGTAAACAAAATCCTGAAAATGTCGACCTATGAGAAGAGCGACCTGCAACTGCACCACGAAAATTGCGATATTCATGAATGCATCAGAAATGTGTGCCGTAATTTTGATGTTCAATTGCGACAAGAGGCCGGAATCATATACCAAAACCTTGAAGCAGAGAGGAGTATTGTTAATGTCGACAGGATTCATTTTAACAGCGTGATTTACAATTTACTCGACAATGCTCTAAAATATTCAGGCGAAAAGCCTGAAATTTTCATAACTACTGTAAACCGCAAAAACGATTTTCAGGTTGAAATTAGCGACAATGGTCCAGGGATTTCAAAACAACATCAGCAAAAAATATTCGATAAGTTTTATCGTATCCCCAGTGGCGATTTACACAAAGTGAAAGGACATGGCCTTGGGCTCAGTTATGTGAAAAAGATTGTAGAAGCACATGGTGGAAGTATATCTTTAGAAAGCAAGCCTGACAAAGGGAGTCGGTTTATTCTTTCTTTCCCACAAGACAAATCTGATGTATTCAATTTTGAATTCAATTATTAACTCGAGTCAAATGTCAAATATCAATTTCCAACTCTACAAAATTCATTTAGTCTATAGATATCAGAAAGATGAAGCATAAAATACTAATCGTTGAGGACGACCCAAATCTGGGGATCATAGTGAAAGAAAGCTTTGAGACACGTGGCTATGAAGCCCGGCTTAGCGAAAACGGGAAAAGAGGTTTTACCGAGTATGTGAAGTGGAAGCCCGATGTCTGTATCCTCGATATTATGATGCCCGAAAAAGACGGCTTTACACTGGCCGAAGAAATCCGTACAACCGACCAGCATACACCTATTATTTTCCTGACTGCCCGATCCTTTAACGAAGATGTTCTGAAAGCTTTCTCTATTGGTGCCGACGACTATGTAAAGAAGCCATTCTCAATGGAAGAATTGATTTACCGCACCAAGGCCATCCTCAAACGATTATCAGATACCGGCCTCGAATTCAGCAAGACTTTTGAATATCAGTTGGGAAGCTACTACTTCGATTACAGGCGTCTTACTCTTAATCGCAACGGTAAGCATCAAAAACTCACCTCCCGCGAGGCCGACCTGCTCAAGCTACTATGCGATCATAAAAACCAGGTCCTCGACCGCAGGGAAACTTTAAAAAAACTATGGGGCGAAGACAACTTTTTCAATGGCCGCAGTCTGGATGTGTTCATTACTAAAATTCGTAAGTACCTTAAAGAGGATGAAGAAATTGAAGTTATTAACGTTAGGGGTAAAGGTTATAAGTTGATAGGGGAGGATTGATTCAATTTCCTACAAACTAATAATCCTTTCAATACAAATCACAAATTGAACTTTGAATTTGTGTAATAGCTATGTTTCGGTTAGTGACAATCCACGGAATAGTCGTGAATGTCATTGTTTTTTCTTTTCATCAAGATGACGTTTTATGGTTGCAAGTAAAGTTTCCTTAACCAGAGGTTTGGAAATGAAGTCATTGCAACCTGCATTAATTGCTTTTGTTCTGTCACTGTAAAAAGCAAAAGCAGATTGGGCAATAATTACAATATCCTTATTGAGGCTTCTTATCTCCTTTGTAACTTCATAACCATTTATTCCTGGGAGTTTTATATCCATCAGTATACATTCAATTTCAGGATTTTCTTTGAAAAGTATAATAGTTTCTTCTCTGTTGTAAGCGTGTAGAATTTTATCAAACTTATCATCCAAAATTGTCTTGAGAAAATAATAACTAGTTTCATCGTCTTCAACAATTAATATAGTTGAGCCAAATGATGAATATGTTGTAGGTAATGGGATTTTATTCTTAGCAGGTGCAATTGGTTTCTTCTGTTTTCGTTTATAAGGGATAGTAAATGAAAATTTGGACCCAAATCCTTTTTTGGAAGTAATCCAAATATTACCACCAAGCATTTCAACATATGCTTTTGAAATTGTTAAACCCAGCCCGGATCCGTCTAAGGCATCCTGATCTTCAATATCTGCTTGTTCAAACCTGTTGAATATGGCATCCATTCTTTCGTCTGGTACACCAATTCCTGTATCGTTTACATAAAACTCCAGGAAATCCTTTCTTAAAAGATAGCCAAAAGTAATATTGCCAGTTTTGGTATACTTAATTGCATTTTTTATCAGGTTTGATAAGATTGCATGCAATTTATCACTATCTGACACAATTGTTACCTGATCGTTTGGTAAAGTAGGTAAAGATATTAAGGATAATCCTTTACTATTTGCATCAGGGTAAAAGAAGTTGTAAAGTTCTTCCAGCAGGAAGTTCACATGAGTTTCAGAATTATTCAGCTTCATTTGACCGGCTTCAATTTTCGAAATATCTATTAGATCGTTAATTGTGCTAAGGAGTCTATTACTACTTTTGTTTATAATCCTGATGTAACGTTCTTTTAAACTTTCGCTAAGGCCAGGCTCGCCTAACAGGTTTACAAAACCAATAATCCCGTTCATTGGTGTACGTATTTCGTGGCTCATATTTGAGAGAAATGCACTTTTAAGTTTATCGCTTTCTAATGCTTTTTCCAGTGCGATTTTTAGTTCCTTCTCAGCATTTAAATGTTCTATTGAAATACTAATCTGATGTGAAATAATTTCGAGCATTTCAACATCCGATTCATCATAAGCTTTCTCATTTGTATAGCTTTGAACTACCATAACGCCCGTTACATTTCCTTTGGCCAGCAACGGAATTCCTAACCATATTTTTGAGGCTGTCCCAACTACTTCAACTTCACCTTGCTGACTAAGAGATTGCATAAGTTTTTTATCTGCCAATAATGTTTTCTTGGTTTTAACTACATATTTCGTTAGTGTTTTTTTGGCAGGAAAGTTTTCAAATTTATCTTTTTCATCAGCAAAGAATGGAAGAGTAAAAACATCTGCTGTTTTGTCGTATAGGGCTATATAAAAGTTTGTTGCATCAATTAGTGTGTTGAGTTCATTTTTTACTATTGTAATAAATTCGTCGAGGTCTTCCGATTTTATTACTGCATTTGATATGTTATGTATTATTTTTTGGACTTGTTCAGATCGTTTTCGTTTACTAATATCTTCGGCAACTTTTATAAAATGAATTATTTCATTTTTCTCATTAAAGACAGGGAAGACTGATGCTGATTCCCAGTATAATTCGCCATTCTTCTTTTTATTTTGAAATTCACCTTTCCAAACCTCGCCTTTGGTAATTGTTTCCCATAAATTCTTAAATACGTTATCCTTTAGTCTTTCGGATTTTATTACTCGAAGATTTTGTCCAAATACTTCATCAATTGTATAACCTGTTAATTTTGAAAACCTTGGATTTGTATATTCGATTTTTCCGTTTGGATCGGTAATAACAACAACTGAAGGGCTTTGTTTTACGGCCATCGTGAGTTTTGATATCTCTTTTTCCGCTTTTTTCCGCTCTGTTATATCTTCAATTATAGCCAGGACACCGTTGATCTTTTTGTTTATATCATGAATTGGAGATAGTAAACAATGTAAAAAAACAGTTTTTCCCCAAATTGAAGTATAGAGAAAATCAGCATCAATTAATCTAGCTTCTGTAATACATTCATCAAAGATTTTTGTAAATCCAACTTTAACAAATGGCGGAAAAGATTTTACATTTATTTTTTTGGTTTTTTCAATCGAAGGAGAGCCAAGAATTTTTAACATATTATTGTTTATGTCAAGTATCTGTCCATTTATGTTGAAACTGGCAATTCCTAAAGGTGAGTTTTCGAAAAAATATCTGTACTTTTCCTCGCTTCTGGATAATTCCTCTTGAATTTCTTTTTGGCTGGTGATATCACTTGCAATGTATAGGATTGTGTTTTTGGTTTTAGGAGTTGCCCGACCTAAAAACCATATAGTTTTGCCATTAATCTCAAGGGGGTATTCAATTGAAAGAGGCTTATTCTGATCAATACACTCACGTACAATACTTAGAAAAATATCGGCCTGGGGTTTTGGAAATATTTCGTGTAGTTTTTTTCCTGTGGTTACTTCAGGGCTGGTATACATTAGGTGCTGAGAAGTTGGGGCAATATTAATATATGTTCCATTGTAATCCATTTCAAATACAATGTCAGTCATGGCACTGAAAAGAGATTGCATATTATTGTTGCTTTCTTCTAATGACTCTTGTGCTTTAACCAGTTCGGTAATATCGGTACTATATAAAAGATATCCGGCCATTTCTCCCTTTTTGTCGATTAAGCCTGATATCCTTGAGGAGATAACACGTTTACCGTTTTCAGTATTTTGGGTAATGGAATATTTATATTCACCGTTTTGCTGGACCATTTGTATGGCTTTTTCAAGCCTCGATGATTCTACATCTTTCATACTATGTAAATCCATTAAAGATTTGCCTAATACTTCTTTTTCTGTTAACCTAAAAAAATCCTCTGCTACTGGATTGATTGACGTTATCCGAAAATCAAGATCTGTAGTGGCTATTGAAAAATTACTTGCCCGGTAAACTATATTATCAAGTAGTATTGATTTATCCAGCATCTGTTTTTCAACCGTTACTTTGTCTGTAACGTTTTTAAACACACCTAGGGTATAAATAAGTTTTTCGTTTTTGAATTTGCCTGATATTTTTCCTTCAACAAAAACTTCTTTCCCTGACTTTGAAATGAATGTCATATCCATTTCAATATAGTTTTTGTTGTTTAGCAAGGATTGTTGTATTTCCTGATATTGCTGTAAGTATTCTTGTTGAACAATATCCTGAATTAATAAGTCTGGTATTTCATTATCAGGATAACCTAAAGTTTGTTTCCAGGCTTTGTTAACGTATTGCAACTTCCCATCGTAATTTACCAACTGAACCAGATCATCTACATTATCCAATAATTCAGTATGTAATGTTTCAACTGGAACCTTACCTGTATATATTGAATTTGTAGTTTTGTCATTATTATACAGAAGATTGAGTTGTTTCTTCAGGTTATTGATTTCATTGATTAACTCTTTTTTTGAACTATTCTTATAATTCATAAACATCCCCCCCATGAATCATCATATTTCTTAATAATATTATTCAGCGCAATATTGAATAATTGTTATAAGTATACTTTACCATTTGCCACCTCATTGTTAACGATATGTTAAATTTGAGTTTTTATGTGAAACTGTTAAAAAATATGTTGATAAACTGGAATCTGATCTTTTAACCTGATTAATTCATTCGTTTATTTTTATTCTGCACGAGGTGTCAAAGCCTGCCGCTGTATATTAATACTGCAAAGGCTTTGCAACAAAGGGCAGGGCAAAAAGAAACGTACCTTTGGTGAAAATCAAAAATAATATAATTATTACTTATTCTTTTTATTATGGTGATACTGAGTATTTATAACACATGTTTTGATTTTCATGAATTATTCAGTCCTCCTACAAGCGGGCTTGTTCCTTTTAGGAAGAATACATAAAAGATAGAATATGAGCCAGTTACGCTTTTATGTATAAGATAGGTTTAGATTTCTATTATAACCTTTTCGTTTTAGATAGGCCGAGGTGGTATAGCAAGAAATCAACTAATGAGATGAATGAATTGCATCAGAACATTATTCACAAATTAAAAATGGCGTAGGCTAATAATCTAACCAATCCTGAAGACTCGATTTGAGAAGCATTAATACACCTTTGGAATTACCAGCTCAATGTACATATCCTCACAATTAATTTATTGGTATTTCCTACAATTAGTAATCGAACACCTGATTCTGTGAATCTTTGTTTACTTTACAAGTCTAAAACAAATTATTATGAAACAAAGAGCATTGATTCTGTTTATTGCTACAAGCTTCTGTTTTTCATGCCAGAATTTTAAAAAAGAAAGGGTGGTTGTTGATTTTACCGATTCAACAGCCGAAAAGCCAGATGCTGAAACAATCAACCCTGAAGAAATATTTATTGCCATTGCCTCGATGACTTCCCCTAAAGAAACTTATACCTATTATAGTGAATTAGTTAAGTTTATTTCTGAAAAAAGAGGTAGTCCAATTTTCATAAAACAAAAAAAAACCTATCATGAGGTAAATAAGTTATTGGAAAACTCGGAGGTTGATTTCGCCTTTATATGTTCAGGAGCATATGTCGACAAAAGCAAAGGATTGAGACTCCTGGTTGCTCCGGTAATTGAAAATAAAACCAGTTATAATGCTCACATAATTGCACATAAGGAGTTGATAATAGATGAGTTTAAAGATTTCAAAAACAAAAGTTTTGCTTTTACTGATCCTTTATCAAATACGGGCAGGCTTTATCCTTTACAAGAATTATCAAACCTGAATGAAACCGAGACAAATTTTTTCAAAAAAACAATTTATACCTATGGTCATGATATTTCGATCCAAATGGTAAATCGAGGTATTATTGACGGCGCCTCTGTGCATGGTATTATTTTTGACTATGTTGCGATTTATCATCCCGAGCGAGTGAAAAACATACAAATCATAAAAAAATCGGAAGATTTTGGTATGCCACCTGTGGTTGTACCTGTGTCGTTAAACCAGGAAACTTTCGAACAATATCAGGATATCTTTTTAAACCTGCATACCGACAGCATCGGGAGAAAGATCTTAGAGAAGTTGCGTATCGACAGGTTTGTAAAAGTTGATGATTCCTTGTATAAAAGCGTGCTTCAGATAAAAACAATCATCAATAATGAGAAATCTGAATAGGATAATAAATATTCCACTTTTTTGGAAATTCGCAATAATATCAACAATCGTGATCATTATTTACGGTTCAATAAATATCTATTTGCTATGGACATCTGTATATTCATCATTCGAAAAAGAAATTGACAAGCGGTGTAAAGTATTGGGCAAAATTGTTTCTGATAAAGCTTTAACTCCAATTGTTTATGATGATATTTTAAGCCTTCATAATATACTCGATGAGATAAAACAAAGCGACCCGAGCATCTCATATATTTTTATTCTGAACAACTCAAACGAATTAATTGCCCATAGTTATGATGTAAATATTTCAGAAAGCCTCATTAGTATTAATTCATTGAGCTTAAAAGAGTATAACATACGAGTTATTGAAACCAGCAATTTTAAACACCCTGTAATCCGCGATATTGCATACCCCATTTTGGATGGTGAAATTGGAACAGTACGGATTGGTATTGTAGAGGAACATATCAGGCAGGAGATGATGGAAGCTACAAGGAATGTGTTAACAATGATTATTGCGTTTTTCGTATTCGGTTTGTCAGGAGCATTTGTTTTTTCTTACATTATTACCTCGCCGATAAAAAAGATCAGTCAAAAGGCACAAACCATTGATTTAAACTATATCGATTCTGAAGACTATAACATTAACCTTCAAAAAAAAGTAATGCCGTTTAAGGTTCAGATAAATGATGAACTGGATGTGCTCGAGACCAAATTTTCGGAAATGCTGAACCGGCTTAAAACCAGCTATACTGAAATAAAAGAAACACAAGATGCACTGGTGCAAGCCGAAAAAATGGCCTCACTCGGTACCCTGTCGGCAGGTATTGCCCATGAAATTAACAATCCTATTTCAGGCATTAAAAACTGTATATCCAGGATAATTAAGAAACCCGACAATACCGAAC
>CAYLZH010000026.1:0-27315 GCA_964388245.1 uncultured Bacteroidales bacterium
AACCGCATAGAGCCTATGTGGCAGTCGTTTAGGGCTTAACTTAATGACATTGCCCTCCAACCTGGGATATGCGCGAAAAGGAAATCGACATTCAATTAACAGGATATACTGACATAAAACATGGGATTGAATTAGGTTCAATGTTGGTGCAGGAGGGAAAAAGTATTGTCGATTCCCCATTGAGTGAACCGTTTGAGATTCATACATCGAAAGAAAACTCAGAACCTTTGATCGACCAGGCCGGGACTTGCCCGGGGATTGCAATAGGTTTTGATACCAACAACAGGTTTTGTGTGTTTGTTGTTTCTGATGAACATAAAAGACCATTAACCCTGGAAAAGAGTGAGATGGCCGGATTACTTGTTGAACACGACCTAAACATAGCTGCAGGTTTTGCATCCGATTGGCATGGAAGCATGATAGTGAACGATGAAATACACGTGGATTCCGGCAGGATTGAAGAAGGCAATGCAGATAAAACCACTCCGGTATCGTGTGGTGTAATGGTGTATTTCGATTCAAAGTCCGAAAGTTAATCAAAAGGATTTTTTGCTAAAAAATCCGGGTTGTAATAATCAGAGCTATCCAGTTCCTGTACCCATCCTTTACTAAATCCCAGGTCATAGAAATGTTCTACAACCTGTTGGTATTCATATGCATGGAGTTTTCTGCCTAATTTCGCATGGTTTGAAACACCTGGCATCGGGTTATATTGCGACATAAGCGAAATATGTATATTGACAGATAGCTCATTCGCAATGAAATCAAGGACCCGAATGCTGTTGTCAACATTGCCGGGCAAAACAAGGTGCCTGATTATTAGCCCGTGCTCAGCTTTTCCATTCTCATCGGTTGCAAGGTATGATCCTTTCTGTCGGTACATTTCTTTTAATGCGGCCTTTGCAATTTCAGGATAGTTTCCGGCATCGGAGTATTCTTTTGCGATTCCGGATTCCATATATTTAAAATCGGGCAGATATATATCTATGATATCTTCAAGGCCCCGTAAACTCTCAACCGTATCGTAGCCGTTGGTATTGTAAACAACCCGGGAGAATCGTCCCGATAAATGAAGTTTGGCCACAACAGCTTTTAGCTGAGGGATAAAATGAGAGGGTGATACAAATCCTAAAAGATTGGTTCCCCAGTCAAGAATTTCCTTAATGCTCGCAACAATCTCATCTATATTAAGAATTTCTTCGTGTAAACAATTCATTCTTGAACTAATCTGATAATTCTGGCAGTATCGGCATGATAGGTTGCAACGCGAAAAAAACACATTACAAATTCCATCGCTTCCACTTAATACCGGTTCTTCACCATAGTGTAGCCCGACTGATGAAACATGGCAGGCAGCACTGCTTTTGCAATAACCCAGGTTTCCACTTATCCGGTCTGCATTGCACATGCGTGGACAAAGCCTGCAATTTTGTAATCCTTCATGGTTAATATTATTAATCCCTGGTCCTTGCATTTCAGATTTTAGAATTATTCAAACTAAGCGATAAAATTAACTTAAATTGATATATTTGGCACAACATATTACACTAACTATGTTCGTGGGGCAAATTAATCTCATTCGACAGGCAAAGAAATTTAAAAGAATTGTAGTAAATTAGTATCAAAATGTTGATTGAGATAATTGAAGAATAAAGTAATTGCCTGACTAAGAAACATACTATTTGCAGAATTAAATAGAAAGCAGATGGCACAACAGCTAAAAATATTGATAGTTGAAGATATGGCTCAGGATATGGAGCTGATAATCATTCAACTTAAAAAAGAAGGATTCGATTTCAAATATAAATGGGCTCAGAATAAGAAAGAGTTTATCACAGAAATACCTGCTTTTTGTCCTGATATAATTTTATCCGACTATTCGATGCCTTCATTTACAGGTATGGATGCCCTGGAAATTGCCAGAGAAACAGCTCCGGATACTCCATTTATTATCGTAACCGGTTCGCTAAATGAAGAAATTGCTGTTAGTTGTATTAAGCACGGAGCCTGGGATTATGTAATAAAGGAAGCAATAATCCGCCTGGGGCCCGCAATTCGTAATGCTTTAAACCTGAAAGATCAGAAACAAAAGAAACGACAAGCTCAATCGGAGCTCCTCAGGAGCGAACAATTGTACCGCCTGCTTGCCGGGAATATTAGCGATATGGTAAGCAAAGTAAACCTTGAAGGCGAATTTGAATTTGTCTCTCCATCGAGTTTTACACTACTCGGCTATGAACCGGATGAGATATTGGGTAAAAATATATACAGTTTTATCCATGGTGATGAAATTAAATCAGTAAAGGCAGATATGGCCTTGATTATCAATCAGACGAAACCGGTAATTACACAGTGCCGTTTCAAAAAATCGAATGGAAAGTATGTTTGGGTTGAGATTTCAAGTAGTGGGTTTTTAAACGATGAACACAAATTTTCGGGCGAAATACTAAGTGTTACAAGAAATATCCAGAAAAGAAAGGAAGAAGAAGCAATCAGGGATGCTGTGTTTAATATAGGGCAGGCTGTTGTAAAATCACTTAGTCAAAAAGAACTATTTGCGATAATAAAAACTGAACTCCAGCATATTTTTCCTGACAGTTATTTTCACCTTGGATTGTACGATTCCAATAAACAAATTGTTGAGTATCCGTCTGGTACGATGCAACCATCACATGACACACCTAAAACATGCAACAACTGCATAATAAACTATATTATTCAAAAGAACAAGAGCATAATTTTTTCACAGGAAGAAGTTGATAAACTAATTAAAAATGGAGAAATAAAAGGATGCAACCCTGAATGCCGGTCATGTATGGGGATTCCATTACATGGTGATGAAAAGGTTACAGGTGGTTTGGTTGTTCGTAATCCTCATAAAAGCAATGTATATTCTGAAAACGATCTGCGGTTGTTGGAATTCATTGCAAGCCAGATTGGTTTATCAATCCTTGGGAAGACAAATGAAGAGAAGTTGATTCGTGCGAAAGAGCAAGCCGAAGAATCCGACAGGTTAAAATCAGCATTTCTTTCCAACATGTCGCATGAGATACGCACTCCCATGAATGCTATTCTGGGTTTTGCCGAACTGCTTTCACAATATCCGCTCGATGAGGAACAGATGGATTATATTGCGCGAATTAAGGAAAGCGGCACGATGTTGATTAAATTGATCAATGATATAATTGATTTATCGAAAATTGAAGCAGGGCAGCTAAGTGTCGACATTCACACCTTTTCGATTCAGAAACTTTTAGAAGACTTGTTTATCTCATTCGAAAAAGTAAAGAATGAACTAAAAAAGGCTGATTTAAAATTGGTAATGGCACCAATCGAACAAGACTATTTCATCCAGTCCGATTCGTACCGGCTAAAACAGGTGTTGTCAAACTTTTTATCGAATGCCATAAAATACACTCCCAAAGGTGTAATTACCATTGGAGCCAAAAAAACCGGAAAAGGAACCATAAGTTTTTATGTTAAGGACACCGGTATTGGAATACTACCCGAAAAGTTAAATTCGATTTTTGAAAGGTTCCACAAGATTGATAATACTGATACCATAAGCAGTGGTACCGGTCTGGGATTAGCTATTTGCCGGAGCCTCGCAGGATATCTCGAAGCAAGTATTAATGTTGAATCGAAGTTTGGAAAAGGTTCGGTGTTTTCAATTGACCTTCCTTTTGTTCAGAGCAAAAGTGCTAACATTTCCGAATCTCATGACGATCAAATCTTATTCAGTAATTTTAAAAACAAAAGCATTCTGATCGTTGAGGATGATGAGTCAAGTTATTTTTATATTGCCTCGGCCCTTAAGAAAACCGGGGCCAGTATAATCTGGGCCATGGATGGCGATCAGGCAATTGACATATGCAAAAAGGATTTTACTATCGATCTTATTTTAATGGATATCCGATTGCCAAAGTTAAGCGGATATGCTGCTACCCAAACTATTAAAAGTTTTAGAGCCGAATTGCCAATTATTGCACAAACAGCTTATGCCATGCAGGGTGAGAAACAAAAATGCTTTGATGCAGGATGCGATGATTATTTAGCAAAACCAATTTTACCCGACGACCTGATCAGGTTAATCTCAAAATACATAAACAAACCTGATGAAAGTGACAATGATCCTGAAGATCAGAAGGAATAGTAAAGATTTTATTCATTAAGGTTTTGAAGGTGTATCCGTTGCATTTCTCAGACATTATCCACAAAATGCGTTTTTGCTAATACTATATTTTGTGGTTCCTATTTTTTTCTGAAAACCTGAACAGTACGGTTTGTATTGTAGATTTTAAGTCTGTTGATGTTTTCCTCTTCGTTAAAAACAGAGTGGTATACTTTTGATTCGTCGATACGTGCAAAGCCGCCAAAAGCACGATTATCGGAATTTAAAACTATTTCGTAGCATCCTGCTTCGGGAACATAAAACTCATAATCGGGAACCGACATATTAATGTGAAAATTAAATACAAAAATCAAATCGCCACGCTTAAAGGCAACTGTTTTATGCCAGTCGTCGCTGATCAATAGTTGGGGATAATCCGACGATAATATTCCGAAATGGCTGATCAGGTTCAGCATTGCCTGGTCCCACTTGCCCATGTACTGATATTTGAGTTGAACACTTTCGACCAGCGACCATTGCCTGCGGGCATAATAATAGCTCCAGTTGTTGCCCTCGCGCGGAAAATCGATCCATTCAGGATGACCGAATTCATTTCCCATAAAATTCAGATAGGCTTCGCCTCCCAATGAGATAGTAAACAAACGGATCATTTTATGAAGAGCCATTCCACGGTCGATTACCGGATTTTGGTCGCTGACACGCATATTAAAATACATCTCTTTATCCATTAAACGGAAGGCAATAGTTTTATCACCCACCAGTGCCTGATCGTGTGATTCGGAATAAGCAATGGTTTTGGTGTCGAATTTCCGGTCAAGCATCACATAATACATTTCTTCGACATTCCAGGCTTCATCCTTTTTTTCTTTCAGAATTTTAATCCAGTAGTCAGGGATGCCCATGCCCAAACGATAATCAAAACCGATTCCTCCTTCGTGTATCGGATTGCAAAGTCCAGGCATTCCCGTAACATCTTCAGCAATAGAAATGGCATTGGATTTTATCTGATGGATCAGTTTATTAGCTAATTGCAGGTATACAATGGCATCGAATTCAACCCCTTTGTTAAAGTATTTTTCCCGGTCGAAAGGCATATCATATCCGTGATGCCAGTACATTATAGAGCCAACTCCATCGAATCGAAAGCCGTCGAAATGAAATTCGCGCATCCAGTATTTCAGGTTCGATAGCAGGAATTGCAACACCTCTGTCTTTCCATAATTAAACAGTTTCGAATCCCATGATGGATGTTCGCCACGCTCGCCGGGGTGAAAATACTGGTTGTCGCTTCCATCAAACATATTGAGGCCCTCGTTAATATTCTTAACAGTATGTGAATGCACAATGTCCATTATAACTGCGATACCCATTTTATGAGCCTGTTTAATCAGCTCCTTTAGTTCCTCGGGAGTTCCAAAGCGCGACGATGGGGCAAAAAAGTTGGACACATGGTAGCCAAACGATCCATAGTATGGATGCTCGGCAATGGCCATCAGCTGAATAGCATTGTATCCGGCACTTTTAATCCGGGGAAGAACTTTTTCAGTAAATTCCTTATATGTGCCAACACTTTCGGTTTCCTGGGCCATTCCGATATGGGCTTCGTAGATTAAAAGATCTTTGATTTGCTTTACCTCGAAATTATCACCCTCCCAGTTAAACTTACCAGGATACCAGATCTGTGCGGAAAAATCTTTAGTGTCTTCATCCTGGACAACCCTCCTGACATAGGCAGGTATTCTGTAGTGGCTGCCGGTATTGGAGTGTACCAGGACCTTATATTTACTACCATGTACTAAGCTGCCTTCGTATTCGTTTGCATTGATTTTTATTTCCCAAATGCCATTGCCAATTCGTTTTAATGGATGACTTGCCGGATCCCAACCGTTGAAATCGCCGCAAAGAAAAAGTGCATTGGCTTTTGGCGCCCATTCGCGATAGATCCAGGTTTTTGTTTTTGAATCGAAATTGAAACCGAAATAATTATAGGCATCGGCAAACTTCAATATGCTGCCGTAGTTTGAATCAATTTCCAACAGGCGGTTTTTGTACCTTTCGTAACGCTCAAATACCTCATTCGCAACGGGTTCAAGCCAGGTGTCTTTTTTTACAATGGGGAGTTTTTTAACTTTCGTAGAGATCTTCATATTGAAATAAAAATGAATCGGCAATGATAGTAAAAATTAGGTGAATTTGAGATTTGGGAAAAATGTTGGGGGTATCATAAAAATCACTGAATAATCGATGTGGAATATTTATTATTGCTTAAGCCAGTAAGCTTGATTCGCTTTTTCTTAATACACCCTGAAATTTAACTCAGACAATTCTATTAGTTTTACCGATTTATTGACCTAAACCATGATGAACTACATTGGACCGGTAGTAATTGGAGGAATTGGTGGAAGCGGCACCAGGGTGGCTGCATCAATATTGCAAGCTCTTAATATATTTATTGGTGCTGATGTGATTAAAACATTAGACAATATTACCTATACTTTTCTTTTTAAACGTCCGAAATGGTTTTACAGGAATTGTGAGAATAAGCAGGAAATCCGAAAGGGGATAAATATCATGGAGAAGTCCATGACCAATACCAAACCATATTCATTTCAAGAAACGATGTTCCTGGCAAACGCGACATATGGTATGGCCACACAAGGACATAACATGCAAAAGGACGGAACAGGTTTATGGGCATTTCAGCGGCTAAATCATATCCTTTTTAATAGAAAAAATATCTCAGATCAATATTCTGGCTGGGGATGGAAAGAAGCAAACTCCCACCTGATCCTTAAAGAATTAGTGGCTTATTTCCCGGGTTTAAAATATATCCATACGGTTCGTCATGGTCTGGATATGGCCTATAGCAATACGCAACAACAGCTTTTTGTTTGGGGGCCTATGTTTGGAGTGCCAATACCAGATAGCAAGGATAAAATTCCTGAGGCCTCATTCCGGTACTGGGTTGAGGTTAACCGAAATGCCCTTCGGATGAGAGAAGAATTTGGGCATGAAAGGTTTTATCTGCTGAACTTCGATAAACTGTGCTCAAATCCTGATGTTATGATACCGGAACTTGTTCGGTTTATTGGATTAAACCCGAGTAACAAACAAATTGATAATGCATTAAATATTCCCAAAATACCGGAAACAAAAGACAGGTTCAAATTACATAACATCAGCCCGTTCAGGAAAGATGATCTTGAGTTCCTTGAATCGTTGGGGTTTGAATATCACTAAGTTGGATGCTCAGCAAATGATCATCAATAATAGCTGCTGCATTTTTTAATCATCAAAGTATCTGTTTAATCCGAATAATTCTTGAATTATTACTGTCTCCGACAGCGACTAAGGTTCCCTATGTTTTTCTTCAAAAAACCAAGTTCATCTAAGCCGGGGTTAACAAGCATTATATTCATAATCTCTAAAAATTTATGAATAAATCGTTTTACAGGCAAAAGATATGAGATTGATGGAATTCTATTGATAGCGCTCACTTATGTTTGGCTTTTGCTGATCTTCAATTTTTATGTCTGGTTTGAAAAAGTGTTGTAGAGTATTAGTAATATACTTTGAAATATCTTAAAACAGAACTAAATTGCCGACCTTAAAATTTATCTCAAATGAAAAAGAAATTCAATCCTCAGCAAAACTACAATAATACGCGAAAGGCAATCGGGTATGTCTCCAGAAACGAGGCAACTGAAGCAGATTATAAACGCATCGGTTTTATGTCGGGCCTCGAAGTACATCAGCAATTAAAGACAAAGAAGAAACTATTTTGCCATTGTCCGGCCGGAGTTTATCACAGCCACGAGGATTATAATGCAGAACTGATCCGTCACATGCGTCCTACACTTTCGGAACTTGGTGAATACGACGGCACTGCCCTGATGGAATTTAAGACGAAAAAGGAGATTATTTACAGGATCAATAACAAAACTGCCTGTACTTACGAGGTTGATGATACACCTCCTTTTAAGATAAACCGTGAAGCGCTCGAAATTGCCCTTGAAATATCGATGCTGTCGAAACTGAATATCGTTGGAGAGGTTCATATTACACGCAAACAGTATCTTGACGGGAGTATCCCAACCGGTTTTCAGCGAACAGCTATACTTGGCGTTGAGGGTGAAATTCAATTGAGAAATAAAAAATTAAAGTTGATACAATTGAGCATCGAAGAAGACTCGTGCAGGGAAATCTCCGATATCGGCCATACCAGGGTTTATAAAACCGACCGCCTTGGAATGCCGCTAATCGAAACAGTTACCTATCCGGATTGCCTTACACCTGACGAGTTGATGGATGCAGCACAGGTTATACGTTTTTTGAATCGTAGTACCGGTAAAGTGCGTGTGGGTATTGGTTCGGGCCGAGAAGATGTAAATGTTAGTTGCAAAGGCGGAACCCGGGTTGAGATTAAGGGTGTTGCCCATAATAAATGGATACCTGAACTTTCGCACAACGAAGCTTTTCGTCAGTGGGCATTACTCAATATCCGAAAGATTTTGCAAGAAAGGGTAAAAGATTACAAGAAATGGAAAGTTGAATCTGCAAGCCTCGATTTCGACGCCTTTACCAAACTGAATGAAAATCTGAAAGAAGCTAAAGACAGAGGCTATAAGATTTTCATTATTAATCTGCCGCAATTCAAGGGAATCTTGTCGCATTTTACGCAACCCGGTAAAATATTTGCCGATGAAATAAGCGACAGGTTAAAAGTTATAGCCTGCCTCGAGAAACCCTATATGGCCCATACCGAAGAATTTGGCGAATCGATCAGCAATACTGATTTTGATTTACTATCACCCATTGTTAATGCCAGCGAAGAGGATGCTCAGATTTTATTGTGGGGGCCTGAGGAGGACATGCCGACAGCGCTGGAAACCATTGAAGAACGATGTCAGATGGCTTTTGAGACGGTGCCAAACGAAACGCGTAAATCATTCGAAAATGGGACAACAATTTTCGAACGGGTATTGCCGGGCGCCGACAGGATGTATCCAGATACCGATTCGGCACCTATTCCACTGGCCGATGATTATATTGAAAATCTCAGAAAAAACCTGCCTGTAGATATTGCACACAGATACAAGCAACTGAATGATTGGAAAATACCTGAAGATACATTTATCTACATCTTACGAAACAACCTTGTGCCAATAATTGAAAAAATAAATAAGGATCATAAGGTAAGCGCATCATTCCTTGGAACTTTTTTCGGCCATTCGCTAAAAAATATCGAAGGAAAAAACAAAAAGCATGTCGATTTTTCTTACGACCTCATCTACGATTTATTCGGATTTATTAAAAACGCAAAACTCGACAAATCAATTGCAAAAAGTATGTTGCCCGTAGTTTATGAATATCCCAATATGGATTTTCAATCGGTACTTGTAACATTAAAATTTAAGAAGAGAACAAAGGAAGAATTACTGGCGCCAATTGAGTTTCTTCACGAGAAGTTCAAAGATATCAAGATATCGGAAAAAGAAAATGTTACAACCGATTGGCTGATGGGGCAAATTCATAAGCAGGCAAACGGAAACATACCGATGGCCGAACTCAGGACTCAAATTGAAAAGATTATCAACGAAAATCAGAAGTAAAAACTGACTTAAAAACAAGAAAGATGGCTAACGATTTTTTTCAAGGATATAAAGGCAGGTCGCTGAATATTTTAAAGAAATTCAATGTTAGGGTTTGGGGACAGGCCGAAGTTTATACCACGCGAGGAACATTCAAGGGAACAATCCTGCCCCGTGCCGAGAACGACGATGACCTGCACATTGTAATGAAAATCCCAACCGGGTACAATGTAGGCATCGATATTCTTACAATTACCGACATGAAAGAAACCGGGTATAAGAAAGCCAATTACAAAATACCCGAGAAAGAATTTCCTTTTACTGATGGTCAGCCAAGTGTAAAATTAATCGGAACCGGTGGCACAATTGCTTCGCGACTCGATTACCGTACCGGTGCAGTTATCCCGGCTTTTTCGCCTGGCGAATTGTATGGGGCAGTTCCCGAACTTGCCGACATTTGCAACCTGACTACCGAAAAAGTATTTGCTGTGTTCAGTGAAAATATGGGCCCTGAGCAATATAAGCAACTGGCTGTTTCAATCGGAAAAGAGATTGAGAATGGTATTGATGGAATTGTTATCGGGCATGGAACCGATACCCTGCACCACACAGCTGCTGCATTATCTTTTATGATACAGGATTCGCCTGTCCCGATAGTTTTAGTTGGATCGCAACGGTCGAGCGACAGACCATCGTCGGATGCAGCCCTCAACCTGATTCATGCTGCATATACAGCCGGGCATTCCGATATTGCCGAAGTAGTAGTATGTATGTTTGGGCCCACATCCGATGAGTACGGTTTTCTGCATCGTGGAACCAGGGTAAGGAAAATGCACTCGTCATACCGTTCAACTTTCAGGACCATTGGCGACACGCCCCTTGCAACAGTAAGGCGCAGTGGCTTTGAAATGATAAAGCAGGATTATAATCACCGCAGGAAGGACCGGAAAGCTAAGATTTATCCGTTCTTTTCTGAAAAAGTATCGATGATTTATTATTACCCGCACATGCAGCCTGATACTATCGATTCATTGGTTGATAATGGTTATGAAGGAATTATAATTGTTGGGACAGGGCTTGGTCATGTGAATAAAGAATTATACCCTGCCCTTGAACGGGCCCAGGAAAAAGGTGTTCATGTGTATATGACCCTTCAGACGATTTGGGGATATGTGCATATGTTTGTTTACGATACAGGCCGCGATATGATGGCAAAGGGGGTTATTCCGGCCGGCAATATGCTGCCCGAAGTTGCATTTGTTAAACTGGGCTGGGCATTAGGTCTTGTCGAAGACCAGGAAAATAAATCAGGAAAAAAATTCGGCAAGGATGAAAAGATCGAAAAGGTGAAAAAAATAATGCTTACACCTGTAAACGACGAAATTACCGAACGGGAACCGTATAATGGATATTTGGTTTACCAGGGCGGAGTTTCTGAGGTTGAAAGCTTTGTGAGGAAGTTCAGGAAATAATTTGTAAGAATTGAGTGTTGATTGATTGTTATTGATGAAAAACTATTAGTGGATACAGTAAAACATTTACCTTCACCACATCCAAAAATGATTTGAGACCGGATTTGATTTACAAAAGTCTTTGGATGAGTGATCTTTTAAATGAAAAATAGAATCACTGAGATCAGGAAGGAGCATATTATTTTCATAAATCCTGAGTCTTTTTTTATGCCATCCACCAACAATATCTAAAATATCAAAACATCGATTCAGGTACTTCTCCTTTGCATGATCCTGGCTTAATATCATATAATGCCTGAGAATATGGTTTTCCGGAGCTACTATTAGGTTGTCTCCAACAAGCGTATGTCCACCTGACAGATGATTAGAAAATTGTGCAGTACGTTTCCAGGCACGATTCAGGCGATTTTTTTTTGGCTCGAAGAAGTAATAACGCAATAGGTCGGTGTAATAATTTCTACAGTTATAATCAGTACCTGGTTCCGGGATAAATACAAATTCTTCGAAGTTAATCGCATTAAAACCACCTGTGTCAGCTTCCCGAATTGCATCCCTCAAAGTCATTTCCGGCTTGCAGTGTTCTAAAATTTCATCGGCATCGTGATGAACAATCCAGTCGTGTTTTAGGCTATCGTAAAGCTGTTTTTTAATCGACAATTGGGCTGAAAGGGAGAAGAAACCTCTATAAGGTAAGGACTCAACATGTATCACAGGTTTTCCGGAGAACTTCGAATACAGTTGCTGGCTATCATCAGTCGATTCATTATCAATAATTACAACATCAATATCTTGCTGAGCCAGGTGAGGTAATAAAACCTTAAGGTATTGATTTTCGTTCCTAACTGCAACAATTGCACAAATAGTCAGCTTTTCTTTTTTCAATACACCAAAAATAATCTAAATGTTGATTTGATTGTCCGGTTTATTCTTTTGAAGACACTGTATTATCCTTATTCTCAGGTTTACTCATTTGTTTCTCTTCAAAACTTTTTATCAGTTCTTCAAGGCTTTTCCCCATGTTATCGATCGAAGCTTTGGCATCTTTATATAAAATATGGTTGGGATAATCGTCCATAAATTGCTGGTAGAGTTGTGTCGCCATTTTTTCGTTATTCATCTGGTTTTCGTAAACAAAAGCCATCAGGAAAATTGCTTCGGGCATTTTTTTGTAGCCAGAATATTGTTTTACAATTTTATTGAAATACATAATCGATTTGCTGCCCATACTCAGGTTCATTGCCATTTCGCCGGCTTTAAACAGGTAGTGAGGAGCAAGGGTGTCGGCCGGAAAGTTTTCAGCAAAATTCGCATATTGTTGGGTAAGATCGAGGGCGACCGCCTTGTCTAATACCATACTTGTATCTTCAGTCAATTGTTTTTCGATTGCAATGATTTTGTCGTTTGCTTCATCACGTGGCGATTTTGCACATGAGGAAATCAATAATGAAATAATAACAAACAAGAGAAACGTATTTTTCATAACTCGGTATTTTAAAATTATTTTTTTGGAAATAACATTCGATAATCAACATTCACTTTGCCGGCTGATATGGCAGCAAGTTTCGATTTTATAAGCCTCTTTTTTAATGCCGGTAATAAATCAGGAAACAGTATTCCGTCGAGGTGGTCGTATTCGTGCTGAATAATCCGTGCCGGAACACCTGAATATTCCTCTTCGTGGAAATTCCAGTTTTCATCGTAATATTCAATTTTTATCCACTCGGGCCGTTTAACATCTTCGCGGATTCCGGGAATACTCAGGCATCCTTCGTTGAACGACCAGCTTTCGCCGGATTCTTCTGTAATGTAGGGATTAATGAATATTCGTTTGAAATCTTTGAACTCCTCGATCTCGTCTCCCATTGGTGTTGCATCCATTACAAATAACCTTATCGATTTATTTATTTGAGGGGCTGCCAATCCAACACCTTCGGCCTTATACATGGTTTCAAACATGTTATTGATCAGTTCGTTTAAACCCGGATAGTCTTCATCAATTTCCTGAGCCTCCTTTCGTAACATGGGATGACCATATGCTGTTATCGGTAATATCATGACAAAAAATTTGAGGTGCAAAGATAATCCAGATTTTGGGAATTTATCAGCAAATTTTTTGAGAATATAGTAGTAGGTACTGTAATATTTATAATGCGAATCAAGGTTTGAAGTTAAATTGTCAAGAAGTGACTAAATCTCAATAACCGTGGGTGTAAGCCCACGGAATCTGAAAACCACCCACTCCAGCCACGGAGTGGTTGAACCGCAAAATCAAAGTTCAGCCAACATCGTGGCTGGATTTTGTTTTGTCCTCGTGCCGTGGATTTACACCCACGGTTATTCAAACATCACCCTTTCAGGGTTTTTCATAATTAAAACTGATAATCCCAACCCTTGATTCGCATTTATATCTGATTGTGACGCCTGGTATCCTTTAACTGAATTGATTACATCCTATTTTGAGTGTAGGATTATTGTTGTTCCAGATACGATTGTAAAATTATGGCTGCAGAAATAGAGTCGACCAAAGCTTTATTTTGCCGTGCTTTTTTTTTCAGTCCGCCATCAATCATGGTTTGAAATGCCATTTTCGAGGTAAACCGTTCATCGATCAAATAAACCGGGATTTCAGGGAATTCCTTCCTGAATTTTTTTATAAACGGATTAATGTATTCTAAAGCTTCGGATGGTTTGTTCGACAATGTCCTGGGATAACCAATTGCGACAGCTTCAACCTGTTCGGTATTGAAATATTCTTTCAGAAACGGAAAGATATCTTTCGAATGTACAGTTTTAAGGCCGCTGGCAATCATTTTGCCCGGATCGGTAACTGCAATTCCAACCCGTTTTCTTCCATAATCGATACCAACTACTCTTGCCATGTGCTGTTATATTTTTAAATTCTTTTTCGACCGGGGATGATATTCCATCATTGTTTGTTGCAGATAATTTCTATCGAGATGGGTATAAATCTCTGTGGTTAAAATCGACTCATGACCTAACATGTCCTGAACTGCCCGAAGATCGGCGCCTCCCTCAACCAGGTGTGTTGCAAACGAATGTCTGAATGTGTGGGGGCTAATGTTTTTTGTGATTGCTGCTCTTTTCGCAAGGTCTTTAACAATGTTAAAAACTGATATCCTGCTAATTCTTCTGCCACGACGGTTTAAAAAAACAAAATCCTGATGATCTTTAGCTATTTGCAGCTTATTCCTTTGGGCCGAAAAATAGTTTTTTATCTCCTTTTTTGCCGTATCGCCGATTGGAACAAACCTTTCTTTATCACCCTTTCCTAAAATCCTGACGTAGCCTTCGTTAAAGTAGATGTTCGATATCTTTAAATTGATCAGTTCCGAAACCCGTAAACCGCAACCATAAAGTGTTTCGATAATGGCTTTGTTCCTATGGCCTGCGGGTTTGCTCAGGTCGATTGCGGCTATAAGGGCATCTATTTCCACGACTGATAACACCACGGGAAGCTTAAGCCCAAGCTTTGGAAGTTGCAATAATGATGATGGATCAGTATTGATATGTTTATCAAGCATCAGAAATTTATAAAATGCCCTGATACCTGACAGTATCCGTGCCTGACTCCGTGGTGTCATACCCAGCTTATTGATCCATTCAACAAAGCCCTGAAGATTTTCTATCCTAACTTGTTCAACCATACAGTCATTGGCATGTAACTCGACATAACTATGAAGTTTGGCAACATCGCCCAAATATGCTTCGATGCTATTTCCCGACAGGTTTTTTTCGAGCAGCAGATAACTTTTGAATGAGTTTATAGCGTGATCCCAGGTCATAATCAATTGCAAAGCTAAGTAATAATTCAGCACCTGCCTGCCAACTTTTTCAGAAATCAATTGTTCTATTTATGAAGCAAAGGAATTACACGATGAAATACTATATTACTAAATCGACCTCCTATAATTTCGATGAAGCAGTTCAATTAATCTCCGAGTCGCTTATTGAAGAGGGATTTGGTATTGTTTCTGAAATTGATGTGAAAAAAACCTTTAAGGAAAAGATTAATGTTGATTTCAAACGCTACCTGATACTTGGTGCCTGTCATCCTTCGCTTGCACACGAGGCATTGCTTGCTGAAGATAAAATGGGAATTATGATGCCCTGCAATGTTACAATTATCGAACAACCTGAAGGTATCGTCGAGGTATCGATTCTTAATCCTGTGGTTTTGCTCGATTGTGTTAAAAACGACCGGCTCGAGTGTTTCGCGACGGATGTTCGCGGTAAGTTGCGCAGGGCTCTTGCCAGGCTTTAAAGTTTTCAGGGTTTGAAGCACTTTAGACTATGTATGAATTTCGAAATAATTTCTACAGATAGGCTATTCCGATGAGTTTAAATAGCACCAGGCTTTAGCCTGGTGGGAAGAAAAATTTTCCACAATCCCTGCCATTCACAATTGCCATCGGCAATTGTGAATGGCAGGGATTGTGGAGTTGTGTTTATATTAATCACCAGGCTAAAGCATGGTGCTATTAAAACTATAGAAGTTATTTTGTGAATTTCACTTAGCAGTTCAATGTTTTAATTTTACAATTTTAATGATTTCTAACCCGCATAATTCATACGCTTATTTCAATGAAGGTGCGGGGCAACAGGGAATTAATTCTCTTTCCGGGATCAAAAGAGAACACATGTTAAAGAAGCATCTATAATGATTTATTTTGTTACAAATTAAACATATTGTTAATATAAAGCTAAAATTTATTGTTATGCAGATCATTTCTTATGCTGTTTGTTTGTAATAATTCTAAATAAAAAAAATGTTAATTACGTGTAATTCACGGGTGTAATTCAAACTTTTGAAAATATCGACTCACATTACTAACTAACTGCTTATTTAATTAACACAAAATCAGTTAGGATATAGTTTGTCTGAAAAAGGCGATTATTCAGAGATTATTTTCATTAATTATTAATGTTGATAACTTTCAACCTTTGGTCTAAATTTGATTTAGCTGTTCAACAAATTTATTGTGATTGACCGGTGTTAATATTCAATGTATTCATTATCTGAAAGCGAGGGAGATATTTTTTTGTTTGTTTGATAATTTGTATTTTGCGAAATCAAATTGTGTAAAGCAGAAAGTAGCAATTATAATGGGGATGTATCAATAGCTTTTACGGGCAATACAGGGTTTTTACCATAACCTAAAATTAGTGTTTTAATATTGTGAATAAACAAAGCAACAACATATTTATAAATGTATATTTTTTACTAACTAAACTTTTTTAGCATGAGAAATTTAGACCTTCGAAAGCTGATTGGCATGCTTATGCTGGTTAGCTTGTTAATGATTACCTTTGGGAAGGCTAATGCCCAAACCTATTGTACACCAACTTATAGTAGTGGTTGTCAGTATGGTGACGGTATTACGTCTTTCGACCTCAACACCATCTCTGAACCAATTATTTGTGGGAATGGAGTTTACCAGGATCACACATCATTGTCGACAGATCTGACATTAGGCGAAACTTATACCCTGACATTAACTGCAGGCTATAGCAATACCTATTTCACAGTCTGGATAGACATGGACACCAGTTACACATTTGATGCAACTGAAATTGTTTCACAGGGTAACTGTGCTGTGTCCGGATCTGTATACACCTTCAACCTTACCATCCCCCTCACTGCTGCTGCAGTTCCAACCAGGTTGCGTATCCGTACCAACTGGTCGAGTGGTTCCCCAACCGACCCATGCGGTAGCTACACCTATGGAAATGCAACAGATTATACTGTTAGCCTTATGCCCCTGTTGGATAATAACATTGGTGTAGTTGGTGTATATCCTCCTACTATTTGTTCCGGCCCAACTGATTTTTATGCTATTATAAAAAATGCAGGTGGAAATACCGTTTACAACTACCTTGTAGACTGGTCGATGGATAATGTTGCACAACCTCAGGTTGTTGTTACCGACTCATTACAAACAGGAGATATGGATACTGTTTTATTAGGTACATTCAATTTCATTAATTCAATGTATGATCTTCTGGTTTTTTCATCGATGCCAAACGGTGTTAATGATACTTTCCCGGGAAATGATTCACTTACAATATCCCCGTTCTTTCTCTCATTGAACGGTACTTACACGATTGGTGCAACCGGAAACTTCCCCGATTTTACGTCAGCAGTTGATGCTATGGCCAGTTATGGTGTCTGCGGACCGGTTGTTTTTGAAGTTGAATCAGGCACCTACACCGAACAGATATCTATTCCAGAGATTGTGGGTGCTGATGCTACCAATACAGTTACATTTAAATCAGCTACCGGGGTAAATACCGATGTAGTTTTAGAATATAATGCATCCGGTACAGGAGACAATTATGTTGTTGATCTTAACGGTGCCGATTATGTCACGTTCCAGGATATGACCCTCAAATCAACGAATGGTTCATACAGTCGTGTTGTAACATTACAATCCGGAGCACACCATAATAACTTCATCGATAATATTCTTCAGGCTCCTGTTGCTGGAAGTTCATCCTATTATATGGCAGTTGTTTATAACTGGTCGGGTGCTGGCGATAGCGCTAATGTTTTCATGGGTAACGATGTTCTTAATGGTTCATACGGGTTTTACATGTATGGAGGCAGTTCTTCCAGCTATGAGTCAGGAAATGTAATATCGAACAACAATATCGATAACTTCTATTATTACGGAATCTATCTGTATTATCAATGGGCTCCAACTATAGAGTATAATAAAATACATGGTGGCCTGTATTCTACTTGTTATGGTATTTACACCTACTACCTCCGCGGGCCATATCAAATTGTTGCAAACGACATTCACACAAATGGATCGAGTACAAACTATGGTATCAGGCTTTATTATAGCGATGGTCAAACATCCCAGGCTTTAATTTCGAATAATTTTATCAGTCATGGAAATGGTACCGGAACAACCTATGGACTTTATGTTTATTATTCGAGCAATATTGCTATTTACAACAACTCTGTAAGTGTTGTAACACCTTCAACAACAGGTGGACATGGCCTGTATATGTATTGTTCATCGAGTGGCGGCTATGGAAACATCGACCTTGTAAACAACTCATTTGCAAATTATGGCGGCGGTGTAGCAATCGAGATTCACGATTATGCCATGAGCAACAACATGCTCGATTACCACGATTATAATAACTATTATTCAACCGGAGCTTCAACAGTTATGTTTGGTGTCTGGAATGCTTCAGCACCAGCGGACCTCAACTTAATTGAACCTCATTCAATTCTTGTCGATCCGGTATATAACAGTGCATCAGATCTGCATACCTATTCGCCATTATTAAATAATGCTGGTAAACCTTCATCGCTTGTTCCTTTTGATATCGACATGGAACCACGCGATCCGGTTAACCCCAACATCGGTGCTGATGAATATGACCTGTTTACTGACGATGCAGGAGTTTCGATGCTAACCGGTATCGATGCAATTTGTCCGGGTACAATTAATGTTGGTGCTAATATCAGCAACTTTGGCTTGCTTGAGATTACACAGGTTGCCGTTGACTGGATGGTAAACGGTGTACTTCAGACACAGGTTATGGTATATGATACCATTGGCGTTGGAGGTACTATTAATGTTCTTCTTGGAAGTTATACTTTCTTATCAGGTCTTACATACGATGTTGTTGCCTGGACTTCGATGCCAAATGGTGTAACCGACCTGGGTACGCAGAATGACACAGCAAGCAACCTTGGCTTACAAACTGCTGCCGCCGGTACGTTTACTATTGGTGCAGGAGGTGATTTCATGACAATTATGGAAGCTCAGAATTTCATCGAAAGTTATGGCGTTTGCGGTCCTGTTGTATTCAATATCTTACCAGGTACTTACAACGAACAAGTTACGTTGAACGAAGTTTCAGGAGTTGATGCTACCAATACTGTAACCTGGCAGTCATCTACAGGAAACAAAAACGATGTTTCTGTAGAATATGGAGCAACAGGTTCCGGCGATAACTGGGTGTGGGCATTCAATGGTGCCGATTACAATACAGTCCAGGATATCACAATTAAATCAACAACATCAGGTAATTACGGCCGTGTTGTTATTTTCCAGAATTCATCGAATTACAACACTGTTGACGGAAACAATATTGAAAGTGTTATTGTAACAAGTTCCTATGCAACTCCGCTCAGGAGTTACAGCGATTCGAAAGATGAGTACAACACAATTAGCAATAATAACCTCTCTGGTGGATATTATGGTATTTACTGGTATTCCAGTTCATCCAACATGGAATACGGCAACAAGTTCATCAAGAACAACATCGAGATGTATTACTACTACGGATTATATAACTACTACCAAAATTCGTGTACCATTTCGGGTAACTATATCTACCAGAACCCATCAGGAAGTAGTACCAACTATTCAACATACATTGCCTATTGCGATGGCCCGATTGTGGTTACCAATAACCAGATTTACGACGATGCCGGCGGGACATTCTATGGTTTAAGGATTTATTATTGCGACGCCACCCAGGCCGATCCCGGACTCGTTGCCAACAACATGATCAGTAACAATGGAAATACCGGTTCATCCTATAACTTATACTTGTATTACAGCAATTATCAGAATGTATATCATAACTCGGTTCTCGTAAATTCAGGTGGAACAACTTATGGTGCCTATATTTATGGTTCATCATCATCAGGTAAGTACGATTTCAAAAACAACAGTATTGTAAATATGGATGGTGGCCGTGCACTCTATGGTACATCAAGTGTATTAAATGGTCTCGAAAGCGATCACAACAACCTGTATACAACCGGATCGAGCCTTTGCTATTTCAGTGGAAATTATCCAACTATTACTGACTGGCAGGCACTTTACCCGGATGATTTATTAAACACTGACGGAGGATACCTTGCACCCGATAATCTGCACTCCAATTCGCTTGCCCTTGATGGTGCTGCAACACCTGTATCACAGGTAACTTCTGATATCGACGGCGACCCACGTGATCCGGTTAATCCTGATGTTGGTTGCGATGAATATGTATTGGCCAACGACGATGCTGCTATTACCGATCTGCCAGGCATTAATGCATTATGCCCCGGTACAAATGACATTACTGCCACTGTTGCTAATTACGGACTGGTTGACCTTAGTTCAGTAATTATTAATTGGGAGGTAAACGGTGTATTGCAGACACCAGTTACTTATACCACCACTATCCCTGTTGGTAGTAGTGCTGATGTTGGGATAGGTACTTTCGATCTGCTTACCGGATCGAGTTATGAGTTTGTCGTTTGGTCATCATTACCAAATGGTAACCCCGATCCTAATTCAGGAAACGATTCCATAATCGTAAGCAATGTAACTGCAGCCACATCCGGTAACTTTACCATTGGTGCTGCCGGCGACTTCCAGACCTTTATGCAGGCAGTTAACTACTTCGATTCCCTGGGCGTTTGTGGTCCCGTTGTAGTAGTTGTTGATTCAGGCTTGTACGAAGAGCAGGTTACAATTCCACCGATAATGGGAACTTCGGCTACCAATACCATTACCTTTATGTCGGCAACCGGTAATAATAACGATGTTGTATTGCAATATGCTGCTACAAGTTCTACTGATAACTGGGTATTGAGATATGCCGGCGTTGACCATACTACATTCCAGGATATGACCATTAAGTCGGTTTCGACCGGAAACTATGGACGTGTAGTTGAATTCCTCGGAGGGGCAAATTACAATACCCTCGCATACTGTAATATTCAAAGTCTGAATGTTACCAGTTCGTATGCCGCATGCATCCGAAGTTATACCGATGGTACCGATAACTACAATACAATAATTGGTAACCACCTTACCGATGGATATTACTCAATTTACTGGTATGGTTCGTCTGGCGGACTGGAGGAAGGAAACCAGTTTATTGATAACACGGTTGAAAGCTACTATTATTATGGTATGTATATCAGCTATCAGTGGGCATGTAATATTGATGGCAACTATGTATACCAGGATCCAAATGGTAGTTCAACAAACTATCCGTTCTATGTACGTTATTGTGATGGTCCTATCCGTGTAAACGGTAACCATATTCATGAAGATGCAGGATCAACTTTCTACGGAATGTATATTTATTATTGTGATGCAGATGCAACTGATCCCGGTGTAGTTTCCAATAACTGGATCAGTAATAATGGAAATACCGGAACAACTTATGGATTGCGTCTCTATTACTGTAACAACCAGAAAATTTATAATAACTCAGTGAATATACTTACCGGTGGTACAACCTATGGTGCCTATATTTATGGGTCTTCCACATCAGGGGTTTACGATTTCAAAAACAACAGCATTGCTAATTTCGACGGTGGCCGTGCATTGTATGGAACATCAAGTGTTCTTAGTGGACTTACCAGTGATCATAATAACCTCTATACAACCGGATCGAGCCTTTGTTATTTCTCAGCAAGTTATGCTGATCTGGCTGCATGGCAGGCCCTTTATCCAGGCGATGTTGTAAGTGTTGACCCTGAATATATTGCTCCGGACGACCTGCATACATTCAGCCTGTACCTGAATGGTATGGCCCTCGCAGTTCCTGAAGTCCTTGTCGACTTCGACGGTGATCCGCGTGATCCTAATACCCCGGATATTGGTGCCGATGAATTTGATCTCTTATTGCCTGCTAATGATCTGGCTGTTGATGTGGTCTGGACACTGGGTGTTATTCCTCCGGGTGCCGGCGACGACCATGTTGTTGCAGCAGTTGTAAGTAATGTTGGTGCCGACGATCAGTTTAATGTACCGGTAACGCTTAGCATTACAGGAGACAATACATTTACCGATGTTTATACAATTCCGGTGATTGCTTCGGCACAAACGGATACTGTTTACTTTAATCCGTTTACTCCACAGGTACTTGGACAAAATGATGTTACCGTTTCGGTACCAACTGATATGGACAATACCAATAATTCATCAAGCTATATGCAGCTTGTTATGACCGACAGCATGAGTTATGCCGATACTTCATCAATTGTAACTAATCTTGGTTATAGTGGTGCCGAAGGCTTGTTCCTATGCAAGTATTATATAAATGGCTTGAAAGTGGTTTCAGAAGTTGGTGCCTATATAGTTGGAAACACCACCACAGGTAATAATTTATATGGTGTTGTTCTTGATACTTCAGGAAATATTCTTGCTCAATCAGATCCGATAACCATTACCACAGTTGATTCAACTTACTATTTCCCAATATTGAATGCTGCTGCCACAACCACAGCCAACTCATATGTTTATGTTGGATTTGCCCAGACCTGGGGATCTGCCGGTTATTGGCCATGTGCAATTCAGGAGGAGGATCCTGCAAGGGACGATGCTTATTATTTAGGTGATATCAACGGAGGACAACCGACTCATGACAATAGCTGGGGACGTTTTTCAATCGGAGCAGTATTGTCTGATCCTGCTAACTACGATGCAGCTTGTGTTGAAATTGTTGAGCCGGAAGATGGTTGTGGATTAACCAATGCAGAACCTGTTACTGTTAAGATTCAGAACTTTGGCGCTGTTGCCATTACCGGTAACCTGAATGCTTCGTTCCAGTTGAACAACGATCCACCTGTTACCGAAGCTGTTACTGCAACAATTGCTTCAGGTGCAATTTATGAATATACATTTACATCAACTGTCGATCTGGCAATTACAGCCGATTCGACATTTAACCTAACTGCCTGGGTTGATTTTACCGGTGATATGAACCAGCTTAACGATACCACAACAAAATCTGTTGCCTCGTTGTATCAGCCACCAGATCCAATTCCTGTAAATACCACCGTTCTTTATGGTAGTATGGCAACCCTGGGAGCTATATCATCCGATTCAATCCTTTGGTTCGAAGATCCACTTGCTGTTTCACCAATTGCTACCGGTCCTTCACTTACCATTGGACCACTGTATGATACTACAACCTATTATGCTGTTTCAGGTGGTACAGGTAGTGCATTGGCAATTACTGAAGTAGATTTAGGTGCACCAGACTATTTAGAAATCCATAATGTATCTAATTCACAGATTGATGCAACCGGATGGGTTGTTGCTGTTAGCGACAGTTATACTAATATTAATACAACCAACTCGATTTACTGGAACCTTGGCGTAATGGCCGGTGGAGAGGTACAATACAAAACCGATTCATCATCAGATAACTATTGGGGTAATAACTTATTCTGGAATCCGGGATCACCCACAAGCTATCGTGGCTGGGCTATGATCGTTGATGATCAGGGTGAAATTGTTGACTTTGTTATCTGGGGTTGGTCAGCAGCCGACATCCAAAACTGGTCACCTACTATCAATGGTTTCACTGTAGATCCAAGTAGTGCATGGAATGGTGATGGTTTGATGAACTATCCGTCTGATGTATTGTACAGGATTAACTTTGATAGTGACGACATTACCGACTGGGTAAACCAGGCTACCGGTAATAAGGGATTACCAAACACAGGTATGACCATTTCAATGTCAACAGGTTCTTGTATGAGTAACTTTGTACCTGTAACTGCTTTTGTTGCCAACATTCCTGATTATGATGTAGGAGTCGTTGTAGCCAACTCACCTGTTTCAGGAGCTAACCTTACAAATGCTGAGCAGGTTTCAGTTGAAATTATGAACTGGGGTAATTTACCAGCGGGTAATTTCAACGTTACTTATGATGATGGTGTAAACGTGCACACTGAGTTCAACCCCGATGTAATTCCAAGTGGTGGCTCACTGACATTTAATTTTGCCGCTACTACCGACTTGTCAGCCTATGGGACATACGATTTCACAGTATACACTCAGTTGCCTAACGATGGATTGTTAACCAACGACACCCTGAACTTTACAGTGGTTAATTCGCCACCTGTATTCTGTTCATCAGGTGCAACCTCTACAGGATATGAGGAAATTGTAAATGTTAGCCTTTCAAACATGAACAACTATTCAGGACCTGCCTTTGGTGCAACCTATACAAACTTTACAAATACGGTGTCGCCGGCAGTCCTTACACTGGGAACTGGTCACGATGTTAGCATTACTACAGACTTCCCACCGGGATATGCTACGCAGTATAACTGTTGGGTTGAAGTTTATATTGACTGGGATAACGACGGTAACTTTACCGAACCACAGGAAGTTGCTTACAGTGCATGGACGCAATCATCAAATACAGTAACCGGAACCATAACAGTTCCAACAACTGCTACGCTTGGTTACCACAACATGCGTGTTGTCATGGAAGAAACATCATCAGGAGCAAATGTATTCCCATGTGGTTATTATACCTGGGGTGAAACTGAGGATTATCTTGTATATATCCAGGAGCCTATTCCAAACGATGCTGGTGCAACAGCAATCCTGTCACCATCAGGTACGATTATCGAGAACAGTTCTTATCCTGTCGAGGTTGTTGTGAATAACTTTGGTACGGATTCTATATTCAATATGGATGTGGTTTACACTGTTAATGGTATGAACCCGGTAGTAATGCCTTATGTCGGTGCATTGGCCTCCTTCGAATCAGATACTGTTGTATTCCCGAATTTAACTGTTCCCGGAGGATATTTCGACCTCTGTGCTTACACCATATTGGCAAACGACAGCAACAACATGAACGATACCACTTGTGTTTCATTATATGCTGATCCACAATATGATCTTGAAATGCTCTCGATTGAAGCACCTACCGATGGTTGTGACATGGGATTCGAAGATGTAACTGTTACATTCATGAACCTTGGCGATACTGTAGTTGATAACGTTCCTGTATCTTACTGGCATTCAACAATAACAGCCGTTACTGAATATTATTCCGATACATTGTATCCGGGCGATACAGCAACATTTACTTTTAACACTCAGGTAGACCTTGGTGTTGTAGTTGAGACCGAATTTGAAATAGCTGCATGGGTAAGCTATGGTCCAGATCCGGTTCAGATTAATGATACAACCAGTACATTTGTTGTGTCAGGTGTAAGTCCTGATATTCCAAACTATATCAACCCAACAATCTGGGCAGGATATACTGCTACTTTAGAGGTTCTCAACCCTGACACTACCATAACATATGAGTGGTACGATCTTGACACGAACCTGCTCGAAAGTTTACCAACTTACACTACTGTTCCTTTGTTCGATACAACAGAATATTACCTGATGGCATCGAGCGGTAGCGGCGGTGGAAGCAATATCCAGGAAATCACAACTACCTTTACTACTAATAACGGCCAGGCCGGTAACATGATTGATGTTACTGCACTAGCAGGAAATATCTATATCGAAAGCTTCGATGTAAATATTGATGCAAGTGTTCAAATGGAAGTATATTACAAGCCAGGTTCTTACATTGGATTCGAAACAAATGCAGCAGCCTGGACATTACTTGGTAGTGCATTTGTTACCGGTATGGGTACCGATATGCCATCTCACTTGCCAGTTGGTGGATTGGAGATTCCAAACGGCGAAACATATGCACTGTATATTACCACCGTTAATGGATCGATAAACTATGTTACATTATCATCTCCACCAAATATTACAGATGGTAACCTGTTAATAGACCAGGGTTGTGGTAAATCATATCCATTTGGTTCTACTTTCTCACCTCGTCTGTGGAGTGGTACAATTTATTACTCAATGGGTGGTGCCTGTTCAACCGGATTATTACCTGTTACAGTATTTGTAAATTATCATCCTTATGATGGTATGGTAATAGACATTACTGAGCCTGTATCAGGAAGTAACCTGAGTAACGTTGCTGTTACTATCGATATTTATAACAATGGCTTGAACGATCTCGTCAATCCTGATGTTCAGTACGTTGTAGGTGTAAATCCACCTGTTGTTCATCAAGTACCGGCTACAATAGTTCCGGGTCAAACTTACTCATACACCTTTATTGGGGATAGTATTGATGCTTCGGTATTTGGTGCTTACGATTTATGTGCCAAGACCTTAATTGTGAATGATGGAGATCCTACAAATGATGAATTCTGTACACAGTTCTCGAATTACGATGGAAACGGTGAGGGTTGTGCAACAGCCTTCCCATACTTGTTGCTGAATGAACCGCCACAGTACTTCACAACTGTTCACCCATACGATCGTCAGTGGTGGAGGTTTGAATTACCAATTGATGCACACAACGTAGCAGTCAGTCTGTGTGGTTCTTCATTCGATACACGTCTTGAGGTGTACAGCGAATGTCTGTCGTTCCCAAGCGCATTCCCAGGCTATTTGGCAGCTAATGATAACTATGCATCATGTGGAACACAGTCGCAGGTTAACTTTACAACATTGTCGGCTGGTATTTACTGGGCTAAGGTATTTGGTAATAGTGGTGCGTTCGGTGATTATGTACTAGAAATTACAGGAACACTGGATGACATTGCAATTGTTACACCAAACATAAACAACGTATCCTGTAATGGTAATGCCGATGGTTCAATAACAGTTGCTATTACTCCGGTAATTCCTGGCGCTACCTTACCACTCGAATGGGAATGGTCAGTTCCGGGTAACTTCATGGCTACTCAGTTAAACAACTTAGGCCCCGGAACATATCACTTATCTATTACAGATGCTAGTGGTGTACCACAGTTCGAATCATATACTATTACAGAACCTGATCCACTTGCCCTCACGCTAACAGGAACAGATTGTTCTGTTCTCGGAGCTAACGACGGATCTATTACATCGACAGTTGCAGGTGGAGTAACTCCTTATACTTATACCTGGTCGAACGGTGAAGTAACCGCCGACCTTACTACGGCCTATGCCGGGTTCTATACACTTACCGTAATGGATGCCAACAACTGTAATGTTGAAGCAAGTGTTATGATTAACTCACCTGTTCCATGGCCGGTTGTTCCACCAACAGCAGAGTCACATACTATAGTTATTGATGCTAATTCAGTAGTTACGCTTGATGGCTCACCTGCAGCCTACGGTAGTCTTGTTGGAGTATTCTATAACCAGAACGGAACCATGGTTTGCGGTGGCTGGACATACTGGTCAGGCATGGCAGCATCGATCACAGCTTACGGAGCCACTCAGGGTCTTGATAATGGATTTGAGGCTGG
>CAYLZH010000027.1:0-27196 GCA_964388245.1 uncultured Bacteroidales bacterium
TTTTATGAAATCAAACAATTACAGTACTTTTGGAACTGCGAAACTTGAGTAATTAAAAAGGAAGCATTACAGATAAGTCGAAAATCAATTTTCCGAAATTGTTTAATTTTTAACGAACCTTATTTGAAATCAGAATAATGTTCCCTGCCTATTGATATTAATTTTTCCCAAATGTGTGTACGCCAATTCTGTTACTTCCCTTCCGCGGGGTGTCCGTTTAATAAAGCCTTCTTTAATGAGAAATGGTTCGTAAACTTCTTCGATAGTGCCTGCATCTTCGCCAACTGCTGTCGATATGGTAGACATTCCAACAGGACCGCCTTTAAATTTATCAATTATGGTTAGCAAAATTTTGTTATCCATTTCGTCGAGGCCATGTGTATCGATATTTAGAGCCTCTAACGAATAACGTGTTATTTCGATTTCGATTTCTCCATTCGATTTTACCTGGGCAAAGTCGCGTACCCGTCGTAAGAGAGAATTTGCAATCCTTGGAGTACCTCTGCTTCGTGATGCTATTTCAACTGCTGCATCTTTTGTTATTGGCACATTTAATATTTTTGCCGATCGTATGACTATTCCTGTCAGGATTTTTGAATCGTAATATTCAAGATGCGATTTTATTCCAAACCGTGCTCGTAATGGACTGGTTAAAAGTCCTGAACGTGTAGTGGCACCAATTAGTGTAAACGGATGAAGTTCCAGTTGAATAGATCGGGCACTGGGCCCCTTATCGATCATGATATCGATTTTGTAATCTTCCATTGCCGAATACAAATACTCTTCAACAATTGGACTTAAACGGTGGATTTCATCTATAAATAATACATCAAATTCTTCAAGGTTTGTTAATAATCCGGCTAAATCGCCCGGTTTATCAAGAACAGGTCCAGATGTAAGCTTAAGGTTTACGCCCAATTCGTGGGAAATTATATTTGCGAGGGTTGTTTTGCCAAGGCCGGGAGGCCCGTGAAGTAACACATGATCGAGAGCCTCATCTCTCATTTTTGCTGCTTTTACAAAGACCTTCAGATTTTCGACAATTTTTTCCTGTCCGCTAAAATCGCTAAACTCAACAGGACGAAGTTGTTTCTCAAACTCTTTGTCGGCATTTGATAATTGTTGATTATGAAGATTCAGATTATCTGTCATTATCAAATTTTGTAACTATATGTAAAAACCCAGTGAGGCCAGAATTTCCTTTAATTCTTCAAAATCGAAAGGTTTTGAAAGATATGCATCCATTCCGGCGGCAAGGCAGCGTTCTTTATCGTGGTCGAGTACATTAGCAGTAACTGCAATTATTGGAATATTGCTGTTAACCTTCGATTTTCTTATTTGTTTTGTGGCATTATAACCGTCCATTATTGGCATCATTATATCCATCAAAATAAAATCGTATTTTTTATTGTTGTGCATTCGTACCCCTTCCTCACCATTGTTTGCTATATCTACTTTATGCTTATAGCTCTTTAATTTATTGAGGATAATCATTTGATTGAGCTTATTATCTTCAATAAGCAGTACCTTATATTGTTCTTTTTTATCAGTCATTTTATGGTTGCGATAAATTTACTTTATTATTAATTCCCTCGTCGATTCGCTTTCCATTAATCTTGATTTCTTTATCATTTCTATAGGATATCGTCATAAATAATGTACCATCAGGATGGAAATATTTCCACATTTTTTCGCGGCTTCCAAACACAAAATATCTTTCCTCTTTTGGTTGACCATTTTCGTAAAACCATTTATGACGTCCATCCTCTTGTCCGTGTATAAATTTTCCTTCAAATTTACAGTTTTCATTTAAATAATAATATTTCCACAATCCTTCTTTTTCACCCTGGCTGTATTTTCCTATTTCTATTTGGTCACCATACTGATCGAACCAGTCGCCTTCGCGTAATCCATCAACATATTCTCCTTTTGCAATTATTTCTCCTTCGCGGGAGTATTCGATCGATTCTCCGTCTTCGCGACCGTTTAAGAAATGTTCTTCGCGCCAAATTTCTCCTGTATTGTAATACCATACCCATTTACCTGATAACCTGCCATTTCTAAAACTTCCGGTTTGTTCTATGGCGCCGGTTTCAAAATAGTAAATCCATTTACCCTGGCGCCGTCCTTTTTTATATGTACCTTCAGCTTTTAACTGTTTATCAGGATAATAGCTTCTCCAGTTTCCTCTTTTCCTTCCTGATTCTTCAATAATACCCTCTCCAACTTTATTTCCTTTATCATCGAAAACTTTTGAAGATGTTACTTTACCTGTTGCATCATATTTTCTGTGTATACCAACTGGAATGCTATCGATAAATCCTCCTTTTGAACTTATTTTTCCGTTTGAGTGATACTGAATTTTATCTTCTATTTTTTCTTCATCAGCCATGGAATGTTCTATTTCAACACCCATTTTGTACTGCTTGCTCCTTTTTAATTGACCTCTTATGTCATATTCTTTAAATGCTCCGTGCATTTTTCCATCAACATAATTAGCCTCAGTTTTTACACGGTCGTTCAAATAATATTCACGCCAAGGGCCCTGTTTCAAATTATTTTTATCGGTTCTGTTAATTTTTAATCGTTTTGTTAAGATGCCTTGCCTGAATTCTAATTCGTTAATAATTTTACCAGCCTTATCGAATTCGAAAGCAATACCGTGTTTCGAATTATTCTTATAGTTGATAACCTGATAAACAGCTCCTCCGGTGTAAAAGTAATACGACTTGTTCTGAAGTTTGTCTTTTACAAATAATTCTTTTGAAACTAAGTTTCCTTTTTTTCTATTACCCGTATAATCCCATTTGTATTTATAGTGATAACCGTTTTTTCTGTCGTCGCGATAATTGATTTTTTCTATGGTATCGCCTTCCTGATTATAAAAAATCCATACCCCGTCAAGGTTAAAGAATTTGCGATTACCTTCCGATTTTAACCGACCATTTGGGTAATATGTTTTCCAATACCCATTTGGTTTATTGTCAGTTATAATGCCCTCGCTCGAAAGTGAACCATCCTGGTAATAAAACCGGGTATAGCCTTCAGCAAGGGTATCAATGTACTGACCATTTGCATTAATAGTAAATAATAAGACACAAATTATGGTGATCAGGTTTTTCATTATATTCAATAACTTACTTTATAGAATTTTGTTTTATAATCCAAGCCTTTCGGAAATCTCTAACATTCTTCGAATTGGTTTTTCAGCTTTACTGATTAATTCATCTGAAAGAATAATTTCCGGCTTCTCATATTTCATACAAACATAAAGTTTCTTTAAAGTATTAAGTTTCATATATTCACAATCGTTGCATGCGCAAGTCGAATCGTTTGGTGGTGCCGGAATAAATAATTTTTCAGGGCTGGCTTTTTGCATTTGATGAATAATACCTGATTCGGTAGCTACTATATATTTTTTCGATGCATCGCTTTGCGTAAATTTTAACAATGATGCTGTTGATCCTACATGATCGGCTACTAAAAGTACAGGTTTTTCACACTCGGGGTGTGCTATTATTTTAGCATCGGGATTTTCTTTTTTTAATGCAAGAATTTTTTCAAGCGAAAACTTTTCATGCACATGACAGGCTCCGTCCCAAAGAAGCATATTTCTTCCGGTAATAGAATTAATGTAGTTTCCAAGGTTTTTATCAGGGGCAAAAATTATTTTCTCTTCGTCAGGTAAGCTATCAACAATAGCTTTTGCATTTGTCGATGTACAAATAATATCAGTTAGGGCTTTAATTTCGGCTGTAGTGTTCACATAAGAAATTACAGTATGGTGAGGATGTTCTTCTCTAAATTTCTTAAAACGAACCGGATCGGCCGAATCGGCCAGGGAGCACCCTGCATTTAAATCAGGTAATAAAACTTTTTTTTGTGGAGATAGTATTTTTGCTGTTTCGGCCATAAAATGAACCCCGGCAAAAACTATTACATCGGCTGTGGTTTTTGCTGCAGCTTGCGAAAGAGCCAGACTATCGCCAACTATATCAGAAATATCCTGGATATCGCCTGTTTGATAATAGTGACCAAGGATTACAGCATTCTTTGCTTTCTTTAAAATATCGATTTCTTTAACAAAATCAATTGAGCTATCGAGATCTATGTCTAAAAAACCTTTTTCAACTAAATCGTCCTCACTATAATACATATATATTTTAAGTTTTAAATTGAAATATGTTATTGTTATATGTCGGTTAATACTGTTCGAAACTATTTTTAATATGGCGCAATAAATACAGTATTAAAAAAACATTAAACACTTTTTAACATTGCAAAATTATCTATTTCCTGAAAGAATAATATGATTCGGTTTTAATTAACAAATTTTGTTGATAGTTAATAAGTAGGAATTGGAAAAATAGTGGATCGGTTATTAGTTAAATTGATGTTGAAAAATGAAAGTCTTAAACTGATAATTATTGTTGCATCTTACGAAATTTATTCATATAAGTGCTGTTAATCATTAAATTACAAATTTAATTATTCTTTTTTTTATTATATTTTTCAACTTGTTTTTCATAGTTGATCATGTGAATTGTTGATAAGTCTTCAAGTAAAAATACATCAGTTAATTAGGATTAATTAACAAATTTAATAATAAATTAAAATATATAGATAATTAGATATTTTATAATTTTGCGCCTGATATTAGAACTTTATAATAGAGTTTAAACATGATAAAAGAAATAAAAGCGCATAGTGAACTTTTAGTGGAAGTAAAAGCAGTAAAAAAGGCTTTTGTACTTTTGTATAAGAAAGGATCAGAATTAAGTGAATGTTCGCTTAAAAGTATCAGTGAGGCCTACAAGGAGGACAAGGATTTAAGAGTTTTAAAAGTCGATGTTAATGTAGTCCGGGATATACACGCTAACTATAAAGTAACAACTGTACCAAGTATGTTATCGTTTGAGGAAGGAGAATTCAAAAATGTAATTAAAGGATGTATGAACACCGATTATTACAGGTCGCTTTTCGGAAATGTAATATTCAGTGTGGGTGATGATGGAAAACCAAAGCAGCCCAGGGTAATTTTGTATTCAACACCTACATGTTCGTGGTGCACAACCATTAAGAACTATTTTAAGAAACAAGGTGTTAAGTATCGTGAAATTGATATTTCGAAAGATGAAAAAGCCGCTGCAGATATGGTTCGTAAGTCCGGACAGCAAGGTGTTCCCCAAACCGATATTGGCGGACAGGTTGTTGTTGGATTCGATCAGAAGAAAATTAACAGGTTGTTAGGATTAAATTAGCAAGATCGATTATTTTTGCAGATTCTTAAACAAATAGTTAATATAAAATTAAAATTTTAAAACTAAATAAAATAATATGAAAGAGTTACAACCTTTAAACGAAAATGTGCTGCTCGAGATCGAAGAGCAGGAAGAAAGAACAGCAGGTGGAATTTTTATTCCTGATTCAGCAAAAGAAAAGCCACAATATGCAAAAGTAATTGCTATTGGTAATATTGAAAATCCTGGTGTTTCAGTTGGCGATAATGTTTTCTTTAAAAAGTTTTCAGGTACTGAAATTGATTTCGAAGGACGAAAATTAATGTTTGTACCATATGGCGATTTATTAGCTAAAATAGTTGAAACTGAATCTATCTAATTGATTTATAAGCAATAATGATTACGTGAAAAGCCCTTGATGAGATTCGATGGCTTTTTTGTTGTAATCAGATTTCAACATACTAATTTCCAATTTCCAATTTCAACTCTACCTTTGTATTTCAAATGAATAAACTATGATTAAGAAAATTGCAATGTCATGCGACCATGCAGGATATGAAACAAAAGAAATAATAAAAAAATACCTTCAAAAGAAAGAATTAGAGGTGGAAGACTTTGGAACCTATTCAACTGATAGTTGCGATTATCCCGATTTTGCACATCCAATGGCTGATTCTGTAGAACAAGGAGAATCGGATATAGGAATTTCATTGTGCGGCAGCGGTAATGGGATTAATATGGCTGCTAACAAACATCAGGGAATCCGATCGGCATTGTGCTGGAAAGAGGAATTGGCCTATTGGGCTAGATTGCACAACGATGCAAATGTGTGTGCTATACCTGCCCGTTTTGTTTCTGTTAACGATGCAAAAGCTATTGTCGATAAATTCCTTGAAACCGAATTCGAAGGCGGACGACATATTCCACGGATAAATAAAATACCGTTTCTATAATTCATGAAGTTAATTGCGTGGTATTAAAAGATTTATCAAAAATAAGAGTTAAATTCCAATTAATTAAATAACAATTGACAACTGAAAAATTCTAAAACTAAGACCAAGATTTCATGTCTGATAACTCAAAACTTTTTGCAAGCGAATCGAAACTAGTTGCTTTTGATTTAAAACATCGCAAAACCATCCGCTTTAATATGTCGAAATACGATGCGGCTGTAGAAAAAGGTACAAAACGGTATATTAATCTCGATGTGGCGAAAAAAAGGGCATCATACAGGAAAGAACAAATTCTTCGAAATTGGGATAAGTATCTTATTCAACTTGAAGAAAATCTTCAGAAGAACGGAGTAAAAGTTTTCTGGGCACAGAACGAGGAAGAAATCATCGAACATATGATTCCGATTCTAAAAGAAAAAGAAGCAAAACTTTCTGTGAAAAGTAAATCGATGACTACAGAGGAAATTGAGCTAAACCATCATCTTGAAAAAGCTGGTATTGAATCGGTTGAAACTGATCTCGGTGAATTTATTGTGCAACTGGCAAACGAAAAACCCTACCATATTGTTACTCCGGCCATGCACAAATCGAAAGAAGATATTGCAAATCTTTTTAATAAGCATTTTGATACTCCGCTTCACTCCTCCCCCACTGAAATGACAAATTATGTTCGGGGTGTTTTACGCGAAAAGTTTGTTAATGCTGATATAGGAATTACCGGGGCCAATTTTTTGATTGCTGATACAGGATCGATTGCGCTTACAGAAAACGAAGGAAATGGATTAATGTCGGTTTCATTTCCAAAAACACATATTGTTATAGCTGGAATTGAAAAGATAATACCATCGATAATGGACCTCGATTTATTCTGGCCCTTATTAGCCACACATGGTACCGGACAAAAATTGACTGTTTATAATTCTATTTTTTCATCGGCCAAAAAGCAAAACGAAGCCGATGGTCCGGACGACATGATTGTTTTCTTATTAGACAACGGACGCACCCATCTCTTTTCACAGGATGAACAACACGAATCGCTAAAATGCATTCGTTGTGGATCTTGTCTAAATGCTTGTCCTGTTTACCGAAACATCGGTGGATATACATATAATACTACTTATAGTGGTCCTATCGGTTCAATTATTACTCCCCACTTTAAGGGAGTAGAAAAATTTAAGCACCTTAGTTTCGCATCATCATTATGCGGAAAATGCACCGAAGTGTGCCCAGTTAAAATTGATATTCATAAACTTTTACTCAAAAACCGTCATGATGTTGTTGAAGCAGGTTATTCACCAAAAATGGAAAAGCTTGTCATGAAAGGTTTTAAGTTTGCCATGAAACATCGCAAGCTACAAAACCTGGGCAATGCCAAATTGAAAAACGTTGCTGCAAAAACTATTTCATCATCGGCATGGGGTGAAAATCGTGAGTTTCCTGAGTTAAAGGAAACTTTTAATAAGCAATGGCGGAAGAAGAAATAAGATTTATTTTATACCAAACAAAAGACAATAGCTATCGTATGTGTTATTTGACTAAATAACAAAAATCTAATAACCCGATAGACAGGAGTAAATTATGAGAGTATCAGACCATTTGAAAACAAAAAAGGACAAGCCGGTAATTTCCTTTGAATTTATGAGGCCAAAGGATGAGAAGGCTGCTGTAAATCAGGAAAAAGCTTTAGGAAAGCTTAAGTTATTAAATCCTGATTATGTATCGGTTACCTTTGGTGCCGGAGGATCGAACAGCGAAGGATCTATTCAATTGATAGATAAATTGAAGAATGAATATGGATTCGAGGTAGTAGCATATATTGCCGGAGTAGGACTAAGTCCAAAAAAATTGTCCGGAGTATTGGATCAGTTTAATAATTTAGAAGTAGAAACTGTTTTTGTAATCCGGGGCGATACACCAACCTGGGACGAAAATTTTAAGCCACATCCAGAGGCATTTTCACATGCTTCTGATATGATTTCATTCATAAAAAGCAACTATGATTTTTGTCTGGGTGCAGCAGCCTACCCCGAAGGGCATATCGAAGCAGAAAGTATTGAAGCAGATATCGAAAATATAAAACTTAAAGTTGCAAATGGAGCCGAATACATTGTAGCTCAGTACTTTTACAATAATCAGTACTTCACTGATTTCATGGAAAAAGCCAGGGCAGCCGGAATTAACGTACCTGTTGTTCCGGGACTAATGCCCATTTATTCAGAACGAATGATGGACAATCTTGCAAAAGTTTGCGGAGTAACAATTACAAACGAAATTCGGGACGGAATTGCAGCATTACCACCCGACGATAAAAAAGCAGTTGGCGAATATGGTCGTCAGTTTGCTATTAAGCAGTGTCGGGAGTTGCTGAAAGCAGGTGTTCCTGGAATTCATTTCTACACCATGAATAGAGCCAATACTGTTGTTTCGGTTATCGAAACCTTACGGGAAGAGGGACTGCTTTAATGAAGTTGTTATACGTTTCCTGTTTTCACTTGTAGAGTTGTATCTGTTGCATTTCTTCATTTTTTAGGCTGATTGATTAGTTAATCTTTGGCAACCTCTTTAGAGTAGCTACGTCCTTAATAGATTAACTAATAAAAATTTAGAATGACTAAGACAATTTGCCTCGTAATTGTGCTATCTGTTCTACTTAATTTTGGAAACTTCACTACAAACTATGCTCAAGAAGACGAAGAAGTTAAAGTACTGTTTATTGGAAATAGCTACACAGGCGCAAATAGCCTGCCCAACAAAGTAAAGTTTTTGGCCGAATCCTTCGGAAAAGTAATCATTACCGAGTCATTAACTCCGGGTGGTTATACCCTTATGGCTCATGCACAGGATCAGCAAACCTACGATATGATTAATTTTGATCAGTGGGATTTTGTAGTTATTCAGGCACAAAGCCAGGAGCCGTCTTTTCCACCATGGCAGGTATCAAGCCAAACATATCCTTATGCAGAGGTTTTATGCGATTCCATAATAACTGCAAATGAATGTTCGGAGCCTGTATTTTTCATGACCTGGGGTAGAAAAAATGGTGATACTATTAATGGTCAAACCTACCCGGTAATTGCAACCTACGAAGGAATGCAATTGCGCTTACGTCAGAGTTATCTGGAGATGGCTTATAATAACGATGCAACTTGTGCCCCGGTAGGTGCAGCATGGCAATGGGTTAGGAACAATTATCCTTCGATTGAACTTTATGAATCAGACGAAAGTCATCCAAGTATTTACGGAACCTATCTTGCTGCTTGTGTTTTCTTTGCTACATTCTATGCTGAGAGCCCCTTAGGTGGTAGTTATTTTCCTTCACCTATTAGCCAGACCGATGCTACTATTCTTCAAACAGCTGCTCAAAATATAGTTATCGATAGCCTTGATGTTTGGCGAATTAATGCAAACCTGCCGGATGCCTCATATCAATACGATATTAACGGAGCTACTGTAAATTTTACTAATGCCAGCCAGGGAAACAACAGTGTATTATTTGATTGGAATTTTGGCGATGGAAATTTCAGTGTTGATACCAACCCGGTTCATACCTATTCATCGACAGGAACATATACCGTAACTTTAATTGCCCGCACAGGTTGTGCAAGCGATACAAGTACGGCCGAAGTTAATATAAGCTCAATGATTGGTATTAATAAAACCGTAAAAGAAGACATAGAAATATATCCGAATCCCTTCAAAAATCAATTATCTATCAAATCAGAAAATGTTGATATCCAAAAGATTCAATTAATTAGCGTTGATGGAAAATTAATTACTACAGTAAATTATAAGAATGAAGGATTAATTTTAAATGTAGAATACCTATTAGCTGGAATTTACTTTATTCATGTAATAAAAAATGAAAGTGTAATCAGAAAAAAACTAATAAAAATTTAATATCTGAATAGACAAAATATTAGGGCACGGCATAATCACCGTGCTCTTTTTATTTGTGGTTGATTGATTAACTTGCCTGGAAAACGTAAAAAATGGATATGAGTATTTTTGAAGATAAGACAAAGGTTCCAACCCTCGATGAGTTGAAAAAAGCTTTAGGCGAAAAACATACGTTGTGGGAACAAATAAGGACTTATTTGTTAAATCTTTATCCTGAAGCCAAAGAAGAATGGAATTTTCCTGGTAAAAAATATGGTTGTAATTTTCGGATGAAAGACAAAAAACGCGCAATACTTTATTTCCTGCCACGCGATGGTTTTTTCAAAATAGCCTTTGTTTTTGGTCAGAAAGCATATAAGCATATAATGGAGAGTACTGTTGCTGAAAATATTAAAAAAGATCTGAGTGAGGCCAGGGTTTATGTCGAGGGGCGAGGTGTACAAATTGTTGTGAATGACAGTAAAATATTTCCTGATATCCACCAATTGATTGAAATAAAATTAGCACATTGAAAATGACAAAAGGGTTTCAAGTCTCATCTATCAAATTCTTTTGATCTAATTCTCATTATTTCATAACTTTATACAATTAATCATCAGTTCCAAATTGTATAAAGAAAGACCATGAAAACTCTTAATCTATTTATTTTTATTCTGATATGCACTATTGCCCCGGCACAAATTACCCTTGATAAGTTAGGACAAACACCAGGAGGCTCAGGTTTCCATGTAAATTACGATGAGACTTCTAAAAAGCTGTTTGTTGGTTGTGGAGGAACTGTCAGGATGTATGATGCCACACTGGAAGATTCTCTTGTTTTTATTGGGTACCGGCCATTTTTTAGTCTGATAAATGAGACATATGTCCATGGAAATGTCCTTTATGTAGCAGCAAACCACGATGGATTCTGGGCGCTTGATATTACACAACCACATCTGCCGGTGCTTGGCCACTACCCTACCCCGGGCGATACTGCAGCATTTGATATTGATGTTTATAACGACACACTCTATTTTGCCAATAGACGTAAAGCAATAGAACTTACTTTTTCATCATCAACAGGATTTCAGAAAATAAGGGAATTCGGAAACGGAAATGTTTATTGTGTAGAGCGACGAAACAATATGATTGCTGTAGGAAGCCGTGTTTTCCTTGCCGGAAAGGTTGAAGTATTCAATAAAAACGATGTAAATACACCGCTCGGAAGCTACCAGCATAACCTGATTGCCCATCTCGAAGATTTGCAGTTCGCCGACCTGAAAGATAGTATCATATATCTTTGTGGAGGATTCAGTAACCTTGCCACAAAAGGTGAATTTTGGGCGTTTCAATTTACCGGTAATTCCCTCGATTCAATCGACAGGTATACAATAAATGGTTTTATTCCAGGAATTGCATCTGCTGATATTATCAATATGGATTCACGCAACGACACCCTGTATCTTGCAACAATGGCAGGCTTGTACAATCTCGAAACAGATGTTCCTGTACTTGATGCTACTGGTTTGCCCGATAGTAGTTTACAGCTTATTGACCATATCAGACCGGGACTATGGCATTTCGATGTATCACTGGCCGATGGTACCGACTATCTGGCTATATCTTCGGAATGGATAGGATTTGTTTGGCGCAACCTTAACAATTCAATTCCCTGGGATACTTCAGAGGTTTATTTTACCGGAGGTTGGGGAAATTACTCACGTATGCGGGGTGATACACTTTGGGTTGCGATGGAAGGCTATGGGCTATGTGCTTATAAAGAAAACGATCTGCTTTATTCATCAGGATTAAATCTTGATCAGGAGTTATGTCATATATTCACACAATTTGTAGCTGGGTTCGATTTTATCGATGATACCCTGGTTTGGCTTAGTAATCATGCTATTTATAATCTGAAACCCTGGATGGAGGGTGGTCAGCCTCAGCTTGTAGGGCAAGCGCCTGGTTCAGGCATTTGTGTTCAGGTTGCAGAAACATCCCTTGGAAAACGAATTGTGTCGAGTACGTTCAATGTACTCTGGAGCCTCGATATTGATGGTGTTTTGCAATTATATGATCCATACGATTACCCTGATTACACATTAATCCATTCAAAAGAAATAGAAGGATCTCCAAAAGTTTTTACAGTAGAACACGATTCGGTTTGGGTTGGTGCATTAGTAGATTCAGTCTGGTCGGTGGCAGTATATAAAATAGAAGCTGATACTTTCCGGCTCGTTGCTCATGCTCCTGCCCCCAATAAAGTTTATAGTGTTTCAAAAGATGGAAATCATATTGCAGTCGGATGTAAACTGGGTGGAGCAGCCTGGTATTATTTCGATGGAAATAATTTTATACAAGAAGGAAGCCTGCCTGCTTTTGCACATAATATTATCGATATAAATATCAAAAACAATTATATATATGTAGCCGACAGGTTCGAAGGGCTTTTGGTTTATGACATAAACCTTCCGGGAAATCCTATTCTTGTTGCGCAAAGCTACGGAAGTGGAGGCTGGGATGCAGCCTATGGTACTACCGGAATAGATGTTGGGATGGATGGAAAAATTTACCTTACCGATTTTCATGTGGGAACTATGATAATCGAGGCCATCGACAGCTCAATTGTTACTGCGGTTCCTGAAATTGTTATGCCTGAAAATTCAGAAGAAATAACCGTATACCCCAACCCTGCCGGGGATTACATATTTTTTAATGCAGGACGATTTCCTTTCGATGATGCTCAGATAGTTATTTATGACATGACAGGGAGGGCGGTTATAGAAAGAAAAATGATATATGGAAAGCAATATGTAATGTCTCTTTCATGCTTAAAACAAGGATTATATTTTTATGAAATTATAAATAAAGACAAAATCATCAGCAAGTTTGTAAAGCAATAAAATAATAAAGCTTTTCTTAAACTGTAATCTCACCACTTATTGAATGGTTCAAACAATCAAGAATATCTCTGCGTGAATTTTTATTTCCAAGAAGAAACATAAGTTTGGTAAGGGCTGCTTCTGTGGTGCTGTCGTACCCTGAAATAATCCCTGCTTCGATCAAGGGAACAGATGTATCGTAACGGCCCATTTCCACGCTTCCTGCACTGCACTGGGTTACATTCAATATGATAATTCCTTTTTCTGTAGCCATTTTCATAAGATTAATAAACCACGGATTTGTAGGAGCATTGCCCGAACCAAAACTTTCCAAAACAAGGCCTTTTAAATCTTTGGTATTAAGGATAGCTTCAACAGTATTTATTGTAATGCCTGGAAAAAGTTTCAAAACACTGACGTTGGTGTCCAGTTTTGTATAGATATTTAATACTGATTTGTGGGTAGGATAATGAATAGCTGCATAGTTGTATTTAATGTGTATCCCGGCAGTGGCCAGTTTTGGATAGTTATCCGATTGAAAGGCATCGAAATGTTCGGCATTGTATTTTGTAGTACGGTTTCCCCTGAACAATTGATTTTCAAACAAAATACAAACTTCAGGAACCATGGCTTGTTCATTCTGTTTGGTGGCAGCAATTTCGATGGCGGTTATCAGGTTTTCTTTTCCGTCGGTACGTAACTGTCCAATAGGCAATTGCGAACCAGTAAACACAATTGGTTTCGAAAGGTTTTCGAGCATAAAACTTATGGCAGATGCAGAATAAGCCATAGTATCAGTTCCATGGAGAATGACAAATCCATCATAATCCTGATATTTTTCTTTGATGATTTTTACCAGGTTTACCCAGAACTGAGGATTTGCATTAGAAGAATCTACAATCGGGTCGAAAGTGATAGTATCCAAATTATAGCCAAAGGATTTCAATTCAGGAACCTGTTTCAGGATGTGATCAAAATCAAATGGTTTTAAAGCACCGGTTGATGGATTTTGTACCATACCAATTGTACCTCCGGTGTAAATGATTAAAACTGATGGGGTTTTTCCTGGTTTCATTCTTCTAAGAATACATTATTGACAATATTGCTGAATTGCACCGGCTGCTTGCTGAAAGCCAAACTGATAGGCTTTTTGTAGGTCACTGCAACCGCCTTGCCGGTCGCCAAGATTTATTTTTGCCAATCCCCGGTTAAAAAAGGCATAGTTAAAATTGGGCCTTGTTTTTAAGGTAGCATTAAAATCCTGAACAGCTTCGGTATAATTTTTCAGGTTTAAATGAATTACTCCGCGGTTTAGATGTGCTTCAGGATTACCAGGTTGCAATTGAACTGCTTTATTTAAATCGATTAGGGCTTTTTGGAAATCACCTGCTTTAGCCCGTGTAATACCCAGCGATATATAGGCTTGTATATGACTTGGTCTGAGTTCGATAAATTTCTCATAGTCGGAAATAGCACCCGAAAAGTCTTTTATGTTGCTTTTGGTATCGGCACGGTTATAATAGGCCTGGGCAAAATCGGGGCGCATTTTAATGGCTGCATCAAAGCTTTTAAAAGCTTTTTCGTAGCTTCCAATATTTGTATAGCTAATTCCAATATTATTGTAACAAAATACCGATGAGGGATTGTATTTTATAGCTTTAAGATAATCTTCAATCGCTTCCTTATCGCGATCGAGGTTTGATAATGCAAGCCCCCTGTTGTTCCACCCTACCGAAGATTCAGGGTATTTTTCAACAATATCAGTAAAAAGGGTAAGACTGTCTTTCCATACATCAGATCGGTTAAATGATACAATACTTAATAGAAGAGCGTAAACTGAAATGACGGCGATAACAGGGTTTTTATATTTATTATTCCTGCTTATTATTTTATCTGAATACCAGGCAATAACGAGGAAAAATCCAATAGCCGGGATGTAAACATAACGATCGGCAATAATAAAATCGCGTAGCGGCATTAATTGCAATACCAGGGCAATATTCATTATAAAAAACAGAATGCCGAATGTAATTACAGGGTTCTTTTTAATCGACTTAAAGAAGATGTAAATAATAAGAAAAACCGGCACAAGATAAATCCACAAGGAGTATGAAAATTCTTTCATCGATCCTGTTGGATACGGATGAAATGCTGACATCTTAAAGGGAAAAATCATTTGTAGAAAATACTGGATAAAGGCATAGCTCGAATAAGCAATTTGCTCGTGAAATGGATTCTTATTTTCATCAGTAAAAAATTCTCCTGTTCGGGAACTCATTATGGTAATAATTCCCATAATAATTGCAAGAATTAGAAATGGAACTTTTTCAAGAATAACTTTCTTATCCAAGATTTTTCTCTTCAGAATAAAATCAATGGCAATAAGGCTTATTGCAAGTGTAACAGCTTGTTCTTTAGCAAAAAACGAGATAATGAAAAACAACAAGGCTAACCAGTAATTAATCAGTTTCCGATTTTCGACATACTTAATATAACTGATGCACGAGGCTAAGAAGAAAATTGTATAAAGAATTACCTTTTGAGCCGAAATCCAAACCACAGATTCGACCTGAAGTGAGTGAACTCCAAATAAAATGGTAACAATCAGTGCAATACGGTTCGACCTGAATAGCAAATAAACAAACCAAAAAACCAGAACAATGTTGATTAAATGATACAGAATTCCAAACAGGTGAAACATTAACGGCTTCCCCCCTCCTATTGTGTATTGCAAGCCAAGACTAAAGGTACAAACCGGACTGTACTGGCCTTTGTAAAATTCGGCAAAAGAATGTGAAATTGTCGCAGCTGAAAAATTAATTACATCAGGATTTTCATAAACCATCCAATCGTCGTCCCATTTAACATACTCATTATCGAGCGATGGCGAATATATTATAAAACAAGCGATCAGAATAAATGACAACCAAAGGATATTTTTCTTGTTAAATACCTTTTCGGCATCCTTATACTGAAGTTTTTTCTTATTCGTTTTCTTTTTCATGATGAATTACAACCTTTTCCTGTATTTACCAATAATGTGGTTAAACTGGATACGAACTAAATCGAACAACATACCGATGCCGTGTTTTACAACTTTCACACTTTTACTTTCGTTGCAACGAAATATAACCGGAAGTCTTTTAACAGTATAATTCCGTTTTACTGCGATAGAAATTAATTCAACATCGAATGCAAAACGGTTTACCTTTGCGATTGAAAAAAGGTCCAGTGCAACATCACGCCTGAAAGCTTTCATTCCACATTGTGTATCATGCAAACCATTTGTGAAAAGTTTACTTACAATGGCCGAAAACAAATCGCTTCCAAGTTTTCGTGTATAGCTTATTTCAGAGAAATATGTTGACTCGGGAAGCGTACGGTCACCTACAACAATATCGAAGTTTTTAAGGTGATCATAAAATTTCAGGTAGTCATCAAACGAGAAAGGTATGTCTACATCGGTAAAACAAATGTAGTCGCCTTTTGCCTTAAGTACTCCTTTTCTTACACTTGCACCTTTTCCCAGGTTCTTTTCGTGTTCGAGGTAGATACATCCAATATCGGCAGCCACCTTTCGGGTTTGTCCTGAATCGTTCGATCCGTCATTAACAATAATTATTTCGTGTTTTAGATTATAAGAAGAAAGGAATTCGATAAATCCGGGGAGCTGGTTTTTTAATATGGACGAACCCTTATATGATGGTAGAATTATACTAAGCATTTGTTGTTGACAATACTATATATCAGTATGTGTTTGTATGTAATTAATATTTCTTAACGAAACGAAAATAAGTATTCCCAATGGATAATTCATACTTTTGCAATCAATACAAATTAAATATCAGAAATGACAATACGAAGAAAGGATGATAAACAATATTATGCATTCCTCGAAGGTTGGCTTTCGCTTAGCCTTAATCTGATATTATTCGTAGTAAAATTATGGGCTGGCATTGTATCTCAATCTGTTGCATTGATTGCTGATGCATGGCATACCCTCTCCGATTCGGTAACATCGATTGTTGTTTTAATCGGAACAAGGATCTCAAACAAACCACCCGACGAAGAACATCCATTCGGTCATGGCAGGTCAGAATCGATTGCGAGTATTATAATAGGGGTATTGCTGGTAGTTGTTGCATTCAGTTTTATTCAGGATTCTGTTATTCAATTTAGTGAGCGCAGAACAGCTAATTTTGGGACAATCGCAATTGTTGTTACAATAATATCGGCTGTATTGAAAGAAATAATGGCCCAGCTTGCAATAAGGTACGGTAAAAAAGTAAGCTCACAACCAATGATTGCTGATGGTTGGCATCATAGGAGCGATGCTATTTCATCAGTAGTAATATTAATAGGTATAGTGGTGGGCAAGGATTACTGGTGGGTCGATGCAGGATTAGGGATTGCGATAGGTTTGCTAATCCTTGCTACTGCTGTTGAGGTACTTAAAAAAGCAATTAGTCCGTTAATAGGCGAAGCAGCATCTTTAGAACTGAAGGAGAAAATAAATAGAATAGCAAAGGATATTTGTAATGATGATTTAAAAATCCATCATTTTCATTTGCATAAGTATGGAAATCATATCGAATTAACATTTCATATTGTATTGCCCGGTGAAATGAAATTATGGGAAGCGCATAAGATTAATCAGAATTTCGTTCTGGCAATAAAAAAAGAATTGGGAATCTATGCTACAATAAATGTCGATTCAATGAATTAGTTATTTATAAAGGATATTGAATATTGAGCTCAATAAAAAAATTAGCAGGACAAACATTAATTTACGGACTTGGCACCATTGCTCCAAAGGTGCTCAACTTTCTGCTTCTTACCCCTTTCTATACATACATTTTCGGGCTCAGTGAGTATGGCGTAATCACAGAATTGTTATCCTATGTTGCCTTATTAATGGTTGTTCTTACCTATGGAATGGAAACCACGTTTTTCCGTTTTGCATCATCAGAAAAAGATACTGAAAAGGTCTATAGCACAAGTGCAATTTCTTTGTTAACTACATCTGCTTTGTTTTTTGCTTTGGTATACTTTTTCCTGCCCGGTATAGCTGAAGCTATAAAATACGAAAGCCATCCAAATTATATTTTATGGTTAGCAGCAGTTCTTTCAATTGATGCTTTTATTTCAATCCCCTTTGCAAAGTTAAGACATGAAAATAAAGCTCTGAGATTTTCCCTTATCAGGATTGCCAGTATTAGCACGAATATAGCCTTTAACCTTTTGTTTTTTGTTTTATTGCCTAAAATGAAACAAGCAGGCAGTGATTCTTTACTATTGAATTTCTATAATGAAAATATTGGAGTTGGATATGCATTTATATCATACTTAGTTGCAAGTAGCTTAACAGCTTTATTATTAATTCCTGAAATAGCAAAAATTAAAATTAGGTTCGATTTTTCGCTTTATAAGAGGATGATTCGTTATGCATATCCCCTTGTAATTATAGGTATTGCAGGAATGATTAATGAAGTATCGGATAAAATAATGCTGAAATTTCTTGTTAATGTGCCAGAACAAATTGCCGACAAAACAGATTACATACAGGGGATTATCGGAGAATATGGTGCCAACACAAAATTAGCTGTAATAATGACTATTTTTATACAGATGTTCAGATTTGCAGCCGAACCATTCTTTTTTTCGCAGGAAAAAGAAAAGAATGCCAAAGATACTTATGCCGATGTGATGAAATATTTTACAGTTTTTGGTTTAATGATTTTTCTGGGAGTAATGTTGTATATCGATGTATTTAAATACTTTATCAACGAAAGATTTCATGGAGGCTTGCATGTTGTCCCTATTATTTTATTAGGAAATTTATTCCTTGGGATATTTTATAATTTATCGGTTTGGTATAAGCTAAGGAATCTTACGCACTATGGTGCCGTTATAGCAATTATAGGAGCCGCTATTACAATTATAATTAATGTACTGTTTGTACCTGTTTATGGGTATTATGCTTCAGCATGGGGTCATTTTGCCTGCTACCTTGTAATGATGATAATTTCTTACCTATGGGGCAGGAATCATTATAAAATCAAATACAACTTTAAGGCTATCGCAGTCTTTGCCATATTTGCTGGCATTATTTATATCCTGAGTACCTTTAATCAGTTTGATTCTTTATCGTATAAACTGATTGTTAATACATTGTTGTATTTCCTGTTTCTAGGAAGTATTTTTGTAATTGATAAAAAGAACATTATTGATGTTTTTAGATAGGGGAGGAGCAAAGAAAATTTAAAATAGATTGGATTATAACAGATGAGAGTAAAAATAAAAAGTGAATCGAAGCACGAAATACCAAAGTATAGTACAGACCACGCCGCAGGAATGGACTTACGTGCAAATTTAAGCGGCAATATTGAGTTAAAACCTTTGGAACGAAAACTTATACCAACAGGATTATACATTGAGTTGCCCGTTGGATACGAAGCTCAGATAAGACCAAGAAGCGGCCTGGCCATAAAAAAAGGACTGACAGTTCTGAATACTCCGGGAACAATCGATGCAGATTATAGAGGCGAAATAGGCGTTATTCTAATAAACCTGAGCAACGACAATGTTATTATTGAAGATGGGGAAAGAATTTGTCAGATGATAATATCAAAACATGAAACAATAAACTGGGATATTGTTAGCGAAGTTCAGGAAACAAAAAGAGGATCGGGTGGTTTTGGACATACCGGAACAAAATAACAGGAGTATGACATATCGAAATAAAATATACCAGACCATTATCGGATTATTATTAATAATTCTACTATCCTGTTCCGGGGGTAAGCATGTGGCTAAACAAGATATCTCATCCGTTAAGGAGAAAAAGGAGATGGAGTATACCCATTACTTTATCGAAGGAAATAAGCTTAAAACACTTGGATATTTGCAGGAAGCCATTGCTGCTTTTTCAAAGTGCCTCGAAATAAAAGAGAATTCTCCTGCAGTAAATTATGAGCTTGCCAACTTGTATGTTTTTAATAACAAGTATATTAAAGCAATTGAATATTCAGAAAAAGCTGCAAAACTAAATAAGAATAATATCTGGTATCAATTGTTGTACGCTAATCTGTTAATGCAAAATCAGGAGTATGCAAAATCAGTTGATGTAATTGAGGATTTATACAAAAACAATCCGGATAATTTTGATATTCTGATAAACCTTGCCGACATTTATTCAACCAATAAGAAAGATTATTCGAAAGCTTTGAAACTTTACAATAAGGCTGAAGAACTTGTCGGAATAAGCGAAGAAATATATTTTAGAAAGGAGAAAATCTATATAAAGCTTGGGAAAAATGACGAGCTAATTAAAGACCTTAAAAATCTTGTTAATGCAAATCCTGATAATGCAAGGTATGTTGGTATTTATGCCGAAACACTTATGAACTTTGGTAAAGAGACTGAAGCTCTGGAAGCCTATAAAAAACTGTTCGAAATCGATCCTGATAATGCAATTGCACATTTGTCTTATGGTGAATTTCTTTTAAAAACAGGAAAAATCAGTGAAGCAATTGAAGAATTTGAGATTGGAATAGGAAATCAGGAAGTGGACATTCAACCAAAGATCGAGTTAGTTATCAGCCTGAAAAATTATTATTCAAAGGATATTAATTCTGATGTTATTCATAAGTTATTGGATAAAATTAACACAACACACCCTGACAGATACGAAGCATTTGCCCTGAAAGCCGAATTGTTTTTAAAAGAAAATAAGCTTAAAGAAGCACAATCTGCGATGATCAATGTCGTAGAAAAGTCAAAGGATAGCTATATAATTTGGGAGCAATTAATTCTGCTTGATTCAGAATTAAACGAGTACAAAAAAATGTACCAACACAGCAAGGAGGCAATGGAATATTTTCCAAACTATCCGAAATTTATATTGTTTAATGGTTATGCATGCCAGCGATTAAAAAAATATGACGAAGGAATAGCTAACCTCGAAATAGGCCTTGACCTTGTTACAAAGCAGGATGATTTAAAATCAGAGTTTTATTCAACATTAGGAGAATTATATTTTAGTGCAGAACGGTTTGGCGAGTCGTACAAAGCATTTGACGAGGCATTGCTTCTGAATCCCGAAAATATAATTGTATTAAACAATTACAGTTATTATCTGGCGCTTCAGGAAACAAGCCTTGAAAAGGCCAAAGAAATGGCCGGGAAAGTTATCGAATTAGAACCGAACAATTCAACATATCTTGATACCTATGCCTGGGTACTCTATAAAATGAATAACATATCAGAAGCGTTAAAGAAAATTGAGTTAGCCGTACAAAACAGTAATGATGTAAGTGGCGTTATATTAGAGCACTATGGTGACATATTGTACAAATCGGGCAATACAGAAAAGGCTATCAAACAGTGGAAATCTGCCAGGAATAGGGGAGGGGGATCAGAGAATTTAGATATGAAAATAGAAAGAGGCGAATTAATAGAATGAAAATAAGAATAAAAGAAATAGGGAAATTTTTATTGTTGGTTTTATTTATACCTGTTGTATTACAATCGTGTAAGGCCTGGGTTAAGTATATCGAACCATTTGATAAAGATAATGATAAGGAGTTGCTGAATAACATAGAGAAGAGTAGTTTAAATTTCAACACTATTGAATTAAAGGCAAAAATAACTGCCGACTTCATTGATCGAAAGCATCCGTTAAAAGTTTCCATTCGTGTTGCAAATGACAGTATAATTTGGGCCTCATTAAATTTGAATTCAGGATTACCAATTGGAAAAGCGGCATTTACGCAAGATACCATCAAAATTGTCGATAGAGTAAATAATAAGTTATATGTTGGAGATTACATTAGCTTAAGAGAACGAAACAATATTGCTTTAAATTATGATATTTTTCAGTCGATAATTGTTAACAAACTTTGGAAACATGAAGACCTGGGTGATAATATAATTGATAAAAGAATAACTGAAGGGGCCGAACATAGTAGCGTATTAATTTCAGCTCTTTGTCGCGATTCGTCAATATTAAATTTTAACTATTTAATTAATAAAGAAACCTTTAAAATAGAAAAAGCTTATATACAGGGAGATAGTAGTATAATTAATGTCAATTACAATAATTATCAATTAGTTAATAATGCTTTGTTTCCTCATCAAATTACTATTGAAACATTAACCGAAAAGGAAACCATGAAAATGGATATCGAAATTGTTAAGGTTAATATTAATAAAAAACAACGGTATCCGTTTAAAAAGATCAAAAGATTCGAATTAGAGAAATTGTAAATTGAAGATTAGGGAAAAAAATATTTTTTGTATTATTCTGATTTTTATGATTGGAGTCAGCCCGGTATCGTCGTTTTCGCAGGACAAAACAAAACTTGAAAAGCAACGACTGGCCGCCATTGAAGAAATTAATCTTTCAAATAAAATTTTAAAGGAGAAACAGAAAGAAAGGCAAGTTAATATAAACCAGTTGCGAATTGTTAAAAATCAAATAGAAGTAAGATACAGGCTCATAAATAATTATAATACCGAAGTAAAAATAATATCCGAAGAAATTATTCAGAAAAAAAGTGACATATCGAAACTCGAAACGGAAATTAAGGAAATTAAGGAGGAGTATGCCAATATGGTTGTATCTGCCTATAACAATAAACATCAATATGATAAGTGGATGTTTATACTTTCGTCGAATGATTTCAATCAAGCTTACCGGAGACTTAAATATCTGCAACAATTTACAGAATACCGAAAGAAGCAAATTCAGTTAATCGAGCAAATGCAAATTCGTGTTATAACAGAGATTGATGAACTGACACAGAAAAGAGCTAAAAAACAAGAACTTGTTGATTTAGTGGAACAGGAGAGCAGGTTGTTATCGGGAGAAAAAAATGAAATTAGCAGGATAATTTCAAAATTAAAGGATAATGAACGAAAGCTAAAAGCAGAAATCAGGGCAAAAGAAAAAGAAGCGAAAAGGATAAAGAGGGTAATCGATAAAATATTAGCCGCGGAAAAGCGCAAACGGGAAGAAGCGTTAAAAAGTAAAGGTAGCAAGCAGTTTGCACTAACACCGGAAGATGCATTGATTTCTGAAAACTTCGATAAAAACAAGGGTAAATTTCCATGGCCAACCGAGCGGGGAATTGTTACAAGTAGTTTCGGTGAACATTCACATCCGGTTCTTAAAGGAATAAAAACCTTTAATAATGGCATTGATATTAGCACGGTTAATGGTGCCGAAGTCAGATCTATTTTTGATGGTGAAGTTCGTGACGTTTGGGCCATTCAAGGTAAGAATATGGCTGTTATAATTAAGCATGGCGATTATTTTAGTGTTTATCAGAACCTGAAAGATGTAAAAGTAAGAGCGGGAGATAAAGTTAAAAGTAAGCAAATAATAGGAACTGTGTTCACAGATAATAGTGACGGAACAAAGACAGTTCTACATGTTGAAATTTGGAAGGGTAGTAAAAGCCAGGATCCTCAAAAGTGGCTGGCCCGTAAATCATAAACGAATGAGTGAAAGTTACAAGATATTATTATCGAAAATCGATCAGTTTATCAGAAAGTATTATATAAATCAAATACTTAGAGGATTAATATTAGGATTTTCATTAATCGGAATATTTTATATAGCTGTATTATTACTGGAATATTACAATCATTTCTCTATTGATATACGAACAATATTATTCTATGTCAGCGTTACCGTTAGCTTAATTATTCTAATTAAATTTATCCTTATCCCTTTGTTCGGACTTTTTAGAATAGGATCGGTTATTACGAATAAGCAAGCTTCAAATATTATTGCAAATCATTTTCCGTATATAAAAGATAAACTCTTAAATACCATAGAATTAGAAGAGAGCAGTAATAATGACCTGAATATTTCAGGAGATTTAATAATAGCCAGCATTGATAAAAGAATAAGTGAATTAAGGCCTATCCCTTTTAGTTCGGCAATCAATTTTAAAAGAAATATACCCTTACTTAGATATTTTGCTATTGTAGCTGTATTATTTATCATAATATTAAGTTTTAGTCCTTCAATAATTACCGAAGGATCAGAGAGGTTGATAAATCATAGAACTTTTTATAGTAAACCTGCACCATTCACATTTCATCTTATAAATGATTCGTTATATGTTGAGAAAGGAAGCGATTTTAATCTTAATGTAAAAGTGACAGGCGAGTATGCACCATTAGAGGTTTATATTTATTACCAGGGTAATAAATTACTTATGAAGAAAATTTCTAATATAGAGTATGAATATTTGTTCAGAAATTTGAATAATTCAATTGATTTCAATTTAATCGGAGACAATATTAAGTCAGAAAATTACACATTAAACATATTACCATCACCTGTAATTCTAAATTTTTCAGTTGAAGTAGATGTACCGGAATACACAGGTGAAACTGATCAACTATTTCAAAATATAGGCGATATAAATATTCCGGAAGGTAGTATCGTGAGTTGGAATTTTAGTACGGTTGATAGTGAAAGTATGTATTGTCAGTTTTCTGATTCGAGTTTTGTGTCACTCGCAATGACCAATGATAATTCGTTTAGCATGACAAAATCTTTTACAAAAAGTACTTCTTATTCACTATCCCTAAAGAACGAATATTTGGAAAAAGATGGAATAATTAATTATTACATAAATGTTACACCCGATATTTATCCTGGCATTGATGTTATTAGTCAAACCGATTCTTTAAATCGATTTGCAACACATTTTATCGGTAAAGTATTTGATGATTATGGATTTAACAGACTGACATTCAATTATTCGATTGACGAGAATGTAACTGAGCTTATTGAAATACCTATAAACAAGAATACTACACAGAATGATTTTTATTATGGATTCGACTTTTCAGCAATAAATATTGATGAAGATAAAAAAGTTGAGTATTATTTCGAAGTATTTGACAATGATAAAGTTAATGGAAGTAAAAGTACCCGGAGCAACATGTTTGTTTATCAAATGCCATCAAAAGAAAAACTCGATTCATTAAGTAGTAATACCTCTGATAAAATGGAGGACCTTTTGCGGGAAAGTATGGAAATTGCAAAGAAAATTAAAGATGATGTTAAAAAACTGAAGGATAAAAACTTTGAGAATAATCTGTCGGGTTGGGAACAGAAACAAATGATTGAGGAAATTATCCAACAGGAAAACTCGCTTGAAAAATTATTGGATGAGTTGAATCGTGAAAGGGAGTCGAAACAACAGTTTGAAAATGCAATTTCAGAACAAAGTGAGGAAATTCTAAAAAAACAGCAACTTCTACAAGAAATGATGGAAAATCTTCTTGATGAAGAATTGAAAAATCTGCTGGAAGAACTACAAAAATTACAGGATGAACTTAGTCCAAAACAAATAGAGGAAATTACAGAAGAACTGGATTTATCGTACGAAGATTTATCCGAGCAACTTGACAGAAACCTTGAAATGCTAAAGAAATTCGATCTTCAAAATAAAATTGAAAACAAAATTGATGAGTTAGAGGAATTAGCTAAAGATCAAAACGAACTATCAAACAAAAGCGAAGACAAAGAAAATTCCATTGACGAATTAAATAAAGAACAATCAAAACAAAATGAGAAGTTCGAAAAAATTAAGGAGGATTATAAACAAATCTTGGAGGAAAATAAGGAGCTCAATTCGCCGATGCCGCTGGACGAGTTTAACCAGGAAATGAACGAAATTAGTGAGCAGTTTAATAAAGATTCAGATAATCTACAGAAGAACAAAAGAGGGAAAGCATCGAAAGGTCAAAAAAACAATTCTAAAAGTCTTCAAAAAATGAGCAAAGCGATGCAAAAAATGATGGACTCAATGCAGCAACAGCAGGCATCGGAGGATATGGATGACATGAAACAAATTATCGAGAATTTAATAACCTTTTCGTTTGATCAGGAAAAGTTGATGTTAGAACTTGCCGATATTAATAACAACGATCCTAAGATTATTGAAAAGAGAGAAAATCAAAATAAACTTGCCGATGACTTTCAAATAATAAATGATTCAATATATGCGCTTGCACAACGGGTCCCACAGTTATCCTCCCTTGCAAATAAGGAACTGGTCAAAATCAATAAAAAAATTATTAAGGTTGATGATGGATTTGAGGAAACAAATATAAAATTAGTGAGGCGTGAACAACAACATATTATGACATCGGCAAATAATCTTGCATTATTATTAGGCGAAACTTTAGAATCGATGCAGAATTCAATGAGTATGCAAATGGCCGGAAATCAAAACTGTCAGAAAGGCAAAGGCAAACCAGACTTCTCGATGATGCAACAAATGCAACAATCATTAAAAGATCAGGTAAAAGGGATGCTTGAGCAAATGAAATCAGGGAAAGGGAAGCAAAGCAAATTTGATAAAAACGGAACGAATAAGCGATTGGCTCAAATGCTTGCCCAGCAAGAAGTTTTTAGAAAGATGCTCGGTGAACTTGGTTCAAATCAGAAAGTAGGAGGAAAGACACAAAAGATACTGAACGAAATCGATAAGTTGATACAGGATAACGAAAAACAGTTAGTTAATAAAAATATTACACCTGAATTGCTCGAGCGGCAAAAGCTTATATTGAGTAGATTGCTGGAAGCAGAAAAATCAGAAAACGAACGAGAAATAGAAAAAAAGAGGAAATCAATGGAAAATAAAGAAGAATTATTTAGTAACCCAGAAAAATATTTTGAGTATAATGACAGAAAGAATAATTTTAGCGAATTATTTGAGAAAAACAACATAGCTTTGAAGAACTATTATAACAACAAGTACAAGAAGTATTTGAAAAAATTAAATGAGGACTAATCGATGAATAAAGTTATTCAATATGCTTCTGAGCTCAAAACTCTTAATGAGGTTGAGAAATTAGTGGATGAAATCACTTCGGAATTTAATATTAGCTCTGAATTATACGGAAAAGTTCAGGTTTCAATTATTGAAGCCGTAAATAATGCAATTTTACATGGTAACAGGTTAAATGCCGAAAGAATGGTAACACTTGCTTACGAAATAGATGAAGGAACAATGAAATTTATAGTTGGAGATGAAGGTCCGGGATTCGACTTTGATAATGTTCCGGATCCAACAACACCTGAAAATATTGAGAAACCTCATGGTAGAGGAATATTTTTAATGAGGCACCTTTGTGATAAAATAGACTTTAGAAATGAGGGCTCTGAAGTTGAGCTGCAGTTCAAGCTTTCCTAAGTGGACATATTTTTTCATAG
>CAYLZH010000028.1:0-17384 GCA_964388245.1 uncultured Bacteroidales bacterium
TGACATTGAATTACCTTATGCCCCTCACGATCCTGGCATTGTTCTTAAATATGGAGAGTTTAAAGGCCGGTATATTTTACCTGCTCGTACTGTTATAGGAACTGAGTTTGATTGGAATAATTTATTCAATGGAGTCCTTATTAGTGATAACAAAGGAATAACCTGGCAGGCCGGTGGACTAACCCAATCTCATGTAGGTGAGGCCTGTGTGGTAGAATTATCCGATGGCCGGATTTACATAAATAGTCGCAACCATGCTGATAATTTCGGGATACGGAATCATGCCATCAGTTCTGACGGAGGATTGACTTTTACAGAATTTGATGACGATCCACAACTTATAGAACCAACCTGTGATGCAGGAATGGTCCGATATTCTGATCCTGAAGATGAAAATGTGATATTGTTTTGCAATCCCAATGTAAAAGCCACTAAAAGATGGGACGGAGCTTCCCGCCGAAACATGACAGTAAGGGCTAGTTTTGACGATTGTCTTACCTGGCCTCTAAGCAGGCTGATATATGAAGGACCGTCAGCATATTCTGGAATAACAGTTGGAAATGAAGGAAGGATATTTTTAGCATACGAACGGGCAGGTTTGGGAAAAAAGGACTCACGACAGGATTTAGCAATAGCCAGTTTTAACATGGCATGGCTGAAACAAAAAGAATTATCCCCACCTGTCATCAATGCTGACAACACCGTTTTTTATGATCAACAGGAGATTCGTATTACAACACAAAACCATACAGAAATTTATTACACCATTGATAGTACTACACCAGATAGAAACTCTTCAATTTACAAAGCACCATTTATCCTAAACGAAAGTACTATCGTTAAAGCGATTGCCATTTCAGGGAATGTCATTAGCATTGTAAGTACATCGAAATTTGTAAAGGCCAAAATCAAAGCACCACATTACATTTCAAGGTATAGTGAAAAATATCCTGCATCAGGTGCGATGGCCCTGGTTGATGGGATAAAAGGAAGTCGAAACTATCATGATGGCTGCTGGCAAGGATTTGAGGGGAATGATTTTGAGATAGTTATTGAGTTGCCATTTTCAAAAGAAGAAAAGGAAATTTCAATTAGCTTTTTACAAGCGACTGATTATTGGATATTCTTTCCTGAATCCGTATCCTTCTTTTCATCTTCTGATGAAAAACTATATGTAGAGTTTGAGACCATTAAGAATAGACAAGCTCAGAATAATCCAGATGAAGAAATTCAGGTCTTCAAGGCCAATATTGATTTTACAAAAAACAGATATATAAAAATCCTTGCAAAAAACATTGGCACTTGTCCTGAATGGCACAAGGGAGCCGGAGGAAAAGCGTGGCTGTTTGTGGATGAGATAGAATTAAAATGATCTGTGACTTCACTTAGGACATAACTCCTGCAGATTGCGCAGATAAACGCAGAATTAAATCTGTGAAAATTTGCGCAATCTGCGGGAATAAATAAATACTCATGAAACACCTTATTACAATTTTCAATTTGCTTTTAATTCTGTCCTTAGTTTCTTGTCAATCGGAGCAAAAGAAACCTAAGATTCAGAAACCAAATATCATTTTATTTCTTGTCGACGACCTGGGTTGGCAGGATACCTCGGAGCCTTTTTGGACAGATACCACTGACAACAACCGAAAATTTCACACTCCCAACATGGAACGATTGGCCGATCAGGGCATGAAATTTACCCAGGCCTATGCATGTGCGGTTTGCTCTCCCACACGTGTAAGCCTGATGAGTGGTATGAATGCTGCACGACACAAGGTTACGAACTGGACACTCCGACGGGGAAAAAATAGTGTTTGGGATACTAAAACCCTTAAGCAACCCAACTGGAATCTGAACGGTATGCAAGCAGTCGATTCCATTGAGCGATCAATCTATGTTACACCTCTTCCGCAATTATTGAAAGACAACGGATATTTTACAATTCATTGCGGAAAAGCTCATTTTGGAGCTATCGGTACACCAGCCGAAAATCCATTGAATCTGGGATTTGATATGAATATTGCTGGACATGCACCTGGTGGCCCCGGAAGTTATCAGGGTACAAATAATTACAGTGCAAAATGGCGTGGTGGTGGATCAACCTGGGATGTTCCGGGTTTGGAAAAATACCACGGTAAAGATGTAAATCTCACTGAGGCACTAACACGAGAAGCTTTCCTGGCAATGGATAGTGCTATTTCAAGGAACAAACCATTTTACCTGTACATGTCTCACTATGGTGTTCACACACCACTGGAACCAGATTATCGCTTTTATCAGAAGTATAAAGATTTGGGCTACAAAGAAACCGAAGCCCGCTATGCCTCAATGGTTGAAGCTGTGGATAAGAGCCTGGGCGATTTGATGTTTTATCTCGATGCTAAAGGAATTTCAGATGAAACCATTATCCTGTTTATGTCGGACAACGGTGGCCTGAGTGCAGTTGCACGTGCGGGTGAGGCACACACTCATAATTTTCCACTAAGTAGTGGAAAGGGATCTGCACGTGAGGGAGGTATTCGCGAACCGATGATAGCTAAATGGACCGGTATAGTTGAGCCCAATAGTCAGTGTGATGATTATCTGATTATTGAAGATTTCTTTCCGACTATATTACAAATGGCTGGGATTGAAAATCATGAAACTGTCCAACAGGTTGATGGAAGGAGTTTTATTCCTATGCTGAAGCAAAAGGGAACCACTGCAAAAGACAGGGCTTTATTTTGGCATTACCCCAACAATTGGGGTCCAACCGGACCGGGGATAGGTGCAACCAGTACAATACGTTTGGGCGATTGGAAAATGATCTATTATCACACCGATCGAAGCTTCGAACTTTTTAATTTGGCAGAGGATATTGGTGAAACGACAAATCTTGCAAAGGATAATCCTGAAAAATTGAAAGAACTGGCCACCAGATTAACTGACTATTTAAAATCTGTTGATGCACAAATGCCCATCGATAAATCTAACGGGAAGGTTGTGGAATGGCCGGTGGAAGTCATAAACTCTCCTTCAACTCAAAGTCTTTGATATGAATATCTTTATTTGGTCAATTACTTATTAATGTTCTTATTTGATTTAGAAAACTCATAAATCTCATTGTAAACAGTTTATTGTGCGCAAGTTTTTTTTCATTATAGTTTCAGTAGTTATTTATAGCAAAAGTCTCTTCTGCCAAGAACTACCTTATCAAAACAGCAACTTACCAATTGAAAAACGCGTGACCGATTTGTTGAAACGAATGACCCTTGATGAGAAAATTCAACAAATGTCAATGCTTAGTTTGAGGTATTTGAAGCTGGATGAAAATGGTAATGTTACCGGCGGATCGTTAGATTCTTTATTTAACGGAAAGAGCATTGGATGTTTGGAAAGCCCTTTTGTGGGGGTGGATGAAATATCGAAGTTATCAGCAGCAGCAGACAAATATTTGCGACACAACACCCGACTTGGGATACCTGCCATTCAAATAGCTAAATGTTTACACGGACAACTTGCTTTCGGAGCTACCATTTTTCCACAGGCCATTGCACAAGGCAGTACCTGGAATCCTGCATTAATCAGGGAAATGGCAGAGTCAATTGCAAACGAAGCCAGCCTGTCGGGGGTCGATCAGGCATTATCTCCACTATTCGATCTGGCCAGAGATCCACGTTATGGCAGGGTAGAGGAATGTTATGGTGAAGATCCTTTTCATGTGGCAGAAATGGGAAAAGCTTTTGTGATTGGGATGCAGGGTGAACCGGCAATCACGAAAGATTCTATCCCGGAAAGTAAACTGATTTGTACAGCCAAACATTATGCAGGATATAGCACACCAATTGCAGGAATAAACCTGGCGCCTGTAAATGTCGGGCCACGGGATTTGCGCAGTCTACACCTATATCCTTTCGAAAAAGTCATCAAGGAGGCAAACATTTATTCAGTAATGCCGGCCTATAATGAGGTAAACGGGATCCCACTTCATGCTAATGAATATTTGATGAAAGACATTTTGCGTAAAGAGTATGGTTTTCAAGGGTATGTGTTTTCTGATTATGGAGCAATTTGGATGCTTGAACATTTCCATAAAATAACGGCCAATAGAAGAGAAACAGCTGTACGTGCAATTAATGCAGGAATCGATCTCGAAGCACCGGGAAAATATGCCTACTCCGAATTATTCGACCTGGTAAAAGAAAATAAGGTTGATATTGCTCTCATTGATGAGGCCGTCAGAAATATTCTTACTGTGAAATTTAGGGTAGGCTTATTCGATAAATCTTACACTGCTCCACCTAAAGTTTCGGAGCTTATTCATACGGACCAGTCAATTGAACTTGCCCGGAAAGTCGCCGAAGAATCTATCATCCTGCTTAAAAACAAGGATCATCTTCTTCCTTTGGACAAAAGTCAGCTAAAATCCATTGCTGTAATTGGCCCGAATGCCGATCAAGTGCAATACGGCGATTATAGTTGCACCAAAGACAATGCTTCAGGAGTAACAATTCTTGAGGGGATTAAGCAATTTGTGGGCAATGGCGTGAAAGTCAATTATGCAAAAGGGTGTTCCATTACCAACCTTGATGAAAGTGGATTTGAAGAAGCCGTAAAAGTTGCCAACCAAAGTGATATTGTGGTTTTAGTAATTGGCGGAACAAGCATGACATTATCGGGGATTGGTTGGGGCGAAGATAAACAGGAGGATTACCCAACTTGTGGTGAAGGTTTCGACAGGACCACTTTATCACCGCCTGGAGTTCAAGAAAAATTAATACGTGCCATACATGAAACAGGTAAGAAAATTGTTCTGGTTATGGTTCATGGTCGGTCTTATTCCATTGCCTGGGAAAAAGAAAATATTCCTGCCATTCTGGAGGTATGGTATCCGGGCGAACAAGGTGGTACTGCCGTAGCTCGAATACTGTTTGGAGAAGTCAATCCATCTGGAAAATTGCCGGTGTCGGTTCCGATGAGCGTTGGACATGTACCAGTATTTAATAACACGAAACCTTCGGGTCGCGGATTCTACCGACAAAGGGGAACACCTCAGAAACCAGGTCGCGATTATGTCTTTTCGTCGCCACAACCTTTATTTCCGTTTGGTTTTGGTCTTAGCTACACTCATTTTGAATATTCCAACCTATTAATCGAAAATACAGAACTAAGTCCAACCGACACGCTAATGCTTACTGTAAAGATAAAGAACCTCGGTCATCTTTCAGGAAAGGAAGTTGTCCAGGTTTATATAAATGATTTAATAAGCTCGGTCACGACACCCGTTAAGGTTTTAAAAGGATTCGAAAAAGTAGAAGTAGAAGCCGGTGAAACCGAATTGGTTGATTTTGCAATCCCCATTTCTGAATTAGGGCTTTGGGATAAGGACATGAAGTATGTGCTAGAACCGGGCGCATTTGAGATTATGGTTGGCAGCTCATCGGAAGAAATTCATACTAAAGAGATAATTACAGTTTTGTAATTGAGATTTCTGTTTTCGAAACAGATTCTATAGACTTTAGAAAAAATTTCAGGAAGCGATTTCGTAAGTTTTACACTTGAGTGTGCTCCGAAAAGTAGGAATTTGGACAAAATTAAGGCTTTTTGAAATTTTATCACCGGAGCTTACTCTTGAAAGTGAGGATGTTGGAATTTCAAAGTAACACAGAGTAAGGCCAAATTGGGCTTTTTGGAGCGGACTCACACTTGGTAATTTCAAACAAATAACTACTTTTGTTAGTGTTAAATTTACACTAACGATATGAGCGAATTTAATCCATCATTATCTGTCGATTGCGTCATATTTGGCTTAGACATCAGTGAACAAGCGTTAAAAATACTGGTTTACGAGCGGGAAATTTTTCCAGAAACAAATTCAGGGAACAAAAATTTAAAATTTCCAGGTAGCCTTCTGGCTGACAACCAAACTCTTGATGATTCAGCATATCAGGTTTTAAAAGATCTTACAGGTTTACAAGATGTGTGTCTGAAACAGTTTCGTTCTTTTGGCAACCCTGATCGGATAAAATACAAAGAAGAACGTGAATGGATTGAAAGGCATTATGGAGTTAAGGTTAGCAGAGTTGTGACAGTTGCTTATTATGCCCTAATTCGGATCGATAGTCAAAATCCAAATCAGTCACAGATTAAGGATAACCTACGCTGGATTAATGTTAAGAATGCCGGCAACCTTGCTTTCGACCATTCAAATATTTTAACTTATGCGCGAGAAGCCCTGCAAAAGGACCTGATCCTTCAAGATGTAGTGGCCTTTAGGTTGCTCCCCGAGAAATTTACCTTAAATCAACTTCAGGCAATGTATGAACTGATTCTGGATACAAATTTGGACAAACGAAATTTCAGAAAGAAAATAGCCAAAGCCGATTACATTTATGCTATAGGAGAAAAACAAAAAGGCGTAGCTCACAAACCTGCAATGCTATACTCATTCGACAGACAAAAATTTGAAAAAAGCAAAGAGACAATATCAACTTTCTTTGTGTAACATATTAATACACGATCCTATGAAAATGAAATTAACAACTTTATTAATTTTGGTACTTTCTTTAAGCTATGGGGCTTATGCCCAATTACCGAAAGAAAGTCCAAAGCAGAAACAAGAACGAATGAAGTGGTGGACCGATGCGCGCTTTGGGATGTTTATACATTGGGGATTGTATGCCTCGCCTGCCCGTCACGAATGGGTTAAACGCTACGAACGAATGACCAATGAGGAATACGAAAAGTATTTCGAAATTTTCAATCCTGATCTATACAACCCGAAAGAGTGGGCAAAAAAAGCTAAAGATGCAGGTATGAAATATGCAGTTATAACATCCAAACACCACGAGGGATTCTGCCTCTTCGATTCGAAATATACAGATTACAAGGCAACGAATACACCCATTGGCAAAGATCTTTTGACAGAATGGGTAGAGGCATTTCGATCCGAAGGTCTCAAGGTTGGATTTTATTACTCGCTGCTCGATTGGCATCACCCCGATTATACCATCGATCGAAACCATCCTTTAAGTGCTTCTTCCGATGAAGAATATAGGAAGCTGAATAAGGGCAAAGATATGGATGTGTACCGTAAGTATGTAAAAAATCAGGTTCGGGAGATTTTGACAAATTATGGAACGATCGACATTATTTGGCTTGACTATTCCTTCCCTTCCGGGAAACATGGAAAAGGAAGAAATGACTGGGATTCAGAAAACCTGTTAAAAATGGTTCGTGAGCTACAACCAGGTATTATTATAAATGATCGACTCGATCTATTAGATGTTGAAGGAGGATGGGACTTTACCACACCCGAACAATACAAAGTTTCTAAGTGGCCTGAGAAGAATGGGAAACGAGTACCATGGGAAACCTGCCAGACATTCTCCGGTTCGTGGGGCTACTATCGCGATGAAATGACCTGGAAAGACACCAAACAATTGCTGGTTCTTTTGATAGAATCAGTGAGCAAGGGAGGCAATCTATTACTAAATGTTGGCCCGACTGCCCGTGGTACTTTCGATTATAGAGCCAACGAGAAATTGGAAGAAATGGGCGAATGGATGAAGTATAATAACCGCTCGATTTACAACTGTACACAAGCCCCGGATGAGTTTACACCACCTGATCACTCTTTGCTAACCTACAACCCGGAAACCAATCGATTGTACGTTCACCTGTTGGACTATCCAATGAAATGGTTCACACTAAAAGGCTTAGGAGGAAAAGTAAAGTATGCCCAGTTCCTCCACGATGGATCAGAAATCAAATTTGGAAAACCCCGCCACAATGTAACCCATCAGGAAACACTTGCAGAAGAAGACGTGATATTGATTCTGCCAATGGTGAAACCAAATGTGGAAGTTCCGGTGATAGAACTGATATTGAAGTAATGGTCATTTGCACTACGTGCGTCATTTATTGTCATTTGTGCTGCGCACGTCATTCAATTGTTATTTACGCTTCGCGCGTTATTATTTGTAGTTAATAGTCATAATATGTAAAAGAGAAATTACTATGAAATTGGAAGAGTTGCAGGTTTATAATTTGTCGATGGATATTGGGGAAAAGGTCTGGAGGATCGTCGATAAATGGAATTATTTTCAAAAAGATACAGTTGGCAAACAATTGGTCAGGGCAATAGATTCTGTTGCTTCAAACCTAAGCGAGGGTTTTGGACGGTATCATTATCGGGAAACCATTAACTTTAGTTATTACTCTCGCGGCTCACTTTACGAATCAAAGACCTGGCTTACCAAAGCTCATAACAGAAATCTAATTTCGAAAGAAGAATTCGAGACATTTGAAAATGAATTAAACACAATCGGAATAAAATTGAACAACTACATCAATTCAATCAGGAAACAATCTCAAAGCAACAAATGATGTACGAAGCACAAATAACGCGAAGCAAATAACAATTGAATAACGCGCGTAGCGCAAATAACAAACGAAGTAAATAATGAAAGGTGTTTTTAATAAAATAATATCCATTAATCTATCTGACAAATCGCACGAAGTGATCGAATTACCTGATGAGGTCTATGAAAACTACCTCGGCGGACGGGGACTCGGAGTAAAACTCTTCACCGATAGGGTAAAACCAAAAACCGATCCTCTTAGCCCACAAAATAAATTGGTTTTCACAATAGGTCCAGTAACCGGAACTTCGGTCTCGACAAGTGGCAGGATGTCCCTGGTTACAAAATCGCCTCTCACCGAAACCATTTTCTATTCCAATACTGGTGGAATATTCGGCTTTAGCATGAAACGTTGTGGAATTGATGGTCTTATCTTATCAGGCAAAGCTGATAAACCATGCTACCTTGTTCTGGATGGTGATTCAGGAATTTCGATTAAAAATGCCTCTAATCTATGGGGATTAAACACAGAAGAAACTTTTGCGAAACTAAAAGAGATTGAGGGTGAACGTATTCAAACATTAGAAATTGGTCCTGCCGGAGAAAACCAGGTCAAGATTGCCTCCATAATGAATAATGCGGAACGGGCCTTTGGTAGAGGTGGTGTGGGAGCTGTGCTTGGATCGAAGAATATTAAAGCCATCGTGGTTAAAAATGCTAAACGAAAAACAGAAGTCCACGACCCGGTGCTACTTAAAAACTATTCTAAATCAGCTTTCGAAAAACAGAAAGCCCTACCTGTTACACGAGCAGCTTTTCCCTTGTTTGGAACTGCCGGAGTACTTCATGTTACCAATAACCTTGGCATGTTGCCCATAAAAAACTTCCAGTATGGTCAGCACGAAAAAGCACATGATACAGGGGGTGAAGCCATCCGCAAGGAGATTTTTGAAAAATCCGAAGCCTGTTATGGCTGTACCATTCGCTGTGGACGACACACTAAAGCCGGAGGCATGAAAGGCAAAGGACCCGAATACGAATCGGTTTGGGCACTTGGTGCCAACTGTGAAATCTTCGATCTGATAAAAATATCACAGGCCAACTATTGGTGCAACAAGCTGGGCATGGACACTATTTCGATGGGTGTTACCATTTCGTGTGCCATGGAGTTGCGGGACAAAGGTTTGTTCCCTTATAAAGAAGTGGAGTTTGGAAACGAAGACGTGCTGACCGACCTGGTTAAAAAAACCGCTTACAAACAAGATTTAGGTGCCGAACTGGCCGAAGGCTCCAAACGACTAGCTGAAAAATACGGCGATGCCGAAACTGCTATTCAGGTGAAGGGGCTGGAAATACCGGCTTATGATCCCCGTGGTGCCATGGGTCATGCCCTGGGATATGCTACAAGTAACCGGGGAGGTTGCCACCTTACCGGGTATATGGCCGCAATGGAAATTTTCAATGCACCGAAGCGTATTCCCCGCTTTACCCTGGGAGGGAAGCCCGATCTTTTAGTTCTAAAGCAAAATCAAAGTGCAGTTGAAGATAGCCTGGTAAATTGTAAATTTTCGGGCTACGCTTTGGGCTTCGATTATCAGGCACGATTTGTATCAGCTATTACCGGCATCGATTTCAATGTTACAAAGCTATTGGAAATAGGCGAACGCATTTACAACCTGGAGCGATTATTCAACATAGAAGCCGGTTTTAGCAACAAAGATGACAAACTTCCTGAGCGATTCGAAAAAGTACCTTTTAAAGAAGGTTTGTCGAAGGATAAGGTTGTTCCTGTAAAAGAAATGCTTCGCGGATATTACAAAGTTCGGGGTTGGGATGAAAACGGAGTTCCTTCCAAATCAAAATTAGAGGAATTAGGAATTAAAACGACAATCGAAAATTAAAGGAGGATTTCCGATCAACAGAAAATGAGATTTCTCGCTACCATATTATTATTCCTTCTCCTTTCGGGATGTACTGATCAGAAACAGGGTCGGATCCAAAAGACTATTGATGAACTACAATTTTCAGCGAGCAAAAATGTACTGGTAGTAGCTCATCGTGGCGATTGGAGAAATGCACCGGAGAATTCAATCCCATCTATTACGAATTGTATTAAAATGGGAGTCGATATTGTGGAGGTGGATGTACGCAAAACAAAGGACAATCACTTTGTGCTCATGCACGATTTGACTATCGACAGGATCACCAATGGCAGTGGGAAAGTTTCAGATTTCAACCTAAATGAGTTAAAGCAATTCTATTTGAAAAAAAACCAGGGAGGCCCGGATGTTGAGCTAACCCGGGAACGAATCCCCACGCTTGAAGAAGCCTTACTTGCCGCAAAAGGAAAAATCATGTTAAACCTCGACAAAGCTTATGGTTATATGGCTGATATTTATCCTCTTCTGGTAAAAACCGAAACTCTCGACCATGTTATTTTAAAAGGTAGGGTAAGTGCCGATCAGGCGTCAAAAGATTTATCGGTTTTAGGCTCACCTGTTTTTTTTATGCCGGTTTTATCCGACAAACAGGACAGTATCTTTTTCAAAATAGAAAATCATTTAATGGCCTACCAGCCGGTTGCGTTCGAGTTTATATTGAGCCGATCAGATTCTGTTATGAGCTATTCAAAATTCTTAAAAGAAAGAGGATGCAGAATCTGGGTTAACTCGTTGTGGGCAAGCCAGTGTTTGGGCCACGATGATGCAAAGGCAGTTGAAAACCCCCACGAAAACTGGGGCTGGATAATCGATAAAGGAGCCAATATAATTCAAACAGATAATCCCAACGAACTATTGAACTATCTCAAAAGTCAGGGACTTCGAAATTTTTAATCATTCAAATTGAAAATGAAAAGACATATTTTTTTGATAGGCATAATTTCAGGTTTGGTGTTTTTAACCTCATGTAGCAAAGAAACAAAGGTTATATTCCTGAATGCGCAAAGTGATCCGGTGATTGAGTATGCACAATCGGAATTAAACCATTTTCTGGATCAGGACATTAAGACTCAGGCTTTTGAAAATGGGATCGGGCAAATGGAATTTAGTTTTCAAACGAATCCTGATTTTGAAGAGGCCGCTTTTCAGGTCGATTCCAAGTTGGACAGAAAAGTTCTTCGGGTAATCCTGTCCGGGGAAACTACCTCCGATGCACTTTATGCTGCCTATACTTTTTTGGAAGAAGGAGGCTATTTATTTGAAATTACGGGGCCACTAAAACCCACCTCATTCGACTGGGAAGCTTTGAAACATTATTCTGAGAAAATAGTACCGGCTGTGAAAAAGCGGGGTATCCGTCAGCATATCAATTTTCCAATGGATGTGTCAGCCTGGTCGCTGGATGAGGCAAAATCTTACATTCAGAATCTTTCAAGAATGCGTTTCAACTATATGACCTTCCACAGTTATCCGGGGCAATGGTACGAAGTTGAACGCGAGGACACCACCGAATATGCCGGACATTTCTTTTATGGCGATGTCCACATGATTCCCGAGCAAAAAGACATTATGGCCATTGCCGGAAACCAAAAATATTTTTGCATCCCTGAAATCGAACCGTTTTTTGAAGATAAGGTCAAGAAAAGTCAAATGGCTGTGGAGTGGTTGCAGGCTGTGATCTCCGAGTCGAAGAGAACGGGTATAAAAGTGCAGTTTTCTTTTGAACCCCGAAATAGCAGTACCGATATCCAAAAAACTATAGAAACCGCTAAGGCCATTCTGAAACAATACCCGATGATTGACGCATTGGAATTGATCACTGAAGAAGCTGGTGGCTGGGGACCTCGAACTACAGAGGATGAAACACGACAAATGATTGTGGACCACTTTGGCCAGGAACTTCTCCAGGATAGTACTGTGATGAAGGCCGTTATGCCAAAACAATCCGACCTGGCTTATATTTACGGACAGATTGGGCACAGCCGGAAAGTAATTCAACAGCTGCGTGCCGACAAAATGATTAAGGATGATCTATCCCTGAAACTTGGTATTTATGTGGCAATTTCTGATTATGCCAAGCCGGCATATTACCTGGCAAGAAAGTTTTTGCCCGATACTGAAATTGCCCTCTTATCAGCCCACCACAGTATGCGGGTTGATAGAAACCTTCCCAAGATTTTAATAGATAAAAACGATTGGGAAAAATCCATCATCTATTCGTGGATCGAACTCGATGGCTTGATGTACATCCAGCAAAACGCGATACGCGGTATTCGAAATACGATCCGGCAAAGTTTGGAAAACAGCTCGGACCTAAGGGGCAATGCCATATTGTTCAACCATTGGCGGACTGCCGAAAATAAAATTACTGCCCGGTATGCTGCTGAAGCTTCGTTGAATGGACCGGTGGATGTTCACCAATTTTATCAGGACTACGCTCATAGTTATGGAATTGCTCCGAAAAATGATTTTGCTAAGGCTTTACAAATGCTCGGCGAGGCCGACCTTAGTTCCATGAACAACTTGCCTGGATTTGGATTTTGCTGGACAGGTCGTTGGCGGAAGGGAGGCCCCCTAAGTGCTTTTCCGGTTGAAAAGTTACAGAAAGTAAGGGAAGCCTATAAGGAAGTTCTGAATCAGTTAAAAATATGCAGCGATGAAACAAGCACTCCAACCGGACATTCCTTGCTTGCTTTCCTCGACAACCGGATCCGCACTACCATCATCTACATTAAAGCTTTTGAAAAGGCCCGGGAACTGAAACAATTTGATACAAGTAAATCCCTACAAAATGATGACAAACAGGAGTATGTCAGGATTTGCAACGAAACCCTGGCCCTGTTTGAGCAATATATACATCTATACGCCCAAATTAATGCCGACCGGGGCTGCCCGGGAAACCTGGTTAGTTTGTGGCACGGCCCGGTTAAGGGAATGAAAATTTACCGCGAGAAGTATGGTGGAATTCCTTTCGACGAAGAAGTTCCACCCGAAACTGCCATTGACGAACCGCCCCTTCCAACAATAAATCCTGATGAAGAATTAAAGTAAACCTGACGCAATGCAATTTTTAGGTCTCGACATAGGTAGTTCTTCGGTAAAAGCCAGCATCCTGGATGGTGAAAGCGGGCAATGTGTAGCATCAACTTCTCATCCAAAGAAAGGGCTATCCATTGCTGCGCCGCGTTTAGGTTGGGCTGAACAACACCCCGATATGTGGTGGACAAGTGTAAAGGCAGCCGTTCAGGAATTTATTTCCCAAAAAGGGGTGCATAAAGATAGAATTGCTGGAATAGGAATTGCCTATCAGATGCATGGGCTTGTGGCTGTTGATAAGAATTATCAACCTGTCCGGCCTTCGATTATCTGGTGCGATAGCCGTGCGGTGGATGTGGGAGACAATGCCTTTCAATCAATTGGAAAAGAACAATGCCTGGCTCATCTACTCAATTCACCCGGAAATTTCACGGCCAGTAAGCTTAAATGGGTAAAAGAAAACGAGCCTGAAATCTTCGACAAGATTCACAAAATAATGCTTCCCGGTGATTACATTGCGTTAAAGTTAACTGGTGAAGCTTCCACTACATTAAGTGGCTTATCGGAAGGAATTTTATGGGATTTTAAGAAGCATAGCATTGCAAGCTTTCTACTTGAAAACATGGAGATTTCGAAAGGCAAGCTTGCAGATGTTGTACCCACTTTTTGCTTCCAGGGAAAGCTATCCAATTTAGTTGCTGTTGAATTAGGCTTACCTAAAGGAGTTCCGGTTACTTACCGGGCAGGCGACCAACCCAACAATGCCTTATCGCTCAATGTGCTTGAACCAGGAGAAGTGGCAGCTACTGCCGGAACTTCGGGCGTAGTCTACGGAATTAGCGATACCATAAAATATGATCCTCAATCGAGGGTGAATACTTTTGCACATGTAAATCACTCCGAGGAACAAACCAGGTTGGGTGTTCTCATGTGCATAAACGGAACAGGAATACTGAACTCATGGACTAAAAGTTTTGTGGGCAAAAAGGCTGTTTCGTTTGAAGAAATGAATCAGCTTGCTGATCAGGTTGCAATTGGGTCCGATGGTTTATTAATCCTTCCTTTTGGAAATGGCGCAGAGCGCATGTTTGAAAACAAAGACATCGGAAGTTCCATTCATAATCTGAATTTCAATATCCATAAAGAACCACATTTTTACCGGGCCGCACAGGAAGGTATAGCATGTGCTTTCAATTATGGAATGAAAATCTTGAAAGAAACAGGGATATCACCAACTGTCATCAAGGCAGGATACGCCAATATGTTTTTAAGCGATTTATTTGTCCAAACCTTGTCGAGTCTTTGCACTACCCCTATTCAATTTTATAATACCGATGGAGCTTTGGGTGCAGCACGGGGGGCTGCTGTTGGAACAGGTTTTTATCAATCATTCAACGAGTGTTTCGAAAAACTTAAGGTGATTAAAACTATCGAACCAAACAGCGACGAGTCAAAGTTATGTTATGAGCTTTATCAACAATGGGAATCAAAGTTATCAAACCAATTAATAATGTAATAAAATGGACTATTTCAAAGGAAATAAAGAGTATTTCGAAAACATTGGCAAAATCATATTTGAAGGTTCAGAATCCAGAAACCCTCTTAGTTTTAAGTGGTACGATGAAAACAAGGTGGTTGCCGGTAAAACAATGAAGGAGCATTTAAGATTTGCAGTGGCCTACTGGCATACCTTCTGCGGCACAGGTGGCGATCCATTTGGCCCCGGCACAAGGCAATTTCCCTGGGACACTGAAAGTAACCTGACCGATTCAAATTTGAACAGGCTTGATGCTGCCTTTGAATTCATTTCCAAATTGGGAATTCCGTTTTATTGTTTCCACGACACCGATGTGGTGGGTGATGGAAGTGTATTCGAGATCGAAGAACGGTTGTCGAGGTTTATCCCGGAAATGAAAGATAGACAGGAAGCTACCGGTATTAAATTACTTTGGGGAACGGCCAATGTTTTTTCCAATCCGCGCTATATGAATGGGGCAGCTACCAATCCTGATTTTCTGGCCCTTGCTAATGCAGCCGTTCAGGTAAGAAATGCTATTGATGCAACCATTCAGCTGGGGGGAACAAATTATGTTTTCTGGGGTGGCCGCGAAGGCTATATGAGCCTGCACAATACCAACACAAAAAAAGAACTCGATCACCTTGCAATGTTTCTCCAAATGGCCCGCGATTATGGGCGCAAGCAGGGCTTTACCGGCACCTTCCTCATCGAACCTAAACCCATGGAACCCACCAAACACCAGTACGATTTCGATGCTGCAACTGTGATTGGATTCCTTAGACATTATGGTTTAGAAAAAGATTTCAAACTGAATATTGAAGTGAACCACGCTACCCTTGCCGGGCACACTTTTGCCCATGAATTGAGGTTTGCCGCCGATGCCGGGCTGTTAGGCTCGATTGATGCCAATAAGGGCGATTATCAAAATGGCTGGGATACCGATGAATTCCCCACCAATATCTACGAAGTAACCGAAACCATGATGGAAATTCTTCAGGCCGGTGGATTCAGAAACGGGGGGATTAACTTCGATGCTAAACTCCGACGCAACTCTACAGACCTGGAAGACCCGTTTATTGCTCATATCACTGGAATGGATGTGTTCGCCCGCGCTCTATTAATTGCTGACAAAATTCTTTCTGAATCAGACAATTTGAAATTTAGGAATGAGCGATATGCCAGTTTTGAATCGGGCAAAGGAAAGGAATTTGAAGAAGGAATGCTGGATTTTTCCGACTTATACAACTATGCAAAACAAAATGGTGAACCGACTCAAATCAGCGGCAAGCAGGAATTGTTGGAACAACTAATAAACTGGTACATATAATGGAAATTTATAAAAACAAAAGGCAGGGCTACGTCTACCTACTGACACTGGTAGCTACACTCGGCGGATTACTATTTGGCTACGACACAGCAGTAATTTCCGGCACGGTTGGATCGCTTGAAGAATTCTTTATCGAGCCGTTTGGCCATTCCGAAACTTACGCCAATTTTCTCCAGGGGCTTGTTGTGTCGAGTGCCCTGATCGGTTGCATTATCGGGGGATTAATAGGAGGTTTGGTAAGCCTCCACCTGGGGCGTAGAAGGGGACTTATGCTGGCAGCTGTCCTGTTTTTGCTATCTGCCCTCGGATCGGCCATGCCGGAATTCCTGTTTCGCCCGGTTGGGGAGGGCGACCATACCTTTATCAATATTTTTATTATGTATCGGATTTTAGGCGGAATTGGTGTTGGGCTTGCCTCCATGCTATCGCCCATGTACATTGCCGAGGTGGCTCCACCTGAAATTCGGGGACGGCTGGTATCATGGAACCAGTTTGCCATTATTGGCGGAATGTTGGTAGTTTATTTCGTAAATTATTCCATTGCCTTGCAAGGTGATGATAGCTGGTTGAACTCAATTGGCTGGCGTTGGATGTTTGCTTCCGAAACAATTCCTGCCGGGATATTTTTCGTACTTCTGTTTTTTGTACCCGAAACGCCCCGCTACCTGGTCATCAAAAATAAAGAACTGAAGGCCATGGAAGCGCTTACCCGGATTAATGGGGTTGACAAAGCAAAGCAAATCCTCTCTGAGATAAAAGGGACGGTTGTGCAAAAATCGGGTAAACTTCTGTCGTTTGGTGTTGCGGTGATTGTAATTGGCATTCTGCTCTCGGTGTTCCAACAGTTTGTCGGCATCAATGTGGTATTGTATTATGCTCCTGAGATTTTCAAGAACATGGGATCGGGCACCGATTATGCTTTACTGCAAACCATAATTGTTGGCATTATCAATCTAACCTTCACAGTTGTAGCCATCCTTACTGTTGACCGTTTTGGCCGCAAGCCACTCCAAATTATTGGAGCACTGGGCATGGCTGTGTTTATGTTTGCCTTGGGTTTCACTTTCTTTTTCAATCAGTTTGGAATGGTAGCCCTAGTCGCAATGTTGGGTTATGTGGCCTGTTTTGCTGTCTCCTGGGGGCCGGTTACCTGGGTATTACTTTCAGAGATTTTCCCGAACAAAATCCGTGGCAGGGCAATGGCTATTGCAGTGGCT
>CAYLZH010000028.1:17394-26972 GCA_964388245.1 uncultured Bacteroidales bacterium
ATCAAATTATTTCATTTCCTCAACATTCCCTATTTTGGATAAGTCAAGTTTTCTGGTCGAACAATTCAATCATGGTTTTGCCTATTGGATTTATGGGATAATGGGACTACTGGCAGCCTGGTTTGTATGGAAATGGGTTCCCGAAACTAAGGGGAAAACACTGGAGGAAATGGAATCCATTTGGCAAAAGCCATAGCGTTATTATTTAATTTAGTTCGATGAAGAAAACAGTTTAATATGAAGATAGATATAGAAACCTTTAACAGTTTTGACCTTGTTGGTAAAGACTTGAGCAACCGTGGATACAACAGTAGCCATGCAGGAAACTTGTCGATGAAAAGTGGAGGAAAAGTTATCATCACCCGCCGATCGGCTATGCTGGGTTGGCTTCAATTGGAAGACCTTGTAGCTATCGATCTGGAAGAGGAAGATGCCCACAGTGGTTTGATTGCCAGTACCGAATCGAATGTCCACCGAAGTATTTATAAGCACACCGATGCTATGGCCATTGTTCATGCCCATTCGCCTGCTACAACGGCTCTTTCGATGGTGGAAGATGAGATTACCTGCATCGACGGGGAGGGTATGTTTCTCTACAAAAAGATTCCTGTGGTTGAATGTGATATCCCGGTAGGATCGTACGAAGTGGCTGAAAAAGTAGCTCCAATGTTACAGAACTATCCGGCTGTTGTTGTGAGGGCACATGGTGTATTTGCAAAAGGGATCAGTCTTGAGGATGCCCTGGGTGTGCTAACCGGGGTTGAGCAAGCCGCTGATATTATCTATCGTGTTAAATTAATGGGTCAGCCCTTAAAACGTGATTATTCAAAAGAAAAAGGATTTACGAATTGGTGATGTGTGGTATCATGGAGACAAGGCATGCCTTATCTCTACCACCAAACCAACAATACATCCAATAAAATTAATATATGTCTCATAATGAAATCAATATTAAAACAAAATAAGAAAATTGAAAAGATAATCCTGCAAGTTGCGGAAGTAGCCCAATATCTTTGGCAAAATGGGTGGGCCGAGCGAAACGCTGGAAATATTTCTGTGAATATCGACCACCTTGTTTCCGGCGATTTGGATGATCTGAATAAATATCCCCATTTTAAATTGCCGGATAGGTATCCTCAACTGGCAAACAAATATTTCTTTGTTACCGGTACAGGAAAAAGGATGAGAGACCTGGCACGTCAACCTCAAAAAAATGCGCTGATCATTAAAATATCAGAAGATGGAGAAGCATATCGAATGTTGTCAAGGCATAAGCAAAATGTTCCCGAATTTATGCCAACTTCTGAATTACCTACCCACCTCGCCATCCATGAACAGATTGTAGAGCATGGTAAAAAGGAAAAAGTGATCATCCATACACATGCCAACGAATTAGTTGCTCTTACCCATTCGAAGCAGGCAAAATCAAAAGAATCAGTCAATAAAATTATCTGGGGGATGCACCCCGAAGCAATGGTCTTTATCCCAAAAGGAGTTGGTTTTGTGCCTTATGTAATGCCGGGATCGGTTGAAATTGCTAAAAAAACGCTTACAGAAATACATGAACATAATGTTGTTTTGTGGGAAAAACATGGTGTTTTCGCGATCGGTGAAAATGTTTTCGATACATTCGATAGTATTGATATTGTGAGTAAATCTGCAAGAATTTGGTTTACTTGCAAACAGGCGGGTTTCGATCCAGAGGGACTTTCTGATGAACAGCTTGCCGAATTAAAAGCAAAGTTTGGAGCATGATAATTTAAAATATTTAAGACATGGACAATCAGACGAACAATATTGCTGTCGTTTCAAAAAAATATCTTGTACCATTTATATTGATTACAAGCTTGTTTGCACTTTGGGGCTTTGCAAATGATATTACCAACCCTTTAGTGGCAGCCTTTGGAAGGATAATGGAAATTTCATCCGGAAAGGCAGCATTTGTACAGTTAGCCTTTTATGGGGGATATTTTACAATGGCCTTACCGGCAGCCCTCTTTATTCGTAAATATTCTTATAAAACCGCCATCCTTATTGGACTGGGACTATATGCAACGGGAGCTCTGTTGTTTTACCCTGCTGCAAGCTATGGCATATTTGGATTCTTTCTCGTGTCCCTGTACATCCTTACATTCGGATTGGCTTTCCTGGAAACTACTGCCAATCCCTACATATTATCGATGGGGGCTATAGAAACCGCCACTCGACGACTCAACCTTGCACAATCGTTCAATCCTTTAGGTTCGATAGCTGGTATGCTCATTGCCAAGGAGTTTATTTTGGGGAAAATCCATGCAAACGAACAATTCTCTAATCTTCCCGAAGCAGAAAAGTATATCATCCGGGCCCATGATCTTATGATAATCCGCGATCCTTATGTAGTATTGGGCCTTGTGGTTATAGCTATGTTTATAATACTGGCACTTTACAAAATGCCCCGATTCAAAGACGAAGAAAAGGCCTTGAGTTTTAGCGAAAGTATTAAGCTACTGTTCAGCAATAAACGATATGTCGAAGGTGTAGTTGCTCAGGTATTTTATGTAGCCGCTCAAATCATGTGCTGGACATTTATTATTCAATATGCAAGTAACCTTGGCATCCCATACGAACAGGCCCAGTTTTACAACATGATTGCCATGTCCATTTTCATTGCAAGTCGATTTATTAGTACCCTGTTGATGAAATATTTCAAGCCGGGAAAGATGCTAATGTTTTTTGCGCTGGGAGGAACAATAACAACATTGGGAACAATTTTCATTGTTGGAGAAGCCGGACTAATCTGCTTAGTAGCAACATCTGCTTTTATGTCGTTGATGTTCCCAACCATTTATGGAATCGCGCTACGTGATATGGGTGACGAAGCCAAAATTGGTGCTGCTGGTTTGGTAATGGCCATAGTCGGTGGTGCACTAATGCCCCCTTTACAAGGAAGAATTTTGGATATAGGCGGAAAAGGTTTTGCCGATGTAACTATTCTCTCAGTTCCTGAGGTTAACTTCTCGTTTGTATTGCCTTTGATCTGTTTTGTGGTAATTTCCATTTATGGGTATAGGTCAATGAAAGTACATATAACAAATAGTTGTGCGGCAGACTGAAAAGGCCCCATACATATTAAACACATTTGGATTTCTACCGACACGAAATGCCAACCTTAAAAAACTGAAAGTTATTGGATAAAAAGACAAATAATATTAACCAAACTGACTTGACATTTTTCACAAATGAAAAAAGAAACCATAAAATATTTAACACGCGATTTTGAATCCTACGCTAATAAAGCAGAAGATGGAATTGAATTTTGGTTTGCCAGAGATTTGCAACATTTGCTGGAATATAGTGAGTGGAGAAATTTCACTAAAGTAATTAATAAAGCTAAAACAGCTTGCGAAACTGCAGGTCATGCTATTTTAGACCATTTTGTTGGCATCAACAAAATGGTACAAATTGGTTCAGGCACCGAGCGTGAAATTGATGATTTAATGCTAACCCGATTTGCTTGCTACCTGATAGCACAAAACGGAGACCCAATAAAAGAAGCCATTGCATTTGCTCAAAACTACTTTGCTGTTCAAACCCGCAAGTTCGAAATAATCGAACAAAGAATAAAAGATTGGGAGCGACTCATTGCCCGTCAAAAATTAATACTATCAGAAAAGGAACTATCCGAACTAATATTTGAACGCACCGGAAATGACAGGGATTTTGGTATTATCCGCAGTAAAGGTGACCAGGCTTTGTTTGGTTTTACTACCAAGCAAATGAAAAATAAATTAAGAGTAAAATCTAATCGTCCTTTAGCCGATTTTTTGCCTGTAATTACCATAAAGGCGAAAGATTTTGCATCTGAGATTACGATTTTCAATGTAAAGGACAAAGACATTAAAAGCGGTCAGCAGATATCATGGGAACATATCAGGAACAATAAAGGTGTTAGAAAACTATTACTTGAGAGAGGTATTAAGCCAGAAGAACTTCCTGCAGAAGAAGATGTTAAAAAGTTTGAGCGCAGAGTAAAATCAGATGATAAAAAATTCTTAAAGAATCCGGATAAACTAAACCCATGAAAGATTATGGTCTGATTGAATTAATGATTAAATAAAAATAAGTTATGCTAAAAGGAATATCCCCACTAATAAGCCCAGAACTACTCTATAACCTGGCATCAATGGGGCATGGCGATGAAATAGTTTTGGCCGATGCCCATTTCCCTGGTGAGACCTACAATACAAATGTCATTCGTGCCGATGGATTAAAAATACCAGACCTGTTGAAAGGTATACTCCCTCTATTCGAACTCGATTCTTATGTCGATCATCCTTTAATAATGATGGGCGCGGTTAAAGGTGACCAGATTGATCCGCAGGTTGAGAAATCTTATTTGAAGGCTATTCAAAAGAGTAGTCATAGTGTTTCTCCAATTCTTAGGATTGATAGATTTGACTTTTACGAACGAACAAAAAATGCCTTTGCGGTGGTAATGACAGGCGAAACTGCAAAGTATGGAAATATCATATTAAAAAAAGGGGTAACACCTTGTTAAATAATCGAAAATGAATTCAATAAACAATCCCAAAAAGGTATTTGTCTCAGGGTGTTTCGACATGCTTCATTCAGGACACGTAGCCTTTTTCAAAGAGGCAGCTATTTATGGAGATGTCTATGTGGGCTTAGGCTCCGATAGCACCATTGCCGAACTAAAGGGTCGTCAAACCATCAACAGTGAACAGGAACGCTTGTATATGGTCAAGGCTGTCAGATATGTAACGGATGCATTTATCAACTCTGGAAATGGCATTATCGATTTTGATGCTGAACTGAAAAAACTTCAACCCGATTTATTTGTAGTTAACGAGGATGGATTCTCTCCCGCCAAACAGCAACTATGCGATAATTTAAGTATCGAATTAAAAGTATTAGAGCGTATCCCCGACAGTGGTTTGCCAGCCCGATCGACAACCGATATTCGCGGCTCTAATATTTGCAATTTGCCTTATCGAATCGACCTGGCCGGAACCTGGATAGACCAACCCTTTGTGTCGAAGCACTATCCGGGGTGGGCAATAACCCTTTCATTAGAACCTATCATTGAATACAACGAACGCTGCGGCATGGCCACCTCTACACGGAATGCAGCAAAGAAGATATGGCCACAAAACCTTCCTTTAAAGAAGCCCAGGGAAATTGCAGAAATATTATTCAAGTTCGAAAATGAACCCGGTTCTGAACTGATATCAGGGGCACAAGATGCAATCGGAATTGCCATGCCCAATCTGAACCGGCACTATTACAATGGCGAATATTGGCCGGAAAAGTTTGAATCGATCCACAGCGAGGAGGTGCTTAACTGGCTTGAAAATCATATTTATATGGTTTTATTATGGCCTCGTCCAAATGGTTTGAATTTATTAAAAGAAACTGCAATTAATAAAGAAAATGTAAAATACCTGGCCGATGCTGCCGAAATGTGTTGGCAAGCCATTAAGGACAAAAACCTGGAGAGTTTCTCCAAAGCCTTCCTTGAATCCTTTCATGCTCAAACTCGGATGTTTCCTGCTATGTTAAATCCGGAAGTTGAAGGAGCAATTGTGAAATACAAGCATCATGCGAAAGCTTGGAAATTGGCTGGTGCCGGAGGTGGTGGCTACCTGATACTGGTTTCAGAAAAGCCAATTAAAGAGGCAATGCAAATAAAAATCAGACGAAAAGAAATGAGTTTGTAAAACGATAATCAAAAATAAGATACAATGATAACTAACTACCCAAAAATAGGAATACGTCCGACAATAGATGGTCGAGAAGGAGGAGTTCGTGAATCGCTCGAAGAACAAGTAATGAATATGGCTAAAACAGCAGCCAGGTTTATTAGTGATAATTTAAAATATCCCAACGGCGAATCTGTTGAGTGCATTATTGCTGACAATTGTATAGGCGGTGTAGCAGAAGCTGCGGCTTGTGCTGATAAATTCGAAAAAGCGGGAGTTGGTGTATCCTTAACAGTTACTCCATGCTGGTGTTATGGCAGCGAAACCATTGACATGAACCCAACCATCCCAAAAGCTATTTGGGGATTTAATGGGACGGAACGTCCTGGTGCTGTGTATCTTGCTGCTGCATTAGCAGGTCATAACCAAAAAGGCATTCCCGCCTTTGGCATTTATGGCAAAGATGTACAGGATGCCGGAGATACCTCCATTCCCGAAGATGTGCAGGAAAAATTACTTCGTTTTGTAAAAGGAGGACTTGCTGTAGCAATGATGAAAGGACAGTCCTATCTGTCGATGGGAGCAGTTTCTATGGGGATTGCAGGTTCGATAGTCAAAGAGGGTTTCTTTCAGGAATACCTGGGGATGCGAAACGAATATATCGACATGACTGAGTTTCTTCGAAGAATAGACCAAGAAATTTATGACAGGGAGGAATATAAAAAAGCACTTGCCTGGGTAAAAGAAAATTGTACAGAAGGCAAGGACTATAATAAAGTTCCCAAATCCAGGGAGCAAAAAGATGTCGAATGGGAAAAGGTTGTAAAAATGGCAATGATTGCCCGCGACCTTATGGCCGGTAATCCTAAGCTAATTGAAATGGGCTACCGAGAAGAAGGCCTGGGACACAATGCCATCCTTGCCGGATTCCAGGGTCAACGCCAATGGACAGATTACCAACCCAATGGAGATTTCCTGGAAGCCATTCTCTGTTCTTCTTTCGATTGGAATGGTAAGAGAGCCCCGCATCTGGTTGCAACCGAAAATGATTCCCTTAACGGTGTGGTCATGCTTTTCGGATATCTTCTGACCAATACAACCCAAATGTTTTCTGACATCAGAACCTACTGGAGTGCGGAGGCAATAGAAAGAGTATCCGGGAAAAAACCGGAAGGACCGGCAGCTAATGGCCTGATTCATCTGATCAATTCCGGTGCATCGGCACTCGATTTTTCCGGGCAGCAACAAATAGAAGGCAATCCGGCCATCAAACCCTATTGGGAAATTACCGATGATGAAGTGGACAAATGCCTTAAAGCTACAAAATGGTGCCCGGCTATAAGTGAATATTTCAGGGGAGGTGGATTCTCTTCAGAGTTTTTGACCAAAGGAGGAATGCCTATTACTGTTTCCAGAATCAACCTTGTGAAAGGTATTGGACCGGTTCTGCAAATAGCAGAAGGGTATTCGGTAGAATTGCCCGATGATGTAAACAAGGTTTTAACCGATAGAACAAACCCAACCTGGCCCACAACCTGGTTTGCGCCCCGACTAACAGAACAGGGTCCATTTAAAGATGTTTATTCTGTAATGGCAAACTGGGGAGCCAATCACTGTGCGTCAAGTTATGGACATATTGGTGCCGATTTAATCTCTCTTGCATCGATGCTAAGGATTCCGATAAATATGCACAATATCGACGAGGATAAAATTTTCAGGCCAAGTGCATGGAATATGCATGGTATGGATAAGGAAGGATCAGACTATAGAGCTTGTGAAAATTATGGGCCATTATATCGATAATGTAAGTCAATAATTTAATTATCCATTAGAAATGAATAGGAGGTACTTAATATTATTAGTAGGGTATTGTTTATTGGTTGGGACAATCTTCTCCTGTTCCAATCCTCGAAATAAAGCTATAACACTTGATGATCCTCCTAACATTGTTTTGGTCCTTGTAGATGATTTGGGATGGAAAGACTTACATTTGTATGGCAGCTCTTATTACCAGACCCCCAGCATTGACCGGTTAGCAAATCGAGGGATGACTTTTTCCAATGCCTATGCTTGTGCTGCTAATTGTGCACCCAGCAGGGCAAGCTTACTGTGCGGTCTATATACTCCTCGTCATGGTATTTACACGGTTGGTTCATCGGAGCGTGGAAATGTAAAACATAGAAAACTGATACCTACCCCAAATAATACATTTTTATGTGATTCGATAGTTACAATAGCTGAAGAATTGAAAAATACCGGCTATGTAACCGCCTCAATCGGAAAATGGCATCTTGGTGATAATCCATGTCTACAAGGATTTGATGTCAACATTGGAGGAACTCATCTTGGTCATCCTAAGTCTTATTTTAGCCCATATAGAAACAAGGCCCTTAAGGATGGAAAAGAAGGTGAATATTTAACTGACAGGTTAACCGATGAAGCAATTAAGTTCATTAAGAATAATCAGAAGAACAAGTTTCTTCTTTACCTACCCTATTATTCTGTTCATACTCCCTTAGAAGGGAAAAAAACATTAGTTGAAAAATATGATACGATTACAGGGAGTAATGGGCAAAACAATGCAGTTTATGCAGCAATGGTGGAAGTGGTGGATGAGAATATAGGTAGAATAATGGCTGCACTTGATTCCTTGCAATTATCAGAAAAAACTCTATTCATAATAACTTCAGACAATGGAGGAGTAGCCAATTTATCATCGCAATATCCACTAAAATATGGGAAGGGATCCTATTACGAAGGAGGAATTCGAGTACCGTTGATCGTTAGTATGCCTGGAGTAGTTCAGCAAAAATCTACCTGTAATGTTCCTGTTAGCCACATCGATTTATATCCCAGTTTGCTCGAAGCGGCCGGAATAGAATCGCCTCTTTCCGACAAGCTGGATGGCCGAAACTTAATTCCTTTATTTAAAGGAGATAAAAACATAGATTTAAACAGACCTCTTTTCTGGCATTTTCCAATTTATTTGCAGTCTTATAAGCTGGATTTCATGGATGGACGGGATCAATTTTTCAGAACCAGACCTGGCTCAGTTATACGTTTCGGAAAATGGAAACTACACGAGTATTTCGAAGATGGAAGCATTGAACTTTATAATCTGGAAGAAGATATTTCAGAACAGGAAAACTTGGTTGAGAAGTACCCTGAGATCGTATTCCAGCTTTATCAAACTTTACTTGAATGGAGAGAAGAGGTGAGAGCACCGGTTCGAAATCAACTCAATCCATATTATCACGAACAAACTAATTAGCTTTTAAAATGAGTCATAATTCATTCAAATATATCAAAACTACTGTGCAAAGACTCGTTCTTTTCTTAGGGATTATTGGCATTTGTTTTTCATGTTCCTTTGAGAATGAAATGAATAATCCTCCCAACATTATCTACATCCTTGCAGATGATCTTGGCTATGGAGAACTGGGTTGTTACGGTCAGGAAAAAATCGAAACTCCCAACATCGATAAACTGGCTGAAAACGGGATGCGATTTACCCAGCATTATTCTGGTTCGGCTGTTTGTGCTCCGGCAAGATGTAATTTACTGACAGGACAACATCCCGGATATGCTTTTATCCGGGGAAACCATGAATGGGGTAAACGTGGCAATGTTTGGGACTACAGGGAAATGATAATAGATTCAACCCTAGAGGGGCAATACCCAATGCCTGACAGTACTGTGACCATTGCAAAACTCCTGAAAGATGCAGGCTATGTAACCGGAATGGCGGGCAAGTGGGGACTCGGAGCTCCACACACCAACAGTATTCCTAACAAAATGGGATTCGATTTTTTCATAGGATACAACTGCCAGCGCATTGCCCATGGGCATCGCTCCCCGATCCGCATTGACCGCAAC
>CAYLZH010000029.1:0-1685 GCA_964388245.1 uncultured Bacteroidales bacterium
GAAATACAGCGGATTGTTGCCTGTGTTGCTGTAATATACCCTGTTTATTGAATATCCCGAAGTAGTTAAATAATCACGGATTTCTTCGCTGGTATGAGTAAAACGCCGGTTCGCATAAGTATCAGGTTCATCATCCTGAAATTCGGCACAATTCAGGCCACTATTATAGAATGCGTAATTTCCAGGAGGATTTCGTTCATAATCAACAATCTTCATTACAACATCAAGTGCCTCACTTTGCGACGAAACAGAAATCCTGCCCCGTGCCATATCAGGCAAATAATCGCCAGTCCCATCCATGCAGGAATAATATAGATCGCTATTTATATTTTGTTGAGTTCCTACTAATTGGGTCGGCATCCGGTCTACATCACCAATCAACACAAAATAGTCAGGCCTTGGAAACCATGCGTTGTATCGTACTGCAATCGAATCCTTAATCTGATTACTGGTCCAGTAATCTTTTAAAACAATATCAACTGAATATCCCAATTGTTGTTTCCATGTGGCAAGAGAATCGGCAGCCATCCAATACATGGTCGGGGCTAAGAGTATGTAATCCTTTCTGATTGAAGAAACTCTATGTTGAGGATTCGGTTTGTCGAGGCTAATGCCATCCGGAATACTTTTATGGTTCAGCGCCACACGCTTTAACTGATTTGTAAATCCGATGCTGTTATCATGTGCAATTTGATTAAACGACCTTCCTGCGCCATTGAATTCAACTTTATAAATTATCTTAGAATATACACGTAAAATCCCTGAAACCGGATTAAACTGAATTGGCCTGATTTGAATAAGGTTTAATGAAATCCCACGCCATTTTTGCCGGGCTGTTACCTCAACTATTTTTTCGGGATAAAAACTATTGCTCTGATAGGTTTTTTCATCGATTTCAAAATCAGGCTCTGGTGCTCCCACAAAATCTAATGCTGGTTTCAAAGCGGGATGAATCATATATCCCGGATATTCGATGTATTCGGTTTCGATTATTCGGATTGTTGCTTCTGCTCCAGTTGGAGTGGCTACATAATCGTTCCTGCAGGGTAGTGCAGGTTTTCCAACCTGATCCATTTTATTGAAATGTTTAACATGTATAAATTGAAAATTACCCTGTTGCAGCCGAACAGCGCTAACCATAATATTGTAAAAAGAATAATTTACTTCGATGCCATTAACTCCCTCGTCAATAACTTTCCGCAGCGGAGAAAGAGATTCTGCTGTTGACAGATCGTCATCAGTAGCAGATAAAAGATTGTTCTGGGCATATAAATTACTGACAAGAATCGCACATATAAAAGTAAGGCTTGAATAACGAACAAATTGTTTCATATCTCAATATTAGATTTAAATTCCAAATTTATGAAATATATTCAGAATCAGTAGAATTATTAACAGCTAATCGGCTTAAGGAATTTTTAAAGAAATATTCAGAAGTCTATCATTATTTGCATTCTAATAGTCACGTTGATTGTATATTTGCGCATCAAATAGTTAAAGATAAGAATGAAACACAGTTACCTTTGGTTAATATTAGTACTTGCTTTTTCTTTACGTTTTGCAGGAATATTCTGGGGAAAATTATACCAGGATGACTATGACCGTTTTCAACCTGATGAAGTACAGCATGTTGAAATTGGCATTCGACAAATTCAGGAATTCAACCCGGAGTTCTTAAAAGATTT
>CAYLZH010000029.1:1695-6143 GCA_964388245.1 uncultured Bacteroidales bacterium
AACGTTCATGGATTGGGTAGCCAGATTGCTTTAGTCGCATATCCGTTAACAAAGATATGGTCGTTGAACAAAAGACATCTCCTGATTATTGGCAGGCTGATATCAATCTTTTATTCATTGCTGATTATCTGGCTATTATATCGTATGGGAATATTCCTGTTCGACAACAAAAACATAGGATTGATTGCAGGTTTATTTTATGCGTTATTCGATCTTTGCATTACTCATGGCAGGTATGCAATACCGGCAGTACCTTATGGATTCTGGGCTTTTCTAAGTATTTACCAATTTATGAAGTTTTATAAAATCCTTATGAATAAGGGATTATTAAGTTATGGATCCTTATTAAAATGGGCCGTAATGCTTGGGATTCCCATTGGGCTTACTATGAGTCTGAAATATGATTTTATTCCTATTGCTGTTCTTTCGCTTTTATTGTTATTTATAACTTTTAAGATTAAGAGAAGTTTTCCCAAATTACTTTATACCTATTTTATTACTCTTGCTGTTTTTACGATTTCATTTTTTGCTTCGAATTTATTCACGTTTAGCATACAGGAATTTATAGATTCTTATGTCTATCTATACAAGGAAAATAAAGATGTAATCCCGATTGACTCTCATTGGTTAACCAATCCTGTGTTGTACTTTTTTGCAGTTATGAACGGAAGCAGTTTTTTTATTATGCTTCTGATGATTTATGGAATCATTAAATTAGCAAAGGGGAAACCTGAGTTTTTATCAGGATCAAAAAAAATTGAAATAGCCATACTCCTCGTCTTTATTTTATTCGAGTTTATTATTCGCTGGGGTATCGACACTCCATTTATCCGTAGAGCAAATATATTTATGCCGGCCTTTGCAATTATTGCAGCCTTTGGAACATGGCATTTTCTAAACCGGTTAAATATTTGCTCTTATTCCAACAGAAGATTATTTATTGTAGCTATAGTTTTATATACTTTTAGTCTTAGTATCTTGTCACAGCAGAATTTCTGGAACGATCCACATTACCGGGCAGCCGATTATTTACAAGACTGGGGCAACCTGCCTGACAAGATTTATTTGCCTCCCTATTCGGGTGCAACAGGTATTTCAAGACCGGAAGAAATCGGAGTTGATTCTGCTGAGCTAATTCTACTAAACGAAGCTTTTTTCGGACGTTACACAAAAAGTTTTACTACACCATTCAGGTTACCTAAAACATGCCATGAAGTATATCATTGTTTTGGAGGCGATAATTACATTAAAACAATTCAGGACATAGTATTCGAAACAGGTGATTTTAAGATAATTAAACGATTTTCAGGCATCCTTATCCATCCCGAACGAATTATACACAGTTACCTGTTCGGAAGTTATGAGCCATTTAATGGCGAATACCTGATTTTAATTCGTAAAGAAGATGAAGAGCATTAAAACTGGTTTAAACATCTGCCATAAGATAAGCAATTATTACATTTAAATTAGCATATTTCCCTTCTATCGTTCCCCTTGCTTTTTATTATCTTTGCCGAAATTTCGAACAAACTATTTAGTAATTATGAAAATTGATAATTTCAACTTTAAAGGCCTGAAAGCAATAGTCCGGGTCGATTTTAATGTTCCGTTAAACAGTAATTTTGAAATAACCGACGATACACGCATCAGGGCGGCCATTCCTACAATAAAAAAAATTATAAATGATGGTGGTGCTGCAATTCTTATGTCACATCTTGGGAGACCAAAATCGGGACCGGAAGATAAATTCAGTCTAAGGCATATTATCGATCACCTTTCGAAGTTGATCGGTATTCAGGTTAAATTTGCTAATAATTGCATAGGTGAAGAAACGTCGCAATTAGCTTCCGATTTAAATCCCGGCGAGGTGCTTCTGCTTGAAAACCTACGCTTTCATGCTGAGGAAACAAAAGGTGATAAAGTATTTGCTGGCAAACTCGCACAACTGGCCGATGTTTATGTTAACGATGCTTTTGGAACGGCACACAGGGCACATGCATCAACAACAATAATTGCTGACTTCTTTGAAAAGAATAAACTATTTGGTTATGTAATAGACGGAGAGTTAAACAGTATCGATAAAGTTTTACATAACGCCAAAGGCCCTTTTACAGCTATACTTGGAGGAGCAAAAGTTTCAACCAAAATTACAATTATCGAAACCCTTTTATCGAAAGTCGATAACCTGATTATTGGAGGTGGTATGATGTTTACATTTGCTAAAGCCCTTGGAGGCAATGTTGGCTCTTCGATGGTCGAGGAGGACAAGCTCGAAATGGCCCTCAATATTCTCGAAAAAGCAAAACAAAATAATGTTCAAATCCATCTTCCGGTCGATACCCTTGCTGCTGATAAATTCGATAACGATGCAAATTTTAAACCTGCTAACGTAAACAATATTGAACATGGCTGGATGGGACTTGATATTGGTGAAAAATCGGCTGAGACATTTACAAAAGTTATCAGCGAATCGAACACCATTTTATGGAACGGTCCGATGGGAGTATTCGAAATGTCGAACTTTGAGGCTGGAACAAAAAGCATTGCCAATGCATTGGTTGAAGCAACTACCAAAGGAGCATTTACTTTAATAGGAGGAGGCGATTCTGTTGCAGCAATCAACAAGTATAACCTTGCTGATAAAGTTAGTTATGTTTCGACTGGTGGTGGTGCGTTATTAGAATATATCGAGGGTAAAGAACTTCCCGGAATAAAAGCAGTCAGGGCCTAAACTGCGGCTTTTCGTAGCCAGGAAAAGCAATATCACATAAACGTCCATCATTCACAAAAATCTTGATCCTGACAAAGTGAAAATTTTGTTAATGAATTACTTTTCAGCGATCTGTTGTTTGAAAAACCACTTTGTATTAATAATTTAGCACCTTAAAACTTATTAGCAGCAAGTCCAACTATTTTGATACTTTTGCCACAGAATTATAAGTTTGCCAGATCAAAAACATAGTACAAATGATGAAAAGAGTCCTGCTTATCGGTGTAATTATTATCGCAACAATACCTGTGATAGCTCAATTACGCTCACTTTCTGAAAACAATATTGCAGAAGTAAAATCATTTAATCAGTTTGAAAAAGATTCCTCATCGTGGGATTTTGAACTGGATTTTCAGGATACAGCCCAATTAGCCGATGTCATTTTTGTCAACGTCGACAGCTTGCAGGATCATCCGGATGTTTCAACATTAACTGGACTCAATTTTTTCAATTCTGTTTGGATCGTATTGCATTTTATTGGCGAACCCAATTACTGGGCAGGAAGTAATTCATTTTATAATCCTCCGGGCCAGGCCGACAGGTGGATGATCATTCCTTCGGTTCCGGTATCGGAAGATGCAATTCTGCGGTGGCAGGCCCGTTCAATTTCATTCACTACTCCAATCCAGACCGCCGAAGATTACGAAATCTACATAATTTCAGGCGAAGCAAATAGCCCAACTGATTTTGTCGATCCGGCTGAAGTTACAATTTTTGGAGAAGATACAATTTGGACAGAGCACCAAATCGATCTTTCGTCGTATGCCAACGATACCATTTCTGTAGCCATCAGGCATATTTCCGACAACCAGGGAGTACTTGGAATCGACAATATTCAGATTGGTAATCCTCCCCCACTCCCACCAATGGTTTTGGGAGACTTTGAAGATGCAATTGATTTTTCACTCGACCTTTCGCCATGGATAACTATCGACGTTGATGAATCGCCAACCTATGGAATTAGTGGTGTTGATTATCCACATAAATACGAACCAGTTTCATTTATGGCCTTCAATCCGTCTAATACTTATCCTGCGCTCAGCACCGGCTATCCACACTCGGGCGGAGGCGATAAATATGCTGCGTGTTTTTCGGCTAAACCAGTCTCGCAAGGTGGAAATGCACCTAATAACGATTGGTTAATTTCACCACAAATAATTGTTGCCGACAATGGAAAAATCTCATTCTGGGCACGGTCTTATGTTACTTCCTATGGATTGGAAAGATTTCGAGTAGCTGTTTCGACCGGCGATGCAACACCTGCCGAATTTACTTCCGTAATTTCAACTCCTGACCATACTGTAGGAACGGAATATGTCGAGGTTGACACAGCCTGGACATTATTCGAATACGACCTTTCGGCCTGGGCAAACCAATACGTACATGTTGGAATAAACTGTGTTTCAGACGATGCGTTTATATTTTTTATTGATGACATAATGATTGATACATCGGGCCATATTGGAATAAACGAGAATGCCCTCCTGGAAACCGGAATATTTCCGAATCCAGCTTCAAACAAAATTTATCTTGAAAATGCTACCGGAAGCCAGATCCAATTGTTTAATGCCATGGGCGTATTCATTCGGAACGAAACAATCGGCATGAATGAAAACAGCGTTGATGTTTCTGACCTTCCTCAAGGATATTATATATTACGTTTGTATAAAAATTCAGG
>CAYLZH010000029.1:6153-26672 GCA_964388245.1 uncultured Bacteroidales bacterium
TTTTATCTGAATAGATAAATTACGGAGCTTAATAGGTACAAGTGTATTTTTTGTATATTTGTGCGGCGAAATAAATTGTTTAATAAAATTTTAATAATGATGAAAAACTTTACTCTTTTAAGTTTAATTCTCGCTTTTTCATTTAGCATGTTTGCACAAACAAGGGCGAATATGCCTAAGATGGAACGGAATTTTGTAAAGGAAGACGTTTCAATCCAAATGGTCAGGTTCGATAAATACGAAGATTACCAGAATGAATTGAGAGCTTACGGCGATACAATCTCTTATGAAGATTTTGGATCAGGTGGACCTGGTGTAAACGACCTTCCTACTAACTGGACATCTGTTGACTATGACTCACAAGGAAACAATTACACCTGGCAGTTCACAACTGTAGGAGCAACCGGACCAACAACTTCCGGTTACGAACATGTTCTTGCCTCAACAACTGCTGCTAACGGTTGGATGATCCTTGACTCGGACAACTACGGACAAGGTAGCTACGACTCGTATCTATACTCACCAAGCTACAATTGCTTTGGATATGAAGCTGTTGCCATCGCATTCGAAGAATTATATCAGCGTTGGGGAAATGAAGCAGCTAATCCATATGGTGGAAACCCAACATATGTAGGTGTTTCAATCGATGGTGGAATTACATGGACAGAAATTGAAATCCATGCTGCATTTGACATTAAAGAATCAACCGACAACCCAGGATATTTCTTATTGAATATCTCATCGATTGCCGGAAACCAAATGGATGTCAAACTATATTTCCGCATGAAAGGATTATGGGATTATTGGTGGCAAATCGATGACCTTTTGGTTATAGAAGGTGCTCACAACGACCTCAAAATTGTTGATACTTTTACCTTGTCAGCAGAAGAAGCAGGAGGTGGCGGATATTATTTCTATGGATATTATTCACAAATGCCAATGGCGCAGTTAACACCATGGTATTTCCAGGCTAATGTAACCAATAATGGTATTGATTTACAGCATAATGTTTCTTTACAATGCGAAATTACCGAAAGTGGAACGACTGTTTATAGTCAAACCGACGACACTTTACAGTTGGATTTCTTAGATAGTACATCACTGTCTCCAGCCTTATTTACCGCAACCGGTCCTGGTCATTATTACTTGGATTATTACGTTGATCAAACTGAAATTGAAGAATATCCTGATGATAATGGTGCCGGTCCGTTCGATTGGAAAATAACTGACAATAAGATCATGGCCAGGGATTATACTTACAGCCGTGGATTAAGCCCATCGATGTATACAGGTGGTGCCGATGGCGACCTGCTCGGTGTTGACTATCATATCACCAACGATGATACTGCAAAATCAATTTCAGTATTTATTGACTGGAGAACCGATCTTGGAACTACAATTATTGGACAGATTTACGAAGGAAGTTCAGGATCATGGGCTGTTCAGATTGAATCAGAGGAACATGAAATTGTTGCAGAAGATCTTGGTACATGGATTACTCTTCCGTTAACTACTATCGATCCTGATGATGATAAATTGAATGCAGGTGAAACTTATATGGTAGGTATTGAGTTCTACTGGGGCAACGACCCTGAAGTTAATCTGTGGATTGGTGCTGAAGATGAAGGACCACACACATATTACTTAGTAACTAATCTGAGGATTGGTAGCGATTGGTACTGGATATCTGACATGCCAATGATTCGCCTTAACCTCGGAAATGCAGTTACTCCGCCAGAATTTGCTAAGGCAGGTGGTTCTGAATTCTATCCAGCTTACCTGGAAATTTGTGCTTCATCAACTCAGAATGTAAGCTATGAAGTCGATTTTGAAGTTATCGATCCAAATGGTTTACCTGTTACTATCGATACCGTTAATGTTCCTGATTTTGTAAGCGATTTCGTTGATCAGGGAAATGGTAATTATACCCTTGCCTTCGATCTCGAACCAACTGACATAAGCGAAACAATTACTTATAATTTTGAGATCATAGCTGATAATGGTATATCTCAGAATATATTATATTTCTGGGCTAATGTACTTGAAGTTGCAGGTTGTGAACCTTGGGCAATTTCTGATAACGCAGAATTGAACCTCGTGAATATCTATCCGAACCCAAGTACCGGAATATTAAATATTGAAAATGCCGGTAATGCAACAATATATGTTTATAACATTATTGGAGAAGAAATTACATCTGTAAAAGCCGACTCAGCAATCGAAACCATCGATTTAAGTGATCTGTCGGAAGGAACCTATATTGTTAAAGTAGTTACAGAAAACAATGTTGTTTCTCAACAAATCAATCTTATTAAGTAAGAAAAACTAACCCGATATAATGAAAACCCCGGATTTTGTACCGGGGTTTTTTTTTTGACCTTCAATCCTTATGTTCGGCCGGGTAGGAATATTTAGGCATTCTTTGTAATTTTGACAGGTTTAAAAGGGCATAACAAATTGATTAATTACTCGTTGATTGAGTATTATTAAAAAACGAATTACTGAATGAAGCGTTCAATAAGTTTAATTCTCGTAATATTTGCAATCTTTTCACAATCGCTACTGCTGGCTCAAAACGAATCAAATTTCTGGTATTTTGGAATGAATGCTGGGCTCGATTTTTCCGGCCCCACACCTGTTGGCCTTACCAATGGTATGGTTAATGCCCAGGGAGGATCGGCTTCAATTTCCGACAGTAACGGTAATTTGCTATTCTACACCAACGGTATGACAATATGGAACAAAAATCATGTGCCAATGGCAAATGGCACTGGATTACTCGGGCACGCTTCGGCAACACAAAACAGCATAATCATTCCAAAACCCGGATCAGCCAATATCTATTATGTATTTACAAATGATAAATCAGATGGTACAAACGGGCTTAAATATTCAGAAGTTGATATAACACTTTCCGGTGGGCTTGGCGAGGTAACTACCAACAAGAACATATCTGTTGTCGATTCAACTGCCGAAAAACTATCTGCAACAATGCATGCCAATGAATCCGATGTTTGGGTAATTGCACATGGCCGGAACGATGATACATTTTATGCGGTTCTCGTATCAGCCTTAGGTGTATCTCCAACACCTGTTATTTCAAATGCAGGAACAACACATTCAGGTATTGCACCCAACAATTCGGTTTTGGAAGGACAAATGAAGGTTTCGCCTGATGGAACAAAAATCGCCCTGGCAACATCGGCCAATGGAAATACCTTCGAAATACTCGATTTCAGTAATATCACAGGAATTGTATCAAACCCGGTAAGTATAACCGGAATTGCCTATGAAACTCCCTATGGCGTCGAGTTTTCGCCCGACGGAACAAAACTCTATTGCAGTACAACATATAACAATAAAGTTTATCAGTTCAACATGCAGGCCGGATCTCCTGGTGCCATTATTTCATCGGGGCAACTGGTAATTACCTCCATGAGTTCAAACATTGGGGGTTTGCAACTTGGGCCCGACAGCAGGGTTTATCTCGCAAGAAACCTCAGCACTTTTCTAGGTGTGATAAATTTTCCCAATTCACCTGGAACAGCATGTAATTATGTCGATGACGGCGTATCACTTACTGGAAAAAAAAGCAGACGTGGATTGCCCAACTTTATTCAGAGTTATTTCAATAATCCAAGGTTCACTTATCTAAACCTTTGCCTTGGCGATTCAACCTTTTTCTTTATTTCTGATTTAAATGGTGTTGTTTCAGTAAACTGGAACTTCGGCGATCCTGCTTCCGGGCCGGAAAACACGTCGACTGATCTTTATCCCTATCATATTTTTTCAATCCCCGGAACATTTCAGGTTCAGCTTGTACGAAATTTCAGCACCTACTCCGACACTGTTACCCAAGCTGTTACCATTCACACACTGCCCGATATTGACCTTGGCGGACAAGTTATATCGATATGCGAAGGCACAGACACCGTATTATTTGCAGGATTTGGATTTGTGACATATGAATGGAATAATGGCTCGATAACACCAAGCATTATTGGAAGCAATCCGGGCATATATTCAGTTACAGTAAGCGATGATTTCGGTTGCAAAAATTCCGATTCTTTAAATATCACCAATCTTTTACCTCCTGATATTGATTTAGGCCCGGATATTACCATTTGTGAAGAAAACTCCCTTACACTGAATGCGGCCTATGAGGAGGGAGAATATAACTGGTCGACAGGAGCCTCGACAGCCACAATCGAAATAAACACTGCCGGATCGTATTATGTTACAGTTACAAACCGCTGCGGTGTTACAACCGATTCAATTAATGTAGGCATCTACCCAACAATTTCATTTGAGCTTGGCGATGATCATGAGATATGTGTTGGCGACTCCGTAATTATCGATCCGGGCAATCTGGGCACAAGTTATTTGTGGTCGACCGGGGCTACTACGCAATCGATAATTGTTACAACGAGCGGAACCTACACTCTTGAGGCATATTACGCCAATACGAATTGCTATTCCCCCTCTGATAGTGTTACAGTTACGGTGCTCGACAATCCTACCGTTGAGGCAAGTAACGATACACTGATTTGCGAAGGAGATATGGTTATTGTTGTTGCAACAGGCAATTTCATTGCTGATTTCAACTGGTCGAATGAATCAACAACAAGTTCTTTTACAGCCGGCACACAAGGAATGTATTATGTTACTGCATCGAATGCATGTGGTGTTGCTGCCGATTCTGTTTATATCGATGTAAATCCTGTTCCTGATATTATTGTTGGAAACGATACATCAATCTATTCCGATGAAACCTTTCAGCTTTTTGTAACAAGCAACCCGAACTGGTTTTATCAATGGAGTCCTGATTATGAAATAACGGATATTAGCATTCCGAATCCGGTCGTCTCGCCCCAAACAACAACAACCTACGTAGTTGAAGTTATCGACAGCCTTGGTTGCCGTAGTGTAGGCAATATAACAATATCAGTTTCCGAACGCCCTATTCCCGACCTGATTTTTTATAATACTTTTTCACCTAATGGCGATGGTGTAAATGATTTTTGGATTATCGACAACGTTGAAGATTTTCAAGAATCGATCCTTGAGATTTACAACCGGAATGGACATAAAATATTTTCAGCAGTAAACTATCAGAACAATTGGGATGGAACCTACAATGGTAAAGATGTTCCGGCACACACCTATTTTTACATATTCAAACCGAATAAAGGAAACAAACCTATTGAAACCGGGCACATAACCATAATCAGGTAAAAGGACAATCAATTCTATCAGCATGAAATATTTTTATATAATACTACTCATCTTGCTTTTGCCCCTTGCATCTGTTTCGCAACAAATTCCACAATTCAGTCAGCGGATGATCGATATGTATCAGTATAATCCGGCCTACACAGGATCGAAAGGATATGCTGAATTTCTTTGGCATAACCGGAGTCAGTGGAAAGGATTCGAAGGTGCCCCTAAAACCTCGGCATTTACCTATCATACACGGTTGAACCGGCTGATGGGCATTGGAGTTTCATTTTACAAAGATCAGCTTGGTATACAAAAAACAGTTGGCCTGAAGCTCGCCTATGCACATCATATCGAAATGGATCGCATTAATCTTTCGTTTGGTCTGACCGGCGATATTCTACAATATGGTATTGATGGAAATTTAATAACCATTAAGGAACCCAACGACAATGCTGTAAATCAGGAAGTTTTTGACAAGAAATGGCGACCCGATGCAACTTTTGGGACTTTTCTCTATAATGAAAATTTTTACTTCGGATTTTCAATGCTGAATATGCTTGGGTCAACTGTTAATCTTTTCAATGATCAGGGACAGGATGCAAATATTAAATTGGTCAGGCACTATTATATTAATACCGGATTTAGTTTTAGCCCCATCCGTAACTTCGATTTCGATCCGTCATTGCTATGGGTAATGGCAAAAGGTACTCCAATGCAACTCGACCTTAACCTCAATGTTCAGTACCTTTCGAAACTGCTATTTGGATTTTCGTACCGTGTGAAGGATGCTATGGTTATAGTAGCTGGTGTGAAAATCAAGGACCGGCTTAAAATGGCCTATTCCTACGACATTGTTACTTCACCGGTCAGAACATACAACTCGGGAAGCCATGAAATAATTATGTCGTTTATCATCCCCAGTAAACGAGGCAAGTGGAATCGCTGGAATCACGAGTACCAGTTCGATTATAATCCAAAAACCAACCGTTGGCGCGAGAGGTGGTAGTCATCAAAAATATTGGGAACAAGTTAAAATTGGTTAAGCGATTTGGAGTAAAATCCATTAGCAGGAATATCTTAACATATCGTTGCTTATTCAAAAACCATTGAATTTATTTCAACGCCATCAATTTTTTCGAGGGCTGCCTGCAAGTTATCCATTTCGTTTGTATCGCCGATAAGTTCCAGGATCACCATGCCACATTTAATGTCCGGGATATTAATGCCCATTCGTGTTTTAATCGATCCTCCGTATTTTGTTAAGGTATTTTGTAATAGCCCTGCATCTTTCGATTGATCACAAACTAATATGCCCAGAATCCTGATTTGATTTTCGTTCATGGTCTTGAGATTTTATCAGGTGAAAAACTCATTTTCTTAACATCAATTCCGCCAATAAGGCTTAATTCTCGTTCGAGCTTATCCCAGTTGCCGGTATCGCCACGAAGTTCGAGAATTATAAAACCTGTGCGGCTGCATACATCTTCGCTTACCTCATGAAATCCGAGGCGTGTATTAATACAATCAGAAAATTTCGACAGGACTGCCTGTGTCTTTCCGGTTTCCTTAATCCGGTCGTTAACACGAAGACCCAATATCCGAATTTCACTCATAAAGATTCATTTAAATTAGTGTTGATTATAAAATCAATATAGGTTTATAAAAAGGATTGTCAAAACTACGAATAACGCTTAAGGATGCAAATGAGAAACATCATGATGATGATAGTTATAAAATTATTGTCACAGTATGCGGTCAGTCAGATTCCCGGCTCCATAGATTCTCTTTATCAAACTAAAATCTGGCAATAAGTTTTACATTCAACCTTCGTGAGGTTAAATAATTTGGCACTGCATATTGCTTATTTCTGATATCGGTAATCCAGACATATGAAATTGTGTTGTTGATATCGAGAAGATTAAATATTTCGACTGATAGCCATAAACTTTTAAAATACCTGAAAACACTATTTGACATAATCCGGTCTTCGCTTTTCAATACTTTCGAAAATCCAATATCAACCCTCCTGTAGGCTGGCATACGTGGCCATTCTTCCAAACCCTTATATGAGTTTGGCGGGCCAAATGGTAATCCTGTGCCATACAACAAATTAAGCTGCATTTTGTACGATGGATTGTAGGGCAGATAATCCTGAAAGAACAAGCCAAAATTCATTACCTGGTCGGTGGGCCGGGGAATATAACCACTATTCCCTGCAATTTTTCTTGTCGAATCGGTATCAATATAGATAAAATTACCATCGATTACTTCACGTGTTTGCATAAACGACAGGCTCGCCCATGACTCTGCCCCCTTCACAAACTGGCCATTTACCTTAAAGTCGATACCCATTGCATAGCCCTGGGCCATGTTACCTCCATAATAGCGGATTCGCACATTATCCACATCGTATGGAATAAGGTTGTCGAGGTATTTATAGTAAGCCTCGGCTACGAATTTGAAATCCCGGTTCCAGGCTTTAAACTGATAATCCGATCCCACTACAAAGTGAATGGATTTTTGAGCCTCAATATCAGAATTAATCCTGCCATCGAGTCTTTTTAATTCTTTAAAAAACGGAGGTTGATAATAATATCCACTGGCAAACCTGAACAGAAAATCTTTTTTCCAGTTTGGCTTTAAAGCAAAATTTATCCTCGGGCTAAATAATATCTCATTATTTAAATCGCTGAAATGAGCACGTAATCCCGCAGTAAGTGTCATGTCTATACTATCGTGCGAAAACCGGTAGGTATTCTGAAAATAGGAAGTAATCCGGTTTAACCTAAGGACGGTATCAGTAATAATGGTGCTGTATAAACTGACCACTGAATCGGAATAGGGTAATGAATACCCTGCCGAGTCGATCATCTGCCATTCGTTCAGGTTGTTCGAAATTATTTCATGCTGAAGTTTCAGCCCCCATTGCAGGTAGTTTTTATCGTTGGTAATATACCCTTTATGAGCAACGTTAAGGACTGTTGCATCGAGGTAATTCCTTGCATGGTTAAGGAATGTGCCAATGCCCAGGTTCATTAGACTATCGCCAAGATTATCAGATCCAAGCTGATTGTCAAGTTCGTTGAGATAATATTGACCGAGAATATCAAATGTTTCCTCTTCACGGGTTTGATAAGCCGATGCGGTCAGGGATAATTTTGTCGACAGATTGGGTTTCAGATGTGTTGCCAAAGCCCCGGTAAATGTTGTAAACTGATTCAGCTCCTGTCCTTCGAAGTAGATTTTTAGCTTTAAGGCCTCATGAACAGTGCCGAATGAGGTTTCGCGTGTTGATGGCTCAAAAAGATATTTGTTTTGGGCTACATTTCCCAGGAAATTAACTTCAAGTTTTTCGTTTATATCAAAAGTCCAGAATGTTTGAAAATCGATAAAACTCGGTTTATAATCACCTTGTGTATCCATACTTTTCAGGATATATTGATTTGTTTTATACCGCAGGCCGGAAATATGAGTCAGCCTGTGGTTATCAGTCGATCCCTCCAGATGTACTGATCCTCCCATCAGGCTCATTGACGCTGATGCACCAAATTCTGTTGGCTTTTTATATTTAATGTCAAGTACCGATGACATTTTATCGCCGTATTTTGCTTCGAAGCCACCGGCTGAAAATAAAATCGACGATACCATATCAGCATTGATAAAACTTAATCCTTCCTGCTGCCCCGAACGGATAAGGAAAGGACGGTAAACCTCGATATCGTTTACATAAACCAGGTTCTCATCGAAATTCCCTCCACGTACCGAATATTGAGAGCTGAGTTCATTGTTGGTTGAAACACCTGGCAATGTTTTTATGATGCCTTCGATCCCCCCTCCTGTTGCATCAGGAAGTAAATCTATGATCTTCGGATCGATGCGTGTAATATTCATGCTGCGTTCCCGCTCTGCATGAACATCGACAACATCAACCTCTTGCGATTCCAACTGAAAAATAATATCGATTTTTTTCCTTTCGTTTGCCTGAAGCATTAACTGCCGTTCTTCGAGCTTATATCCAAGATACCTGAAATAAACATAGTTTTTTTGCCCGGCAGGAACTTTGAATTCATAGGCTCCGGCTTTATTTGTTGTGGTTCCGGTTGGAGATCCCATTAAAAATATCTCGGCTTTTTCAACAGGGATATGTCTTTCGTCGCGTAATACACCATAAATGGTGGCAGTTTGTGCAAGGGTTTCTAAGCTAAAAACACCTAACAACATTATAGAAAATAATAACAGGCTTCTCATCAGCGCAAAAATAGTCAGAACTAATCACAAAAAAAACGTGCAGCACATTTTGCCGCACACACACATAACTTTGATTTTATAAAAGTATTGTGAGTGTCTTGGTCAGAAATCGAAACAGACATAAAATAAAAACTTAGGATTTCTTCATTTATGTGAAGCGGTTGTAAAGATATATGCTGCCAAAATGGTTTAATGTAAAACACCCCATCAACAACCTCCCCTTTTAATATAGTTGCATAATATTATATTGCGATGATAAATGAAACGAAACAGAGACATCATTCTCGCAATATACTCTGAATTATTGTTTCATTAAAATTGGTAATCACATGCTATATTATGATGGCAAACTGTTAAATTGAATAGCAAATAATATAATCGAATTAATCGTGAATAATTCAGAAAAATCAAAAACATGTGTTATTAATACTCAGTATCACCCTAAAAAAAAGAATAAGTAATAATTATATTATTTTTGATTTTCACCAAAGGTATGTTTCTTTTTGCCCTGCCCTTTGTTGCAAAGCCTTTGCAGTATTAATATACAGCAGCTGACTTTGACGCCTCGTACAGTATAAAAATAAACGCATGAATTAATCAGTCCTCCTACAAGCGGGCTTGTTCCTTTTAGGAAGAATACATAAAAGATAAAATATGAGCCAGTTACGTTTTTATGTATAAGGTAGGTAGTAAAACCAAAGGAATATTTATTATTTTTATCTTGTAAAATCGTAAAGTTTAAAACCCTCTCAATGTTCAATTGGATCAAGGCAAAATCATCAGGTATTCAAAAATCAGTACATCAGCAACAAGGTGTATCAATCCTCAATATATTTAACAGAAAGGCCTTTGCTAAAAAGGAGGATAAACATGCGGAAGACTCATCTTCAAAATCACAAATTCCTGATAAACAGAATTTAAATACAAATAAAAACGAACAGGAACTAAATAACTATGGTCACGAACTTTTACGTTCGAAAAAAGATTCACAAGCCCGGGAGGTGTTCCGGAAATTGATATCCATTTATCCTGATTATCCAGGTGGATATGCCGGTTTGGCTATGATCGCCCAAAAGAAAAAGGACTGGAAAGCTGCACTAAACCATTGGGATACCTGTTTAGAAAAAAATACAGAGGAAGTACCATCCTGGTGGTTGGTGAAAAAAGCATTCACACTTATTGAATTAAAGCAATTTAAAGAAGCGGAGAAGCTTTTTGAGACATCGCTGGAAATTGAACCGGATGAAGAATGGGCTTATAAGGGATTGATACAGGTGGCTCAGGAACTCGGAGACAATAAGATGGAAATACAAAGATGGGAAACGCTTTTTAAAAAAAATCCCGATTATCCCACTGGTCGGTTTAGATATGGGAAACTGCTGCGCGATACGGGGAGATATGAGGAAGCTGAAATCTGTTTCCAGCAGATTTTGACCAACAATCCTGAATCAAAAGATGTACTTGAAGCATTGGCCTGGACTGCAAGAGAAATCAGGGAATATGATCTGGCTGTCGAACGATGGAAAGATCTGATCCGGCGGTTTCCACGTATCATCCAATACAAAATCATGTTCGTACGAACTTTATTGGATACACTCGCATTCGACCTCGCACAGGCATACTACGATCAACATCTAAAAGACCAACCCGGTATTGCATGTCAATTATTGCAGGCTGACATATACTGGTTTCAACTGGAAGTGGAACGCGCCCTTGATGTAATTAACAAATTGTTAGTCAGCCATCCGAACGAGCGTTCCATTATGATGAAAAAGGTAGGTTTTTTATTTTCGTTACATCGATCAAGGTACAATTCAGATTATGCCAGCCAGGCACTCCGGGATTTGAAAAAGTTTTGGGACAAAAATCCTCAAGACGAACATGTTAAAGAGAGAATAATCGATGCCTATCTTCTTTTAAATCAAAAAGAAGATGCTTTACTCCTCATTGATCAGCTTCCTGTTTACCGAAATCGTAAGACAATGGAATTCCATGCCTGGTCTGCATATATGAATGGCGATACTGACCGTGCCAAATCGATTCATAAAGACATTCAACGCTTGCACCATGTTCCCCAGGTTCAAACACCCTCGCCTAAGCTACCTCAACGCACTGATACAAATCCCATGAATATTTCACAGGATTCGATTTTAGTATTCACGGTAGTGCGTAACGAACGATGGCGTCTGCCCTGGTTTCTGGAGTACTACCGATCGCAGGGTGTTGATCATTTCTTCTTTGTTGATAATGATTCCACGGATGGTACAACCGCTTATCTGCACCAGCAAAAAGATGTTTATGTTTTCCACACCAATCAAAGTTATGCAAAAGCCTATTCCGGAATGCAGTGGATTAACTGGTTGGTGGAACAATACGGTCAGGATTGTTGGTGCATGTATGTGGATGTTGACGAAGCACTGATTTATCCGGGTGTGGAAAAACGCAGCCTGAAAGATTTAACGCACTATTTAAATGACAAGGGCCAGGAGGCAATGTATGCATTCATGCTCGACATGTATGCGCCCGGACTAAAGTCATTACCAAAAGATGAAAACTACACCGGGTTTTTAACCGATTATCCATTGTTTGAAAATCAATATTTCTGGATTAATAGTTTAATTTGCCCATACAGATATACTGCTGGTGGTATTCGTCGTAAATTCCGGATATACGAAAATCAAACAAAAACACCGATTATACGCGGCGGATGTGGAATAAAATTTTTAATGAGCAGCCACCATGTTACTCCGGCAATAATTTCGGATGTTACAGGCGTATTGTTACACTACAAGCTTGCGGGTGATTTTGAACATTCATTTGCACAGGACCTTGTTAACAACTCTCGAATGGCTCATTGCAACAGACGTCACTGGGGGTATATACAAACATTACAAAATCTGCCATCCGGCGAATCATTTTTATCGGAACATACAGTATCTTACAGCTCAAGTCAACAATTAGTAGATCTTGACTTAATTCAAACATCTTATGATTTTGAAGCCGGAAATTATGATTAGAACCAAGAAAACAGAATCTGATATTGCCTTATGGGCCAGAAAGCTGACATGGAACAGCATAATCAATCAAAAGCAATGGAAAAACTTTTGGGATACGAACGATAATGTTCCCTCGACCAAAACCTACAATTTAACAATTTGTGATGCACCAAAATTTATCTGGTTTCGCAATGCAAAGGTGTCTACTCGTTCTACATTAAAGGCATTAAGTGACACTGGTGTGAAATTAATTGCTGAACAAGCGGCAAATTGTTACTATGCTCCTCAAAAGTATAAGGACTATTTTAAATTCGCTTTTGTCCGTAATCCCTGGGACCGGTTTGTATCAGGATGGCGAAACAAAGTGGTAGACAATAATTACTATAATTTTAATCCCCAAAGATTGGCAGAAATGCAACAATTTGATCGATTTGTTGAATATTTTTCCGGTCTCGATTTGGATAATTGCGATATTCACTTCCGCCGGCAGAGCAGAATAATTGATCTCAACGAAGTAGATTTCATCGGACGGTTTGAGCAATTTAATGAAGATCTGGAGAAGGTTTTCAGGATTTTGGAATTACCCCTTGTGCAAATTCCCATGAGAAATAAAAGCAAAGGAAAAGATAGTTACCAATCTTATTACTCAGATAATAACAAGCAGATAATTGAGGAAATGTACCGGATAGATATTCAGATATTTGGATACAGCTACTAAGAAAAGAAAGGGAGAGAATTACGAAAACAAATAAGCAATGAATGAATTCCTAAAGCAAGGTACTGAATTGCTACGACAGAAACATTATCGGCAAGCCGAGCCTCTGTTACAACAGGCTGCTAAAGAGCCGTCATCAATGGCAGATGCACTCGTTGCGCTTGTTCAATTGGCACTTGTTCAAAAAAAATATATTCTGGCTGTTGAATGGTTAGATCAATTAATGGAGGCAGATCCTAACAACTTGTGGGCTGAGGTTACATTAGTTCATTTGCGCTCCAGGAATGGTCCTTTGATTAACTACCAGGCATCAATTAGCAATATATTGAACAGGATTCAAAATAAACCGCTCCAATCTGTGCAGGCAGGAAGTAAATTTCTTCGAAGCATTCATTATTCAGTTGCTGGAAATCAGCGTATTAAATTTTTACACATATTGCTTGAATGCACAAAGCAGGCCATTGCCAATAAGAACAAACCAACAATTGGCTTTAAAATACTCAGGGCCAATATTTTCTTCGCTCTGCAGGATTATACTAATTTATCGAGATCAGTAGAGCAACTCTCTAAATTGAATTCGCCCCCTCCTGCTTTGCGCACTCTGCAAAAAGTAGTAAAACGTTATCAAAGTCCGGAATTCCCGGATTATCTGGCTCCGAAGGTTTTTGGCATCGGCCTGAGCCGGACAGCAACAAGTTCCTTAAATTCTGCGCTAAAAATATTAGGGTATGAATCAATTCATTGGATAAACAACCATACACAGAATTTGATCAGTGAAGTGGACTTTCTTCTTTTCGACGGATTTACTGACATTAATGTAAGCTATCAATTTGAGCAATTGTATCATACTTTTCCCAGGTCACGCTTTATTTATACAAACCGGTCCCTTGATTTATGGATTAAGTCTATTACAACTCATTACTACAACACAAGGTTAATATCATCTCCGGGGGAGCTTACCCAAACACATCTTGCGAAGCGTTTTGATGGTAATGCAGGTATTGTGGAATGGGATTTATACGCGCAATACCCAACCTGGGAAATTGCATATAACCGTTTCCATGAGCGAGTATGTCGGTTTTTTGCGGATAAGCCAAATGACCGGTTTTTAGAATTAAGAATAACTGAAGGTGATGGATGGGAAAAACTGTGTACCTTCCTGGAAAAACCAGTTCCTGAGATTTCCTTCCCTCATGACAATCAAGGCCTTGCACATTATCAAACTATAGCATAATCCTGATACAAACCTCTCTAATGGCTGGAACCATATATTCATTTATATATAGATAATTTAACAACAATAACTCAAACGATGAAGTACAACATTAATCATAAGCACAAGGTCGTTTTCTTTTGGGCACCTAAAAGTGGGGTCATGTCGCTGATTCGGTTAATGAGCTATCTAAAACTAAGCAACAATTTTACTGCTGGTCAGTTGGCCGCTATGTCTAACAAGGCGCTTTACAAAATGTATAAGAATGATGTATTCGAGCCCTGGAATGAAAAGGTAGATTACAAACCATTCAAGAAGATTTTTTTCGGACGAAATCCTTATCATCGTATAATCTCTTGTTACATCGATAAGTATGTAAATCCAAACTCAAAAACGCCATCGCATGTGCCTGATTGTAAATCATATTTAGGATTCATACAGATATTGAATGAAACCGGGCTAAGCAAAGAGAAGATGACTAACAAGGTTGATTTTGGACACTTTTGTTCAGTTACTAATGACATAGGATGGCAATTATACACCAAGCTTGGAAATCCAGATTTTGACATGTTCTCATTGTTGCCGGCAACAGGTTTACCAGAGGGGAATCTCACCCATGATTTCAGGAATATTAAATCTCTTTTTGAAATATTAGGAATTTCGACCGACTACTCTTCGGTGAAAGAACTGTATGAAAATCACACCTATTCGTACGACACCTGGTTGCAACAAGATCCGCACTCCCTCTTAAAAGTTGAAGGTCTGGCTGAACTTGGTAAAGAAGAACTTTGGGAATTTATGAAATCTAAAAAATCCAGGACTATATCATATGCCAGTTTCTACACCCATGAAATAACCAAATTGTTTCATAAGATCTATCACACCGAAATTAAGTTTTATGCTGATAGGAATTACACATTCGTACCTGATTAAAAGAATAAATATCCTTAACACCATGGACAAAGAGACCATACATGATTTCGCTAAAGCCGGATTAGCATATACCAAAAATGGAGAGCATGTAAAAGCCATCGATTGTTTTCGCAAGGCAATCGAAACAGAACCGGATCAACCAGTCTGGGTTTTTGTCAATTTAGGAAATTTGCTTCTTAAGCAAAGTAACTATGAGGAAGCTATTAGTATATTTACCGGCCTGAAAAACCAACACCCCGACCAGCCAGGAGGATATGTGGGCCTTGCAAGGATTGCCAATAAACAGAAAACCTGGCAACATGCCTTTACCCTGTGGGACTCATGTTTTCGCTTATTTCCGGGCCAGGTCCAGCCATTTTGGTATTTGCATCAGGCTGAGGCGTTATTTGAACTCGGCAATACTGAACAAGCCGGGACAATCTACGAATTTTGCACCAATTCATACCCTGACAATATCTATGGATTCATTGGCAGGGCTAAAGCAGCACAACGTAGTAAACAATGGGAAAAAGCCCTCGAATATTGGCAGACTTGTATCGATCGGTTTCCCTCACAAGTAAAACCTGTATGGAATAAACAAATACAAATTATCCTTTTGGAATTAGGGCGAATAAAGGATGCCCAACGCGAGGCTATGGCTCAATTCCAGACACCTCAAGGGAAAGCATATGCTAATATTATCTCGAAAAAGCAGGACAGACAGACATTCCAGGGTCTTAACTTCCAACACATTCTTATCATTTCTTACGGACGAAGTGGCTCAACCTTACTGCAAGGAATAATAAACACCATCGACGGTGTAGTATTAAGAGGAGAAAACCACAATGTCTTTTTCGATCTTTTTAAAACCTATCAAAAAATTATTGACCTTAAACAGAGATATAAAAATGCCTTGTTGCCAAATCAATCCTGGTATGGAATAAGTTTTATTGATGTAAGCAAATTAATGACCCAATATCAGGAATTAGCCAAAATCATCCTTCATTCAGATCATAACGAAAATGCAAGGAACACTACAATCGGCTTTAAGGAAATAAGATACGATGAAGTAGGGGATGAACTTGAAAATTACCTGAACTTTTTAACACAACTGTTTCCAAACCCGGCATTCATTTTTAATACACGTAACCTGAACGATGTAACAAAAAGTGACTGGTGGAAAGAGCAAGACAAAAAAACAGTTATCGATGAACTAAAATCAGCAGAAACACATTTTAAGGATTATGCCAATAAACATGACAACTGTTTCCTGATCAGGTATGAGGATGTAATCAAAAATGGAGAACTGATAAGGGAGTTGTTTAACTTTTTAGGAGCACCTTATAAATCCGAAATAATTGATATTGTATTAAAAATTCCACATAGCTACAATCCTGAACAATCCCATATTAAAAACATGAGCCCGGTCTAAAAAGCATCATTTTCGCTCAACTCGGCGTTGCAGATAATTTACGATTCCTCATTAACAGAAAGTTAACTGCAGGTCAAAAATCATCTCCGCTTTAATTTGAGCGAAAATCCACCTTTTTAGACTCGACTCAAACATTATTTCTTTTTCAATTTTGTTTATACTTCTTCGATGATGCATTCTCAATTCCCCGCCACAGTTTTTGCAACACGCTCGATGATAAATTCCAGCCCTTACCTGCTTGCGAAAATTTTTCATTCTTTTACAATTGAATCTACAATACCATTCTCTGTTGTTGTAATAGTTCCAGAATAATAATCAGTGGAATCTGTTAATAACTATTTTGTTAATACTATTTTTCCAGTTTTGAATTGCTCTGGGATTTTTATCCTATAATAATATGTCCCGGGTTGCAACTTATTATTCTTGAAAATATATTCATGATGCCCATTGGGCATTTCATCATTTACAACAACATCTATCTTTTCACCTAAAATATTGTAAATGGTTATTTCAACTACACTGGTTTGTGGAATATAAAACCGGAATGTAGTTTCGTCCCTGAATGGATTGGGTATGTTTGGATATAAAACGAATGAATGACTATGGTCTTGAGCCATTTGATTGATTTGACCTACTATTGAAATTTTATTTGTCTCGTAGGTATCATCACCCTCCAGCCAACGGTTAATCTCAACAGTGGATTCTTCTTCTGAAAAGATTCGAACAGCGAATGTTTCGTTTTTAACAAGCCCTTCAATTTCCGGGCTTGTTTCATCATCGCCCCAAAGGGTGATTGCCATATGGTCATTGGTAAACACCGAAGCTCCAACAAGTATTCCTGATTCTGAGTAAACTCCTATTTCACTTCCATATCGTGGTTTTTCATTCCAGCAACCAAGTGGAATCCCGAGTGTCATGTTATTGCCGGTATTTTTAACGCCGGTATAATAACCCGGCTTATGGATATGAACTTCAGTTTTCAAAAGTTGCTGTTGATTTGCCGGGTAAATAAGTTGTACGGGATTGTTCATAAGAATCTGGTATCCTTCGCCCGGATCCATGTTGCCAATCAGGTTTAAGCCAAATGGAACCCAATAAACGGCGCCCAGTTCATCCTTTACAATGGTAATATCAGGGGCGATTGGCGAAAGTAGCGTTTCGATGCTGGCCGGTTCCTGCCGCAGGTAGCCAATCAATGACCAACCAGCAGGAATAGCAATTTCGAATGTATCGGGCTGAACAGCAGTACCAATAAGTATTAATTCCTGATACGACTGCATTTTAATCTGATAGCCCTGTCCAAGCATATGGTCTCCGATCTGGTTGAGGCTATATGCCGGCCACATCACCTGCCCAAGATAATTCTTAACAAGCTCAACCTGATTATCGATATTTGAAATAACGCTATCGAATAGTGGATATTCCGGGTTGATATAGCTTGAAAAGATATTCCAATATTGATTCAAACCAATGATCTGTGTATCCTTTGTTATGGACAATAATGAGGTAAGGCCACTCATGCCATTGACCACATATTCATCCTCATGTGGAAATACAATAGTGTTATAAGTTGCAGTGGCATTGTATACAGAATCATGCGATGCATCCCATATTTTCCAGTTAAATGTTTCGCCGGATGAAAAACCTTCTTTAATTGGTGAACCTGTATCATCACCCCATGCAGCCACAGCAGTAGTCGTACCTGTCCATTGTTGATAACCCGCACAATAGTGTTGTCCCAGACTATCGAAAAATACGCCAATATAATCTCCTGAATCAATTGGGTTTCCATCAATCAGGATGTCTATTGTATCAGGGATCATTATGGAATGGTTATTACCGGTATTTATAAATGACCAATCTGGAAAATTATATGTTTGGGTAAGTTCAAATGTAGTATCTGTTAAACAGCCATTTGCATCTGTTATAATTAGGTTATAGTTACCAGTATTTAAATTATAAATAGCTGAACCACTCCACCCATTCGACCAAAGATAGCTATAAGGCGGGACTCCTCCTGATGGACTTGTTTCGATAAATCCATCTGAACAACCGCTACAACTGGCATGAGATAGAACGGCCGAAATAAGCAATGGGGAAGGTTCAGAAATATAGTAGCTATGGTTTTGTTCGCAGGTATTAGCATCAATGATTGTTACAATATAGCTTCCGGCACTTAGCCCTGAGATGTTCTCTGAAATAGCACCATTTGACCAGTTAAAACTATATGGGCTTGTAGCTCCGGAGACATTCAAATTAATTGACCCTGTTGCGGACCCATTGCATAGTACTGTGGTAATTGATTCAGAAACTGTAAATATTGATGGTTCGTCGACAAAATATGTTTGGCTAAAGAAACATCCATTCATGTCGGTCACTATTACATCATAGTTTCCTGCCTGCAAACCGGAGATATCTTCTGAAGATAATCCATTCGACCAGTTAAAACTATATGGGCTTGTACCTCCATACACTGTTAAATAAATTGCCCCGGTTTGGAATCCGTTACATAATACATTGCTTATTGATTCTGTAACATAAATAGGTGCAGGATCATTGAGATTTACATTTACACTCTTTTCGCAACCATAATTGTCAGTAACTGTTACGGAATAGAATCCTCCTAAAAGTCCTGTCAGGTCTTCAGTAGTTGCACCATTGTTCCACTGATATAGATAGGGTAATATTCCACCGGTAACCGTCAAATCAATTGATCCATCACTCCCTCCATAACAGCTTACATTTCCTACCACCGGGTCTATATTTATTAGAGAGGGTTCAATAATCGTATTCACTGAAAAGGAATAGCAATTGTAACCATCAACAATAGTTACTGTGTATGTCCCTGCTGTCAATCCGAAAACATCCTCGGTGGTTTGACCTCCCGGCCATGAAAAGCTATATGGTGAAACACCTCCGGCAACTGATATATCAATTGCGCCCGAACTATCACCATAACAAGAAATATCGGTTACACTGGATAAAACAGATAGAGGTGGGGGTTCAATTATCGTTGTATCAAAAACTGAAGAACAACCTGAAGGATGTGTTACAGTAACTGAATACAATCCGGCACTTAATCCTCCAATTCCGCTCTGTGTACTTCCGGTAGACCATAAAAAAGTTGAACCTGCATCATCTTGGTGAATATATAATCCAAGGCTTCCATTTGTCATACCATTGCATGTAGTATTTTGAACAAAATTAATTCCGGATACCGGATGAAGCGTTTGGTTCATTGTGAGGTTTATGTTGCCGGTTGCATTACAGGAATAAAAATAATAAACAGTTAAGAAATACAAGCCCTGATTGTTTTCTGTCACTGATGGGAAAATAATCGGGGTATCGGCGAAGGAAAATCCATTGGGTCCAGACCAGGAAAATTGTGGAGAACATTCAACAACATCATATATTTCGATCTTGTAATCCTCAACCTCGCCATTTGAAAAACCTGTATCACATGGCTCCGGCAAAGATCCTCCCTTCAGGAAAATCCTCATCCTGGTTTCACCTATGGATGCACTGGTAGGAACTGTTAAGTTGATGGTCTGAGTAAAGCTTGTATTCTGATTGAGCATTATTGGATAAGTCTCCGATGCATCGTTAAAATCTCCATCCCGGTTCCAGTCGATATATGCATAAAGGTTTTCAGGAACCTGTTGGATAACGACAGCTACCGAAACACTGAGGGCATAACTTTGTCCATGTTGTACCAGCGCCAGTATTTTATTTGAGTAATCTGAATAAATAGATGAATCGCTATGGTTGGTATTGCCATCAAGA
>CAYLZH010000030.1:0-5825 GCA_964388245.1 uncultured Bacteroidales bacterium
AAAATTTGGTTAGAGCTTGATAAAAACAAAGGATTTAAACAGTTTGAAGTTACTGCAACAATCGGGACATGGCTGTTGTTAATCATTCTGATTTGCCTTGTTGCTTCAAATCCATTCATAACCGGCATCATTAAATCCATTAAAATTATATCAAAATCAACAATCTTTATAAAATCAACAGCCTCTTGTCCGTTTTCCGCGATGCTTATTGCATGTCCTTTTTTGCTTAGCATATGCGTTATTAGCAATTGGTTAATTTTATCGTCTTCGACAACCAATATTTTTAGTTTCCTTTTGTCCATCAATATTTATCACTTGTCTCCATCTATTAGTGTAAAAACATATCAAAACCTTACCGAAAAAATCGAAAAAAAATAAAATTACAAACTAAGACAATGATAGTCAGAGCAATAAAATAGCATTTTTTTTTCGTTCAAAAGTTGATAATTTTGGCAATCGGGTATTTGGCTATTGATCATTGTGAAAATTTCGAAACAAAATCAGACTTTTTACATATTGTTAAAATGGAATTTCCTTGCAGGTTTATCTGTTTTTTTATTGGTATTTGTATTTGCATCGTGCAATGGCGATAAAAATCGTGATGCAAATGAAACCCTGAATTTGGCTTTTCGGTTATTTGATGATTACCAATACGAAAAATCACTGGTTGAATTTGGAAACTACCTTGAACTCGCTGGTCAGGATTCATTAAATTGTGATACATTTTCACAAGTTTGCCGTAATATGGCTGTTTGTGCGTCAATGTGTAATTCGATTTCGTATGCCGATTCTTTGTTCGACAAAGCTTTTCTTCAGGTAGCTAAAAAGAGAGATAGTTTGTTTTACTGCAGTTTGTTAATTGATTTTGCGATCCATAATAAATGTACCAACCGGTTTGAAAAATCAATTGAACTTTTAAAGAATGCCCGTACAATTGCCGGAAGAAATTATTTTCTCGAATTGAAAACACACGCTGACATTTTGTTAGCAGAAAATTTCAGGTTATTGAATAATGAAAAAACGTCACGGTTATTTCTTGATGAACTAAAGGGTGGAATTGATACACTTCAGTCGGCAAGGCTGCGTGCATTGTATTATGCCGAGGCTGCAATGTATAATATTGTGATATCGTATTTTCCAAAATCGGAAGAAAATGCCGAAAAATCGATACAGGCAGCCTATGATGATGGGGCGAAAGATTTGATGGCACTTTCATATTTAACATTATGCAGGGCCAAAATATATAATCGTACTTTTTCACAATTAAATTCCTACCTCGATTCGGCCTTGCATTATAGCCGTTTAGCAAATAATAAAATTTTTATTGCGCGCTATGATCTTCTTTGGATCAGGTATCTGATTCGAACATCGAAAAATGATAAGGCATTGGAGCGAATTGGGGAATTGGAACAAAATCCGATTTTTACTTCCGATTCGGGTCTTAATTTTGAGCTGTTGTATCATAAATCGAAAGTCTATACCAATTGGAAGAATTACGATAAATCGATCTCCCTGCTTGAGTTGGCGAACACTTTTATAAGCAGATATTCAGATGTTACGATCTGGCAACAATTGGTTAAAGATCTTTCAATACAATATATTTCGAACAGAGATTCTTTAACCTTCGTTTTCCTTGATAATTCAAGAACTCGAAGCAGGAATTTACAAAATGCAGTTGTTGAGTTTCAATGCGTTCTGTCCATAAGCAGGTATTTCGAAATGATGAAAGATTTCGAAAATTCATCAGTTTATCTCGATAGTGCTCAGCAGATTTTAAACAGGAATGAAAATCTGAAGTTAATATCAGAAATATATACACAGCACGCCAGGAATGTCTATTTCCAGGGTAAAAGGGAGCAGGCACTTAAATTATATCAAAAAGCTGTTGAAATCGATAGTATCTATAATTCGAGGTGGAGAGTTGCTTTCTTATTATTTAACATGTCGGCTATTTATAATAAACTGAAAAAAGATGAGCAGTGGGAGAAATATTCGAATGATGCGATAAAGATCTTCCAGCAATCTGGGAATAAAAAGATCGCATCTTTAATTTTGGAGATTACTGCAAAAGATTTTTATAAAAGAGGGAATCAATTCGAAAAAACAGATCCGGCTCATTCAAAGAATTTAAACAAAGTTATTGCTTATGCAAAGGAGGCTATCCTGCTAAAAGAAGAAATAAGGCAAACATCTGATGATGATTCAAGAAAAAAATATCTAAATGCCGAATTTGGAATATACCAGATGCTAATATCATGTTATCAGGCACTTGGGGATAAGGCGGCCGAATTCGAAGCTATCGAAATTAGTAAAACCAAGTGGCTCGAAGAAAAGATAAGCCATAATCCATCGGCAAGACAAGCCATTAGTCTACACGAAACACAACAAAAAATGGATGACAACACGCTGGTTTTAAATTATGCAAAACGAATAGAGAGTTTTTACCATGCCAGCGCACTCGATAATTCTGAATATTACACTAAAACCATTTTCAAGCGTGAATTTGTTGGTGATAGTCTGAAGTTGTTACATGGATTTTTAGATTATCTGAAAGAAAATATTTCAGATAAGAAGTTTAATAAATATCTTTCTCAACCAACCGACAAACTGCATAACAAATTTGTCAAAGAGATTTATTATCATTTCATCAGCTATTATCGTTCGCTTTTGCAAAACAGCAGTTTTACTCCTGAACAGAAAACAGCCTTCGAAATAGCAAGTAAATCGCTTTATCGGTTTTTAATTGCTCCATTTGCCGATTATTTAAGCGGAAAAAACATCCTTCTTATTATTCCTGATGGATTGCTTGGATTTGTTCCGTTTGAAACGCTTATTAACGAAAACGGACAATATCTTGTTGAATTATTCGAAATCAGGTATATCCAGTCAATGAGCGTTTGGCATCTTTTAAACGATCGGACTTATAATAACAGGGGAAAAGATTTAATAGCATTTGGTGGAGCCGAGTATTCCGGCGAAAATGTAAATTTATCAGTGGATAGTGCTGAAGCATATTTACCAAAAGATAATGTAAGGTCATCAGTTGTTGATATTTACGAAAAGTATGGCTATGATTCTTTCTACAACATCCCCGGAAGCAAAAACGAAGTGGAACGAATTTCAGAAGAATTCAGAAAATCAAAAGTTTATACAGGGAAAAAAGTTTCGGAGAACTTAATCAAACAACTTTCTGAAGATGAAAAGCTGGGTGATTACAAGGTAATGCATTTTTCAACTCACGGAGTTTTTATCCCTGAACATCCAAATTTATCGGCAATTGTACTGCCTGCCGGCGACAGTTCCGAGGATGGCTTTCTTCATGCCAACGAAATTGCTACATTAAATCTTAAAGCCGATTTTGTAAACCTGTCGGCATGTGAAACCGGGCTGGGGAAAATTTATGAAGGCGAAGGAGTAATTGGTATAGCTCAATCTTTTGTTATTGCCGGGGCTAATTCTTTGTCGGTTTCGTTGTGGCAGGTGGCCGATAATTCAACTTCTACATTCATGACTGAATTATACAAAATGGTACGCGACGAAGGTATAAGCTATTCTGTAGCTATGAACAGGATTAAGCGAAAATTCATCAATGGAGATTATCATCAGGCCCAGGTACTTCCTTATTTTTGGGCACCATTTATCTATTACGGAAAGTAAATTCAAAGAATAAACATTAATTTCGCGCCATCTTTACTCAGTCTAAAACAAAATAGTTATGAAATACGATTTATTAATCATAGGAAGTGGCCCCGGAGGATATGTTACAGCAATAAGGGCTGCACAATTGGGATTTAAAACAGCAGTTGTTGAAAAAGCAGAACTTGGTGGTATATGCCTGAACTGGGGTTGTATTCCAACAAAATCGCTGTTGAAAAGTGCCCAGGTTTATGAATATGTGAAACATGCAGCCGATTATGGAATAGATATTCCCGGCGACGTAAATGCAGATTTTGAAAAAGTGGTTCAGCGCAGCCGGAACGTTGCCGAAAGTATGAGCAAAGGGATACAGTTCCTACTGAAGAAAAATAAAATTGATGTTATCAATGGCTTTGGAAAACTGGCCGCAAAAGGTAAAGTAGAGGTAATTGTCGATACAGGTGAATCTATAATGGTTGAAGCTGATCATATTGTATTGGCTACCGGAGCGCGTTCGCGCGAATTGCCCAACCTGCCAATGGACGGTAAAAAAGTTTTTGGATACCGTAAAGCGATGACCCTTGAGAAAAAGCCTGAAAGTATGATTGTTGTTGGTTCAGGAGCAATAGGTAGTGAGTTTGCATATTTTTATCAAAGTATGGGCACACAGGTAACACTGGTTGAATTTATGCCAGAGGTAGTTCCGCTCGAAGATGTAGAAGTATCGAAGCAGCTTGCCCGTTCGTTCAAGAAAATGAAGATGAAAGTGATGACCAGTTCCACTGTCGAATCGGTTGATACATCTGGCGAGAAATGCAAGGTGGTAATTAAAACCAAAAAGGGTGAAGAATTACATGAAACCGATGTTGTTTTTTCAGCCGTTGGGATAACCCCAAACATAGAGGGCATTGGGCTCGAAGAACTGGGTGTCGAAATTGAAAACGGAAAAATCAAAGTCGATGACTTTTATCGTACCAATGTTGAAGGCATTTATGCCATAGGCGATATAGTACACGGCCAGGCACTGGCTCATGTTGCATCTGCCGAAGGTATTACCTGTGTCGAAAAAATTGCAGGGCATAAACCACAGCCAATCGATTATACAAACATCCCTGCCTGTACCTATACAACCCCCGAGGTGGCATCGGTTGGCATGACCGAAAAAGCTGCCATTGATGCAGGTTATGAAATTAAAGTTGGAAAATTTCCATTTACAGCATCAGGTAAAGCAAGCGCTGCCGGTGCAAAAGATGGTTTTGTTAAGTTGATTTTTGATGCAAAATACGGTGAGTTGTTAGGTGGCCATTTAATCGGTGCCAATGTAACCGAAATGATTGCCGAATTGGTAGTAGCCCGAAAACTTGAAACCACCGGGATGGAAATAATCAAATCTGTTCATCCCCATCCGACCATGTCGGAAGCAATAATGGAAGCCGCTGCGGCAGCCTATGGCGAGGTGATACATATTTAACCTTTTGGAAACTCAAAATATGCCTTATACTGGCAATAGCTTGTGATATGTGTCGGTGTGGATTACAGTTTCGTGATATGTTTGGATACACATTATGAAATATTACCCATTTGTGTTTGAATTATCCATACGATAAATCCTATGCTGATAATTAATCCCAGTAAGGCAGGTATAATTAAAGCCAATGTATAATTTGCATCCCAAACAGTACTGATATAAACAAGAGCAGATCCAAGAATGTAAACACCACAATTCACTAAGCCAAGAACTTTACCCCAGAAAAGGTTTTTCAATACACCATACCCGCATATCAATGAAAGGGGGCCTGTTAATATAATGTCAGCCCAGGGAATCCAAACTTCAATCAATTCGGTTTGATCAAAAATACTTCCTTTTCCCCAGGTATAGAATCCGCCAAGCAATGCAAAAATTCCGGTTAGGACAAATAATACTCCAAATACCTTATTCATGTTTTAGGATTTAACAAAAGTTAGTTATCGTATCTGCAATTTGTTCGAGTTGCCAGACAGGAGTTGAGGTTGCTCCACAAATGCCAACCGAATTCATATTATCGAACCAGACAGGATTTAGTTCATCAATATTTGAAATATAGTGTGAATCAGGATTTACTTTTTTACAGATACTGAACAGCATTATCCCGTTGGAGCTTTTTTTTCCTCCAACAAAAATTATCGTGTCGTTTTGTTTGCTGAAGGCT
>CAYLZH010000030.1:5835-11197 GCA_964388245.1 uncultured Bacteroidales bacterium
TTTTGTTCACGGCCCGATACGGCACCACAAATCGAATTAAATAATTTAAAGTATATGCCCCTGTGCATCCTGGTTCTGATCTCATTGGCTAAATGCAAATATTTATTAGTTTCCATCGTGGTTTGGGCAAATAGGCTGACAGGCTTTGCAAAATCGATCATCTTCAGATCGTCAGTACCTGAAACTACAATGGCTTCTCCGTTGGTTTGTCCAACCAGGCTTATTACTTCGGGATGGGTTGCTTTTCCAAAAATTACTACTTGGTGTTGTTTCCCAAATCGGGCAAACTCTCTTTTTATTTTTTTCTGAAGTTGAAGGACAACAGGGCAGCTTGCATCAATCAATTCGATATTATTTGCCCTGGCAGTTGCATAGGTTGAAGGTGGTTCGCCATGAGCACGCAAAAGCACGCTGGAGTTTCGAAGTGTCTCGAACTGCTCGTAATTAATGGTGCGAAGGCCGTGACTCTTTAATCTTTCGATTTCCATTCCGTTGTGTACAATATCGCCAAGACAATACAGTTTTCCTTTATCCTGAAGGATTTCTCCGGCCCGGTCCACTGCATTCTTTACACCAAAGCAAAATCCCGACGATTTTTCTATGTTTACCTTCATCGCCATGATGATTAATGGAATTTTTCCTTAATCACATTTAGAATCCACTCCAATTGTTCATCCGGATTAAGTTTCGAGTTATCCAGTACAATGGCATCGTTCGCTTTCCTTAACGGACTCTCCTCCCTGGTCTGATCCAGCATATCGCGTGTTTGAATATTGGTAATGATATCATTGATATGAATATCCTTATTTTTCGCTTTTAGTTCGTTGTACCGCCTTTTTGCACGAACCTGTTCCGAGGCAGTCATGAAAATCTTGATTTCAGCATCGGGGAAAACAACAGTGCCAATATCGCGTCCATCCATAACTATTCGTTTCGATTTTCCCAATTCACGTTGAAGATCGACCATCTTTTCTCTAACTAATTTTATTTTACTGATGAGACTGACATGATCGGAAACTTCGATATCCCTTATCTCCTGTTCAACATTTTCGTTGTTCAGGTAGGTCTCCTGTTTTTTGAATTTCTGGTTAAATCTGAATTCGATGCAAATATTTTTTAATAATTCGTACAGTTGTTCTTCATTTATCCTGATTCCATCTATAAGATTATTTTTTATAGCGAGCAGTGTAACAGCCCGGTACATTGCACCACTATCGATGTAGGTATATCCAAGCTTACCGGCCACATCCTTAGCCAGTGTGCTTTTTCCGCAGGATGAAAATCCATCGATGGCAATAATTATATTTTGATTGAATTTACTCATATCGAATGATTGTATTTGCTTGATATTAAATAATTTTCGGAAGGTGATTTAATTTAAATTCTATGTACCCGCTGCATGATAAAACATGTACATGTACCTGCCGATCATTAAATAAACCAACAGGCCAAGAATATCGTTAACCGTTGTAATAAATGGTCCGGTTGCCAGTGCAGGATCTATTTTAATCCGGTTAAGAGTTAGTGGGATCAGGGTACCAAACACCGAAGCAAATAGTATTACGGTTAATAACGAAATACTTACAGATACAGTCAGGGCAATAGTGTCGCTCATAAACAGGTTGTAAACTAATAGAATAGCCGAACAAATAACACCATTCATCAGGCCAACTGAAAATTCTTTTATTAACTTACGTGCAGTACTTTCAACTCCTAAAGTTTTATTTGCCAAACTTTGAACAATAATGGATGAGGATTGGATTCCTACATTTCCGCCCATTGCAGCAATAAGTGGAATAAAGAAGGCCATTTCGGGGTAGATATCAAGGTCGGTTTCGTACCGGCTGATTACCTGTGCACCAAGAATTCCGCCTAATAATCCAATCAACAACCATGGGAGCCTGGCACGGGTAAGTTGGAAAATCCGGTCGGACGATTCAACATCAGAAGTAATACCTGAAATTAGCTGGTAGTCTTTTTCAGCTTCTTCACGCATTACATCTACAACATCATCGATGGTTATACGGCCCAGCAAACGCCCAATGCTATCGACCACCGGCAGGGCAACCAGGTCGTATTTATCCATGATTACGGTTACTTCTTCGGCAGGTGTATCGGTTCTTACTGATATAACATCTGATTTGATTAATCCTTTTATTTTATCGGTTGCTTTGCCAAGTAACAATTCCTTTAAAGAAATAAGGCCTTGCAAATAATTATCCTGATTTACGACATATACAAAATAAATTTCATCGATATCGGCAGCTTGTTTTCTGATTTCCTGAATTGAATTTTCAATATTCCATTCTTCCTGAACAGCAATAAATTCTTTTCCCATCAATCCACCGGCTGAGTCTTCATCATATGCAAGCAGATCGGCTATGTCGCCAACATGTTCGACATCTTCGATATGGGCAAGGACTTCTTCCTGTTTTTCTTCGGGTAATTCCCCGATGATGTCGGCTGCATCATCGGTTTCCATTTCATTGATGAATTTCTTTGCGATGACTTCAGGTGGCAATGCTTCTAAAAAACGTTCCCTTACATCATCCTCGAGTTCGATCAATACATCGGCTGCTTTGTCGCTATCGAGCAGGAGATAAAGGAACCTGGCTTCATCAATGTTTAGTTCGTCGTATATTTCGGCAATATCGGCAGCATGCAGGTCTATTATAAGTTGTCCGGCATTTTGTTCATCTTTCGATTCTATATATTCCTTTAACTCATGGAGAAAATCTCTTGTTAAAATAAAGTTCTTATCCATAGTTGTTTCTTTTAAATGCCAATTATTAAACCAGCATAGGTATTATTAAATCATGCTGCTATTATTGCTTTTCATTTCTTCGATCAATACTGATAAGGATTCAAAATCTCTCACAGTTAGCTGTTCAGGACGTTTTCCAAAAATATCCTGACCGGCAGGCAAATTTACTAAAATACTTTTTAACGAATTTCGTAATGTTTTGCGTCGCTGGTTGAATGCTTGTTTTACTACCTGAAAAAATAGCTTTTCATCACACTTCAGGTTTGTTGTATTGTTCCTGTTAAGTTTGATTACAGCCGATTTTACTTTTGGTGGGGGTGTGAAAACATGCTCGTTTACAGTAAAACAATACTCTATATTATAGAATGTCTGAAGCAATACGCTTAGTATCCCATAGCTTTTATTCCCATGTGATGATGCTATGCGTTCGGCCACCTCTTTCTGGATCATGCATACTACTTCGTTGATTTGATCCCTGTTTTCGAGGACTTTAAAAAATATCTGGCTTGAGATGTTATACGGTAAATTTCCAATCAGGGCAAAAGGTGCGGCGAAAAGTTTTGTAAGGTCGGTTTTCAAAAAGTTTGCTTCTATAATTTCAATGTTGGTATCAGGTATTGATTGGTTGAGATAATTTACCGATTCGGAATCGATTTCAATTAACTTCAGATTAATTTTTTCAAATTCTGTTAAAAACCTGGTAAGGATTCCTGTTCCGGGCCCAACTTCCACAACATTATTGTTGACTTTTAGCGATAGGAGTGCCACAATTTTACGGGCAATGTTCTGATCATTCAGAAAATGTTGCCCCAATGATTTTTTCGCTTTTACCATAAGTGATTAATTTAAAATACAAGCTTTTAGCTGCTGTAACAAATCCTTATTATTGCCACAAAGTTATGAAGGTATCTAAGAATTACTAAGATAACATATGCTGAAAACTATATACTGGTGTTTCTTTGAGCCAATGTGTTTTGGTGGCAATTGTTTGTTTATCATAGTTTTAATACAGCCCATGAGCTATTGAATAATCTGTGCAAAAATACAATTATCATCAAGCGAAAAACAAAAAGCCTCACATCCTTTTATAAAAATGGATGTAAGGCCAATATCTGGATTCAATTTTATATCGGAACTTTGTGTTAGGCCGATCTGATCTTATTCAGGCTTTTTGTAACCCCAAATAGTTCGATTGACTTTTTGTTATAAGCCATTGCTGCTTCTTCGGCAGTATCGAATGTGCCAAGGTTGATCCCTTTTCTATGAAGGTAAATAATGGCCATGTATTTTTTACCACTTTTTACCACACCCCTGTAGCCTGTGCGGTTATCGGTTTTCTTGGTGTTCCTGACTACGTTCGACAAGGTTGACCATTCCAGGTTTCGAACCCTGTAATCGAGTTTATTACCATTGATGAACCTTACCCAATATCGCTTTTCTGTATCGGGTTTAATGAGAAATCGTTCGGCTATTAGCTTTTGCAGGTAGATTGTTTCAACTTTATAGCTGCCATCGAGTTGCCGCCAATGTTTTTGAAAAAATACATAACCGTTTGAGTGAAGCCGTAGATTTTTCAGGAATTCAATCTTGATTAAATATGAATTGTTGATAATGTAATCATATGTTTTATCATCAACAATTGCTGTTTTTTTTGAGTTCTTTAAACTTAGTTTGTAAAGCATGCTTGTAAAATCTGATTAAACTTATACCACGCCCCATAGCTATAAGTTTATTGATCGTTTACAATGAATCAACATTCTTATGGAAGTCCCCTCTAATGCTTCCCGTTAATCATCATAAAACAGTTTGATCTTGCTTACTTTTCTCTTTGTTAATTCTTATAATTTTTGGTGTTCTTCTACGATAATTTACAGAAATGGTTATGCCTTATAAGAAAGTTTTTTGAATGTATCGACCTAATATTCAGTAAATGAATTATCTAACAATGTGTATTTTTTTGGAAAAAATAAAAAAAACCGGATTTTCATTGAAATCCGGATAACAACATGCAATGTTTTATACTTCCGATAATACTGGAAGAACTAATATTTATTCCAGAACACCTATCTCATTTTCAACGTCATGAAGAACTTCGCATGATTTTATTAGCGCTTTCATAGCATTATGGTCGTCGAACAGCGGTCTGTCTATGTCAAGAAATTTGACATGACGGCGGACAACTTCTTTTGCTTTTTGGGTTCCCTTTCCAAAATTATATTCCCTGAAATCGAGTGCCTGAGCAGCAGCCATCATTTCGATACCTAAAATTCCGTAGGCATTGTCGAGTATCTGAAAATTTTTAATGGCGGTGTTCATACCCATTGAAACAAAATCTTCCTGATCGGCAGCAGCAGGAATAGACTGCACACTGGCCGGAGCCGATAACAATCGTTGTTCGACAATTTGCATATCAGCAGTATACTGACTTAACATTAAACCTGAAAACATACCAGCCCCTTTGGTAAGGAATGCCGGCAATCCAACGCTCAGTGCAGGATTATTAAGCCGATTCATACGGCGCTCCGAAAGCACTGATACCATTGTAACAACTGCTCCTGCCATATCCATCGGAACAGAAACGGGTGTTCCCTGGAAATT
>CAYLZH010000030.1:11207-26133 GCA_964388245.1 uncultured Bacteroidales bacterium
CCGATAATTGCAATTCTTCATCCGGAAAGAATATTGGATTGTCACCAACTCCGTTCAATTCTATCTCAACCTGTGATCTTGCATATGCCAGGGCATCGTGTGCTGCACCAATAACCTGAGGTGTCGAACGCATAGAGTATGCGTCCTGAACTTTACACTGAATCCTGCTTTCGGCTAAATCGCCACCAGAAACCATTTTACGAATTGCTTCGGCACTGCGAACTGCACCTTTAAATCCTCTTACTTCATGAATCTTTGAAGAATATGGTTTCATGTTTGCCTTTAGTGCTTCGAGCGACATTGCTGCAGCTATTTCTGCTTGTTTAAGCCAGTTATTGGCATCGTATAAAAAAATAGCACTCATAGCTGTAAGCACATTCGAACCATTGATGGTTGCCAGTCCGTCGCGGGCCTGTAGTCCGGGAACGGGTATTCCTGCCCTGGATAAAGCCTCTTTCCCATCAAGCAATTCGCCATTAAAATATGCTTTTCCTTCTCCCATCATCAACAATCCAATTTGTGACATTGGTGCTAAATCACCACTTGCCCCAACCGATCCTTTTTGGCAAACATAAGGAGTAACACCCTTGTTGAGCATTTCGACCAGAGTAAAAGTGATTTCCGGCCTGCAACCGGAGTTTCCATGTGCATGAACATTAGCCCGTCCGAGCATAGCACCACGCACATATTCGATTGGCATGGGATCTCCAATGCCTGCAGCATGATTATAGATCAGGTATTTTTGAAATTCTTGTACCTGTTCATCGTTCAGCACAACTTCTGAAAATTCACCTATCCCGGTGTTTACACCATACATGATCTCATTTGCTGCGATTTTCCGTTCGAGCATTGCACGGCATTTCTTAATTCTGGCAATGGCATCGGGATGCAATTCCACCTTTTCGCCATTGCGTGCAACATTTACTACATCTTCTATTGTAAGATTATTTCCTGTAATAATATAGGCCATAATTGGAATTTGTTTTTATTTAAGTTGCGAAAATATAGCTTTTGATAAATTATCAACATGATTAATATTCCTAATTTTAGGATTATTACTGAAACTTTAAAATAAACAGATGTAAATTGAAATTTTTAAGCTGAATGAAATATGCTAAATGTAACAAGACAATTAAGTTTATCCTGACGGACCTTGTCAGGTACTTTGATACTTTCAACGACAGAAAACAGAATTTCTTAAAAGACCTCATTAGCAGGCTATGAGGTAGTTTAGTAAAAGAAAAACGCCGCTTTGTGGGCGGCGTTTTCGATTTTACAGTGGTGCCACCAGGAATCGAACCGGGGACTCACGGATTTTCAGTCCGTTGCTCTACCAACTGAGCTATGGCACCTCCGATCTTTGCGGCTGCAAATTTAAAGCAATTTTATTTCTCAACAAAGAAAAAAATCAGAAAAAAAACTACCAAATATAATGCTGATTTTAAGATGCATAATCTGAGTAGTTTACGTTTGAATACTATTTATTTAATGCCCAGAACAGAACCCAATGATTCGAGATATATTTTAACTTATCTTTATTCCTTGTGTTGATATTCAGGCTGAAAAAAATATTAATTTTGGCCTGGTTATTAATTTCTGTGCTTTGTAGGGTCACATTTCAAAGTTAAATAAACAGAAAATCAAAATAATTGATTGAAAAATAAGAAACTGATAAAATGAAATATCCATGCTAACTTTAACAAGTACGAAGCACATGGATTTTTATTGATGAAAAAATATTTCGAAATGAAAGTATGGTTAACATTTATTATGGTAGGCGTGCTGCTAATTCTCTCTGGAATTGCAACAGCTCAGGAACAAGATCAGACCACCGACGCATATGCTGAATTAAAAGCCAGGGGCGAAATTTATTTTTCTTTTCAATGTGTCGACAAGACTTCGGTTGATGAGGTAAGCCGGATAGTTTCGATCGACAATATTGATCATACTAAAGGATTTAAAGTTTATGCCTATGCAAATTTGCGTGAGTTCACTGAGTTTTTAAAGCTGAATATTAGTTACCGGCTTGAAAAACATCCGGGATTAATGACTGATAATCCAACAATGTTGGATGACCTGCAGAACAGGGATATTACAAGTTGGGATTATTACCCGACCTATTCGGCCTATATTGCCATGATGTATCAGTTTGAAACGGATTATCCCGGATTATGTGAAATTGTGAGTATTGGCCAGTCGACAAACGGACGGGAGCTTTTATATGCGAAAATATCAGATAATGTAGACAGCCTTGAGGCAGAGCCACGCATTAATTATACATCGACAATGCATGGCGATGAAACAGTTGGATTTGTTTTAATGCTTCGCCTGATCGATTATCTACTGTCGAATTACAACACCGATCCACAAGTTGCCAACCTTGTAAATAATATTGAAATCTGGATTAATCCGAATGCCAATCCCGACGGAACATACTTTGGTGGTAATAACACAGTGGCTGGGGCAATTCGATATAATATAAATAATGTCGATTTAAACAGAAATTTTCCTGATTTCGACGATGGACCACATCCTGATGGTAATCCATGGCAGGTTGAAACAATGGCTTTTATGGATTTTGCCGATTCAATCGAGTTTGTGCTTGGAACAAATATCCACGGAGGTGCGGAAGTTGTAAACTATCCCTGGGATACACAGTCAATTTTGCATCCCGATGATGCCTGGTGGCAATTTGTTGCACGTGAATATGCCGATACAGCACAGGCGTTTAGTCCATCGGGTTATTTAACCCAACTGAACAACGGAATAACCAATGGATATGCCTGGTATACAACCTCCGGTAACAGGCAGGATTATATGAATTACTATTATCATTGCCGTGAATTTACCCTGGAGATATCAAACACCAAAAATCCGGCAGCCTCAACATTGCCTTCGTTTTGGAACTATAATTACCGATCGCTGTTGCATTATATGGAACAAGCACTGTACGGAGTAAAAGGGATTGTTACTGATTCAATTACCGGCAATCCACTTGAAGCACAGGTTACGATATCGGGCCACGACATGGATAACTCACATGTGGAAACAAAAATGCCTTATGGCGATTATTACAGGCCAATTAAAGCCGGAACATATGCTTTTACATACTCAGCTCAGGGATATCAATCGAAAACAATAACACTAACTGTAACTGATTATGACCAGATAACTCAGGATGTACAATTAGGACCTGCACCCCCGGTTGCCGGATTTTATGCTGAAACAACCAGTTCGTGTACTGGTGATATACAATTTATCGATCAAACAAATACTTCGCCCGGCTCAACATACCTGTGGAATTTTGGAGACGGTACAACTTCAATTGAAATAAATCCTTTGCATATCTATTCTCAGGATGGAATATTTGATGTTAGCCTGACAGTTACGAACGGTATTGGATCGAATACGATTACTGAAATTGCCTATATCGAAATTGATATGCCCGATGCCCCGGTTGTAGTTGGAGATTATGTTTGCGGACCACAAACTGCTCAGTTATCAGCCACAGGTAATGGCGTATTACAATGGTTTGCCGATAGTGTGGGAGGTTCTGTCCTTTCGATTGGTACTACATTTACAACTCCGGTTTTGTCAACAACTACGAATTATTATGTGTCGGATAGTGTTGAAGCTGTTCCTCAGTCTGCTGCAAAAACAGATAATTCAGGCGGGGGAGGCTATTACACATCTTTTACACCACACTACCTGGTTTTCGATTGCTATGCACCGGTAACGCTGCAAAGTGTAAAAGTTTATGCCAACTCAGCCGGCGATCGAACAATTTTGCTTCAAAATAGTGTGGGAGATGTTCTTGAAACCATAACTGTTAATATTCCTGCTGGTGAACAGGTTGTTGATCTGAATTTTGAAGTCCCGATTGCAAACGATCTGCGCTTATCAGGTCCTCCAGCACCGGATCTTTACAGGAACAATGCCGGATTAAGTTACCCGTATGAATTACCCGGAGTATTATCGGTAAAACATAGTAGCGCATCCAGCAACCCAACCGGATATTATTACTACTTCTACGACTGGCAGGTAAAAGCTGCTGATTGTGTGAGCCCCAGGACTAAAGTAACCGCAGTTGTAAATAATAGTGTACCTGTTCCTGATTTTAGCTATTCTCAAAATGGCAACACTGTAGAATTTACAAACCTGACAATCGATGCATTGAGTTATTTATGGGATTTTGGTGATGGCACAACATCGACCAACGAACATCCTGTCCATCAGTATCAAACATCAGGAACATTTACAATTACTTTAATAGCAGAAAATGCATGCGGTACCGATAGTTTTAACGTAGAAATTGACATCCTGGTGACGGTTACCGAAATGATCGATAATGAATTATCCTTTGATATCTTCCCGAACCCTTCATCTTCTGTATTTTATGTTGAATTAAAATCAACTGCATCAGAGCCTGTTATTATTAATATTTATAATATCCTTGGAAAAAGGGTGTACAAACACATATTGCCTAAAGGTTCTGCTGAAATAAGGAACAAAACAGAAATATCAGGCCTTCGAAAGGGAATCTATTTTGTTTCTGTTGAAACCGGAAATTATTTAACCACACAAAAAGTGATCATAACAAATTAGGAGATTTTTTGAATTGATCACGATTGCATCAAAAGCAAAATATCGATACAAAAAAATGTACTAATTTTGATCCAGAAAAAAATGATTGTAAAAAAACTAAAACAGTAAATTATGAAAAATTATCTTACATCTTTATCAATTGGAATCCTGATAGTTGCGTTAGTGTCAGGAAATTTATTAGCCCAGAGTATCCCAAATAGCGGATTTGAAAACTGGGATTCAGGATTGGCTTATGATAATCCCACCGACTGGGATTCGCCAAATGCTACCCTTGCAGGATTGGGCCCAAATTATGTTTGTTTCGAAGATAACGACAGTGTATATGCCGGAAATGCCTCTTTATTGCTCGAAAGCAAAGAGGTTATGGTTTTCGGAACACCTTATCCGGTACCTGGTTTTGCTACATTAGGGGATTTTACTTTCAATATGTCAACTTTTGATTTTGATATAAATGGAGGAACTCCTTTTGCCGGTGTACCTCAAAAGCTTGAAGGATTTTATAATTTTGATCCTGTGAGTAGTGACTATTGTATGATTGAGGTTGTTTTACTGAATTACGATGCAAGCTCAAGTACAATTCTCGATACTATTGGTTCAGGATATTACTTTGGCATGGCTGCAACTGCAGGATGGCAGGCGTTCGAAGCTCCAATTACGTACTATGCATCGGCTATGCCAAATTATATGAACATCAATATACTGAGTTCAAATCCAAACAATATACAGGCAGGAAGTCAGTTATGGGTTGATGAATTATCATTTTATTACAGTTCTACTTCAGGGAATGATATTTTAAGTTTTGAAATTCCACAGCAGATAGGAACATCTGTAATTGATGCATCAACATATACAGTTGATGTAGTGATGCCTGCAGGTACCAATCTTACCAACCTGATTCCGACAATTACTGTTTCGGCCGGAGCAACCATTAATCCGGCATCAGGTGTGGCGCAGGATTTTACCAATCCGGTTACTTATTCAGTAACATCTTCAGGCGGAAGTATACAGGCATGGGTTGTAAATGTAACGCTGGCTGCCGAACCTGAATTATTTATTTCAGAATATATCGAAGGATCATCCAATAATAAAGGGATGGAGATTTATAACCCAAAATCAACCCCGGTTAGCCTCGATGATTATTTCATTGGCCAGGCTGTAAATGGTGGAGGATGGAGCTATTATCATAATTTTCCGGCAGGATCGACAATAAGTGCCGGCGATGTTTGGGTTATAATAACCGATCAGGTTGATAATGCCTTGTTCCCGGCTTCGAATGCCGATGAGGTGCTGCCTTATCCAAGTGTTGTTCATTTTAATGGAAACGATGCCAGGGCATTAATGAAACTGGATGGTAACGATACTTTAATTGTTGATCTTTTTGGTGATCCGAACAATGACCCGGGTACAGGATGGTCGGTTGCTGGTGTTGCCAATGCAACAAGTGAACACACCCTGAAAAGAAAGACAACAGTTACAACTGGTAACACAGACTGGAATCTTTCGGCCGGAACATCTGCAACAAACTCGGAGTGGATTGTATCAACACAGAACGATTTCTCGGACCTTGGTTTCTTTATGGCCGGTGGGAATATTCCTCCTGTAGTTTCGAACATACTTCTGATTCCATCGTTGGTTACACCAACTGATACAGTGATTATTACAGCATCAATTTCTGATCCCGATGGAACTGTCAGCCAGGTAAGCCTTGCCTGGGGACTTGATGGAGTTAATTTTCCAAATCCGCTACCGTTGAGCTATGTGTTAGGAATGTATACCAGTTTACCGAATGCCATTCCTGTTCATACTCTTGGTACCGAAGTATTCTTTCGTTTCGAAGCTATTGATGATGATAATGACACCACTATTGTGATTCAATCATATATAGTTGAAAATCCGCCAACAAATATCTCAATTTATGATATTCAGGGACAAACAACTTCATCACCCTATGCAGGCCAGAATGTTACAACCACAGGTATAGTTACCGGACTTTTACCAGGAACCTATCCGGCCTATTACATTCAGGATGGTACAGGTGCATGGAACGGGCTTTACATCTACGATAGCAATGTACCTGCCATTGGTGATGAAATTACCATTACCGGTGAAGTTTCGGAATATTACGATCTGACTGAGATGAAAAATCTGACATCCTACACCGTAAATTCTAGTGGAAACCAACTACCCGAGCCGGTATTGTTATCAACAAATGATGTAAACGACGAGGCCTATGAAAGTGTATTTGTAAGGATTGAGAATACTGCCTGTACCAATGATAATGTCGGTTTTGGAATGTGGGAAATTAACGATGGATCCGGTCCAACGCTGGTTCATAACAACGACTCATACGCATATACTGCTACAATGGGCGAACACTATAATGTTCAGGGAGTATTAAATTATACATTCTCGGAATGGAAAATTGAGTTACGTATTGCCGATGATGTCACTATTTATAATACTATTAAACCGGTTGTGACTGGTGAAATAGAATTGTATCCCAATCCGGTAAATACCATTCTATCGGTAAATACAGATCATAATATTAAGGAGATAAGCATTTTCAATATTTTAGGTGAGCAGGTTCTTCAGGAGCAACCATCTGATAGTAAAATCAATATTGATGTGAACAATTTTGTTCCAGGTGTTTATATGCTGAACATTGTAAATGAAAACGGAACTGTATCATTGCATAAGTTTATCAAGGAATAAATTCTTTCAAAATATTTAAGAAGAGCCTCCGGATAATGTTTGGGGGCTTTTTTTTGAATGTATAATTTGAAGTGAAGGAAATAACTTGGCCTGTAAAGCTTACCATGCACGAAATAAATGTGTAAGGATATGACAAGGAAACTTATAAGTATTCGAGTAATCTCAGAACTCCTGACTCAACGTAAATTTCGTGTCGCATATTTTCTGTTTTGCGCATTGTAATATAATGGCATTGAAATTATATATAGCTGATATTAATTGACATATGAATTTGATCATGGAATTTCACGACAAGACTACGACAGAACTTTCATAATGCATTGATTTTTAAAAGTCAGGTCAGGAGTTCTGATTCTTAGCTTTTGAGGTAAAAAAATTGTTGAAAATAAAGTTAATAAAATATTAAAACCGAAGTAATTACTGCAAGAGAAAGATAAGCGTACGGCCTGGATATAAAACATAGCTTTGCTGTTTCAAATACTATTTTTGCCCAATTGATTTTGCAAATACCATCGGATATTTGGTTCCTGACCATTGATTGAGGTAGGCTTTAACACTTCCAACAAGGATTTTTGCTTCGACCATCACCGGAATTTTATTTCCATCGTCAGTTACCCACACTGTCATATCCTCACCTCCTGTAAAAATGGTTCCTTCAACAAGCAATGCCGAAAATTTCATACATTTCCAGATACGGTCCTGCTTATCCTCGATAATTTCCTTTCCAAGATAGCGGATGAAAATATCAAAATATTCATTGTCTAAAAGTACCGTAACCGGTACTGTGTCATTTATTTTCATTTTACCATAATCAAGATTTCGAACAAAGTATGTAGCAGTCAGGATATCAAAAGCATCCGGGTTAAGTTGTACGGTATCCTGTTGCAATGGTCTTTTAGTATTTTGGGTTGTGGAATATACTTCGGATCGAAGATGGTTGAATGAATACTGGTTATGAAGATCGAAGCCAGGCTCGTGGGTTTCTCTGAAATGTTTATGCGGTTTAAGGTTTTCTTTTACCACCCAGGAGATATATGTTCCTGTTACTTTATAAAACCAGTCGTATGCCGGGAGCGTCTTGCCAAATCCTTCCAGATATAAATAATCTGTCCCTCCATCATTTTTGATATCAGTTTTGAAATAAGCTTCGGCAGCTTCGAGCCAAATAAATCCCCAGTTGTAATAGATGTTATACTCAATTTTTTCATGATCGGTGTAGGCAAAATTATCAGCAATCTGAGAAAGACTAAAATCAGAAAAACCAAGCATAAGGCCTGTCATAAGTCCAATATATCTTATATTTCTGATGCTATTGATTTTTATGGATATCACTATACAATTGGTTGACCAAGTAGTCTTATTGATTATGGTTTCATCAGATTAATCAACGATCATGCCTTTTCGAAGCTCACTGGATTTTTCAGCACTTACAAGTTTTTCAACCAGCTTTAAGGCAAATTCAATGGCAGCGCCCGGGCCTTTAGCAGTTACAAAGCGGCCAGCATCAACAACTTTTTCTTCCTGAATAATTGCTCCTTTCATATACTTTTCGAATCCGGGGTAACAAACCGATTTCCGGTTTTCGAGCAGCCCAAGATTTCCTAAAACCAAGGGTGCTGCACAAATGGCACATAAAAATTTATCTTCATCGTTAAACTTTTGAATGATCGATTTTAGTCCCTCGTGAGCATTGAGGTTTATTGCGCCGGGCATTCCTCCGGGCAGTACAATCATATCGATGTTATCATAGCTCATTTCATCAAAAACCTTGTCGGTTGTAATGGTAATATTATGCGAGCCGGTAACCATTCTTCGGCCGGTAACCGAGACCATAGTTACATCAACATCGGCACGACGCAGTATATCTACAACTGCAAGCCCCTCAATTTCTTCAAATCCGGTGGCAAAATGTACTGCTACTTTTTTCATAATCCTTTCAATTTTGATATTTGTAAAGATAGTTGTTTTGATGCCATTTTAAATAATTGCAATTCGAAGTTCAAGTAGGTAAAAGTTTTGCGCAAAGTGTACAAAAACAAGGATTAGAGCACTAAGTGCATGAATTGAATGCTTTGCGTTCTATTCTTGATTTTTTCCTTTGCGGTTTTTATGTGGAAATTAGTTTGGAAGTAATATTGTTTGTGTAATTAAACCTTTGATAATTACCAAAAAGGATAGATTATTTACATTAATCCTTATAGTATTTTAGACGAGCGATCTTCCGTCAAATTGTATGATTTGAATGAAATACATCCCTGAAGGATAACTACTGATATCATTTCCATAGCTATTTGAATTTTAAGCAAATGTACAAAACAAATAGCTTATGATAAAAATGAAGGTGATTAATTCATGTGTCAACATCCTAATATAATAAGGTTGTGCCCGGAAAAATATATATTTGTCATTATGATATCATCAGATTTGAATATTGCTAAAATGATTGGCAGCAGGATAAAAGATAAAGATCCCAGAGCCGAAGTGATTTTATTTGGATCTCATGCCCGGGGTGACGCCAAAAATGAATCAGACTGGGATGTCCTTGTTTTAATCGATCAAAAAAAAGATGACAGATCGATAGAAAAAGTATACCGTGATGCAATGTTTGAACTTGAATTGGAGATTGGACAACCCATATCAACTTTTGTTTTTTCAAAATTGGATTGGAATAAAAAGCATTCGTATTCTCCTTTGTATAGAAACATACAAAAAGAAGGAGTAAAACTAACATGAGTAACTCCCAGACCGATTACTTAGGTTATCGAATTGAACGCTCTGAGGAATTATTCCAGGATGCACAATTACTTTATGACAATAAGAGATGGCGATCATGTATAAACCGCTTATATTATTCTGCGTTTCATTTAGTAAGTGCTTTAATGGCAAAACACGGAATTGAACCCAAATCTCATGATGGCCTAAAAACCATGTTTTTTCAACATTATATCAAACCAAAACTTTCAACATTGATTATGGTAGGTTGTATTCACAACTATTTGACTGGAGACAGGAAAGCGATTATGCTGAGTTTGTTGAATTTAAAAAGGAGGATGTAGAACCATTAATGGTCAAAGTGAAAGATTTCAATTCATCCCTAATAGAAATTATTACGAAGGAATAATATCATATTTAAATCACGGCAACAACAACGAACTATCCCCATAACTCAAAAACCGGAAGTCGTTATTCAGGGCGAAGTCATATACCCTTTTCCAGTCAGGACCAATCAGCGATGCAATCAAAAGAAGCAAAGTGCTTTTCGGAAGATGATAGTTGGTAATCAGTCCATCGACGACCTGAAACGAATAGGCGGGCGTAATCATAATCCCGGTGGTAGCAGCAAACTGTTCAATCTTATTACTGGTCATATAATCAAGTAAAGCCAGAAAGGCTGTTTCAGTCGAAATTTCAGGCTGTTGGTCATAGGCTTCCCATTGAGAAATAATCCGGTTCCCGGGGGAATTGGTGCGGAAAATCCGTAATCCCAACCAGTAAAGGCTTTCCAAAGTTCTTACCGATGTAGTTCCAACAGCAATTATCCGCCCTTTATGATTGAGTAAATTTTCAAGGATTTTTTTACTTATGATAAATTGCTCACTATGCATGGCATGATCGCCGATTTTTTCAGTACTAACAGGTTTGAAAGTTCCTGCTCCAACATGCAGAGTTATTTCTTCAATTTTAATTCCTTTGGCCTTTACTCCTGCTATTACTTTTTTACTGAAATGCAGACCGGCTGTAGGAGCTGCAACCGAACCCTTAATCCGTGAATAAACGGTTTGGTATGTCTTGTAATCGTTGGTTTCTGTTTCGCGGTTCAGATAGGGTGGGATAGGGAGGACACCTGAGATTTCAAGGATTTCACCAAAACTGAGATCGACCTGGTCCCAAGAAAATTTAACTTCAAATGCATCGGGAAGTTTTTGTTTTTTTTGTGCAGAAAAAGTAATCGGCTCAGAACCATTCGAAATTGTCTGTTTAAGGAGTCCGGTCTTCCATTTTTTTACATTTCCGATAAGGCATTTCCAGGTGCATGAGCCCTTGCTCTCAAAAGCCATGACATATTCTTCAGGATCGACAGGTTCGAGACAAAAAATCTCAATTGATGCACCACTCGGTTTTCGAAACAGTAAACGGGCCTGAATAACCTTTGTGTTGTTGAACACCAGCAAATCATTTTTATCGAGCAGGGTGGGCAATTCGTAAAACTTCTTTTCTGAAATATGTCCTTTTTGATACAGCAGCAACTTCGACTTATCACGTTCAACTACAGGATATTTTGCAATTCTATCATCAGGAAGATTAAAGTCGAAATCTTCAATTTTTATATGTCTCGGATCAGTCAAAATTTCATTGTCAATTTGGGCTTTCAAAAATAGCTAACTTTGCCCGATACAAAAGACCAAAACAATGGCAGAGGTAAAAATAGGCGATAAAGTTAAGTTTCTGAACGATGTGGGTGGAGGGACTGTTGTAGAAATTATCGATAAACATCTGGTGCGTATTCGTACAGACGACGACTGGGATATCCCGGCATTAAAGACCGAACTGCTTGTTGAAGAAGCTGCAACCGAAATACATTCCGTTTCTCCAGTTAAGTCTGACCGGCCTTCCATAGAAAAACACCGAAATGAAAGTGACGAGAAAAATAAAGCTGAAAAAGAAATAACTACGTTTATTCAACCTCAACCAACCGATATTTCGGATAAGGATATACTTGTTTTAACCGGATTTTTACCGGCCAATCCAAATGACCCGTTAAATTGCGATCTGGAAATTTACCTGATAAATGACTCCTCTTATTCCGTATTATTTAATTATGTAATGCATTTCGACGGTAATTATTTTTCGAGAGAAACTGGTGTACTCGAAGCTGACACAAAATATTTACTCGAGTCGGTACCGCGTGAGAATTTAAACCAGGTAAGTGGAATCCTTCTGCAGATAATTTATTTTTCCGAAGGGCACTATGTTCCTCATTCACCAATCGAAAAGCATTTAAAGATCTATGCCCGCAAATTCTACAAGGAAGGAAGTTTAAAGCTGAACGATTATTTTGATCATCCGGCAATAATTCTAAATGTATTCAATTCGCTCGATAAAAAAATTAATCAGCTTTCGAAAGAGGAAATTTCAACAGCAATAAAATCGAAAAAAGACCAGCAATTAAAAGTACCACCACGTAAGATAGATATCGAGCTTAGCGATGATGAAATGATTGTTGACCTGCACATACATGAACTGGTCGATGACCATAGCCGTATGTCGAACTCCGAAATAAATGATCTGCAGATGAATGCCTTTCGCAAAGCGATGGATGATGCCATTAAAAACAGGAAACGGAAATTGATCCTGGTTCATGGAATTGGGCAGGGTAAGCTGAAATATGATTTGCGAATGGAGCTGGAGCGTGATTTTAAAAACTTTCCATTTCAGGATGCTTCATTTAAAGAATATGGATATGGAGCTACATTGGTGTATATCAGACAAAATTTCAGGAAACGGAAATAATCTGATATCTGCTATGTTCAATTATTCAGTGGAATTTTTTAGTTCCTTTTTAGCTTTTCTGACAGATATTTTAGTTCCATCTTTGAATGCAACTAAAAAAGCATCAGGAATCTTTTTTTTGGTCTCTTTATAGAGCTTGTAGATTTCGTCATAGTCCCTTGCATGACCAACAGTGTATTTGTAGCTATCGTTAATTTTAACTTCCTGAACATTTTCAAGTCCTGCGAAATTTTTCGGATCGGTTGAAATTGGTTTTACTGATGATGCGATCTGAACTTTAAAAACAATTCCCGATTCATCATGATCATCTATAATTACTTTTTCCGGCAGGCTATTGATTGCATTTAATGAATCGATTTTTTGCAGTTCACTTGCTGAAATTGTTTTAGACGATATTTCATTTTTATAATCACGGAATGCACGATAAATCCCCGAGGCAATCAGGTCCTGGCCGTAATCCGAATTCAGAAATTTCTCTTCGGCTGGATTGGTTAAAAATCCCGTTTCGATTAAAACACTGGGCATGGTGGTTTGCCAAAGTACCACAAATCCGGCTTGTTGCACGCCCCTGCTTTTCCTTTTTGCCCGGTGTTCGAACTGATCCTGAATATTTGCAGCCAACAAAAGGCTGAGTTCCATATAGGTATTTTGTTCCAATGTTATACGGATGTACGATTCGGGTGAACTGGGATCGAATCCGGCATATTTCGATTGGTAATCTTCCTCAGCCATAATTACAGCATTCTCGCGCTGGGCAACAGCAAGGCTCTCCTCGTTCTTATGCAATCCCATTACAAATGATGATGTTCCATACACATTTTTATTATGAAAACCATCAACATGAATTGAGATAAATAAATCGGCCTTGCTTCTGTTGGCCAGGCTGGTTCGTTCGTGGAGTTCAGGATAAACATCGGTGGTTCGCGTATAAATTACTTTTACGTCATTTAGATTCTCTTCGATATATTTCCCAACCTTTAAAGAAATCTTCAGGGCAATATCTTTTTCTTTCGATATCTTACCAATTGTTCCGGGATCCCTGCCACCATGTCCGGGATCGATTACGATTATAAATTTTTCGCCTTCCGGTGGTAGTGGATTGGTGGAACTAATGTTTAATAGAGCAAACAAAATAAGAAAACAAGACAAAATGCGTTTTGATATCATTCGGTACGAAACCTGATGTAACAGGGATTTTATATGATTAAAAATTGAATGTAATGTGCTGCTTAATATCTGCATTTGTAATAACATTTTAATTAGTTTTGACCTCGGTTTTTCCGGGATAAAAGCCTGGATCAAAGATCTGCCGGATAATGGTTTTGGCAAGTTATTAACCTGCTTTATTCCTGGATAACAGAGTTAAGGCAAAAATAGTATATAAAAATTGATCTTAAAATTACTGAAAAGGCTTTTTAATATTCTGGCTGTAATTTGTCTGTCATCGCTCGGGATGATTGTATTTGGATTTCCACTGGGCGATACAATTGTCCGTTCCGGACAGGTTAACGATACAATTCCACCTGCTGACACGCTTGTACCCGACAGCACCATTGCAAATCTTTTTCAGGAAAAAACCCAGCCTAAAAAGGAGCGTAAGTCGCCATTAGAAGCACCTGTTAATTACAATGCCCGCGATTCGATGCCTTTCGATGTGGAAAAACAAATGATGTACCTCTATGGAGAGGGAATAATTACTTATCAGGATATTGAACTAACTGCCGACTACATTGAGATTGACATGGCCACCAATACAATTTATGCTTGTGGCCGTATCGACAGTCTGGGAAAAAAAGTTGGCCGACCAATATTTGTCCAGGGCGATGAACGGTTTCAGGCCGATACGATGTATTATAATTTCGAAACGAAAAAAGGATTCATAAAGAAATTAATTACTGAAGAAGAGGGTGGATTTCTACATAGCGAAACCACTAAACGGATGGCCGATGAAACAATTTGTATACAAGACGGAAAATATACAACCTGCGATCTGGAGCATCCTCATTTTCATATCCACCTTTCGAAAGCAAAAGTTATCCCTAACGATAAAATAATATCCGGGGTGGCTAACCTGGTAATTGCTGATATACCTACTCCG
>CAYLZH010000031.1:0-12579 GCA_964388245.1 uncultured Bacteroidales bacterium
ATTTAGTCCGGAACACCCCTATTCTAACAAAATACGTAATACTTGTAGGGTTGGGGTGTTCCGGACTAAATGAATCATCATGTTCGGCAATACTCCATAAGTTACCAAGCAAAGACTGGGTCTTTATTCGCTTAGAAGATTCGGGATTTACTTTATTGATTTGTGCTGAAACACCTGAACAAGTAATTATTATTGCAATACTAAATAGAAAATTTCTCATAATCCTTTTTTTTATTTTTGGTTTGTACTAAAACATAATGGTTTCATTGTGTAATTAACAGCTTTCCACTTAAACTTTTATTGTTTCCATATTTAATCCTACAGATATAAATTCCTGACTCCCAATTGGAGCAATTAACTATATGCGTGCTTTCGGCATTGGACAGTGCTTGTGAATATTGTAGTTGCCCAATTGAATTATATACCGACACAATACTTGATTTCGGTGGTAGCTCTATCACAAATTCCTTTGATACCGGTTTGGGAGAAATTGAAAAACACGGTTTATCTTCCTGCTCCACAATACCCACATGATCGTGCGGGTTTAAGCGGATAATGGGCTCAACCATTTGGCCGTTGAAACCGGAAAATTTTCCTGCTACATAATATTTATCGTTTTGGGCGGGAATAATGCAATTAACACCATAACGAGAATAATAGGTTGTATGGCCCAGACATGAGTCGATACCCAATCCTGTAAATACAGTAGTATCAAGATATCCGTTTTCATCGGCCAGTGCAATTCGGCCCCGATAATGCCCTTGGTAATTCAAAAAAGGCCCCCCTATCATTAGCTTATTGTTGGTGGTTTTAATAACATCGTTTACTTGGTAATACATATCGTAAATAGCAGAATCGGATGGTAACAATCCGATTGGGCTTTGGGCATTGTCGAAATTATTAAAGGTAGAGTCGAGCTGGCCATTGGGCAACAAGCGGACCAAGGCCAACTGCTTGTCGAACCCCGCAATATGAAATGCGCCAGCGACCAACATTTTCCCATCTTCTAAAGAGGTTACTTTGGTGATCATGCAAATTCCACTGTAAACAAAAATACTCTGGAACGAAGTATCCAGTGTACCATCGTTGAATATCCGGGCTATCCTGTACCTGGGTACGCCATCGTAAGTCGTAAATAAGCCAGTAAGAATAGTCCGGGTAGAATCGTACCTAAAAAAACGTTTTACAACATAATTGGCATCATGGTGAAAAGTTGTATCGTAGTATCCATTCTGCTTAATCCGGCAAAAATAGCTTCTTCTTTCATCGGGTAATTGCAAGTGGTATACAATACCTCCAGCTAAATAATAATCACCATTTGGTAAAAAATACATATCAGTAGGCCATCCTCCAAACCAATTACTTATGTTTCGGTTGTAATCAAAAACCGTATCTCTTTCAAACGTATCATAATGCCACCTTACAACTCCACTTCCATATAAGTAGGGTTTGTTATAGTAAAAATTTGCTCCATCTCCGCTTGACGACATTTGAAAGTTAGGATTAAACTGTCCGTTTGAAAATAGAATTATTGTTTCACCTATCCAATTATAAGTAGTAGGATCTTTAAAAGACCCACCCAAACCGATAGAACCATCTTCCATTTCAAACATAGTACCTATTGATCCAGTAATATCTTCAAAATAATGATTACGAAAAATAAAAGAGGATTGAAAGCTAGTATCATGTGAAAAAGGTTGACTAAACAAACAATTATAATTAACTGATAAGGCAATAACAATAAACAAAAACCTGAGAAAAGAATTCATAGTAGTATATTTAAGCTCCCCTGCCAAAATAGCAGGGGAGCAGTTTAATTAATTATTATTTTACGATGCTTACTTTGCCACTGCTCAACAAGCTTCCATTTCCTTTTAGCGAATATATATATACCTGGCTTTATCTTCCTCGTATCCCAAATCCAATTGCCTTCAATTGTGTTTGTTACATGTTTAGTTATAGTCTGGCCATTCATATCTGAAATTTCAATCAGGCCATCTCCTTCGAGGTTTAGTGTTTTCCAGTAAAACTCGACATAAATACTTGCCGGGTTTGGATTTACCTGCAATATAGTATATGCCTTGTTAATTACATCTTGTGGGTTTATATTAATTCTGGCAGATTTTTGTTGCGAAGTATTATAAAGGTTTCCAGGGTATTCTTCGCACAAACCGAAAGCAAAACAAAGTATATTCCTCGACTTGATGGCCGATGGACCGGTGTTGTCGTTGGCAATCTGTTCCAGAAGGTCAATTTCGGTTGAATCCAAATCAAGGATTGTCCTATTGCTATCGCTCAACGACTTCAGCAAATCGTGGTACAAGTAATAATTATCATATTCGTCTATGGACTGGTCGTCCAGATCGAAATCAATTGGAATCTGATCAAGCACTATTTCAGATGAATCGAATTTAGCTTCTTCGATATAACTGTCAACTATTCCAAATCTATCTGTAACATTGTCCCTTTCGCTATAGTAATATCGAAGGGTGTTGAGATTGGGTTCGTCTTTTAATTTTTCATTAATCAACAAAAAATTCATATTCCTGTCCATTTTGGCAGCAGCAGAGGCCATATCGCGTTGCAACAGGCCAAGAGGGGTTTCCATATCCCAGTTATCCTCAATCAATGTAATCATGTAGGCTGGTAGTGGATTAGGTATCCCATTAGCAAGAAGATCAAGGAATTCCTGGCTTTGCGCTGCATCGGGATTGGCCAGGCATATTTCGAGCAACATGGCATCAGGTAAAACTCCTGATTGAGCGGCTTCTTCTAATACCTCCTGTGAAACATAAGGGGCCAGTGCCATAAGATCATTTCGCAAGTCCCAGGCTTCCTGTGGCCAGGTGTTCTGGATTTGTTGTAAAATGGCGGGTGTGTTGCCTTCGTCGGTGCAATAGCGAAGGCTTCGCTTCGAGCGAAACCTTCGCTGGACGGGAGGGGCTATCGTGTCGTGATGCCTAATTTTGTTTCTCATTACCATTACAATTTGATTTGTATTCCTAAAATTTACCCGGATAAATCCGGGTGCTGCAACAATGCGAGACGTTTGGCAAATGTCAGGGATTGTAATAACACCACAATTCATTGTGGTGGGTTGTGCGGCAATCCCAAACCGCTGCAATACCCGCTCGTCAAAACTCATCCGATGACTCCAAGTCATCGGATGAGTGGGAAGCACCTGCCTACCTCATCACCACAAACTTCTCCACCCACACTTTATCCCGGCCTGTTGCCCGGATGATATAATTACCCGGTGGTAGCACCGACACATCAATTCTTTTTTGTGAACTGCCAATTGGATGCATTTGGACCTTATGGCCCTTAATACCGAAAACCTCAGCATTCTCGATATAGGTGCCTGCTTGTATGAAAAGGATTTCCTTTGCCGGATTTGGATAAATCAACAAGCCTTGTATTTCTTGTGTGGAAGTGGGTTCGTTATTTTCGATTTTGCTTTTTCAGAGCAATCCACGAAAACACTTTCCATGTCCTTAGAGGTGCAAAACTTTTTCTTTACACCACCATACTATGTTATGTTTTCCCGGATGGCTCCGGGAGATGCCCCAAGGCACCACCCCATATTTATTAACCAAATTTATGAAAAATATTGATTGTATTATCCCCCCCCTTAATTTATACTCATTCTTAATAAAAGTATCTTTGTCAGATTCTATAATATGAAATTCAGTATTTATAAATATATGCTTTTCAAAAGTACATTATATTCAATATTACTCAATAAAACTTAACTTGTAGGTACAATGACATTTAAGTTCCTTAACAGCAGAGAATGATTGACAATAGCTGCCAATTTTGTCTTTATACCTTGATAAATACCTGCACAAGATACGATAGCCAATACAAACATTTAAGCAATGATATAACAAATATTCAGCTACATTTTATTCACTCTTACTTGACAAATCTTAGGCATATTTGAGCTGCTAAAAATACTTTGGTTTAAATCTATCATCGTCCGCTGGACATGACAGCGTCTGATTCAGAACCGTGCAATGCCGTAAACGCTGTCAGGTGCTGCACACGCTCACAGGTTTTGGGATATAGTCCGGGTCTTAATCATAAAAAAATAAGGTTTTTAAAAAAAGGTAGAAGCCGGGAAATGAAAATGCCTTAGATTTACACGAATTTCCCTTAACGGGTTTTGTTTATTGTTTCTTATTAAAGATCAAATATTTAGATTTTTTTTGCTATGAATGATTTTGTCCACTTACATGTCCATACCCAATATTCTATTCTTGATGGCGCTTCGAATATTCCCAAACTAATTGCCAAGGCAAAAGACAACGGAATGAAAGCCCTGGCCATTACCGACCATGGAAATATGTTTGGTGTAAAAGTCTTTCATAAAGAAGCCATAAAACAAGGGATCAAACCCATCCTGGGTTGTGAGGTTTATGTATCAAGAAAATCGAGGTTCGACAAAACCGATAAAACCGACCGGGGTGGTGATCACCTGATCCTCCTTGCCAAAAACCAGACCGGCTATAAGAACCTGATAAAAATGGTTTCCCTGTCATGGATGGAAGGATTTTATTACAACCCACGCATCGATAAAGAACTATTACACAAGTACAACGAAGGAATAATTGCAACGAGCGCCTGTCTGGGTGGTGAAGTTCCTCAAGCTATCATGAATAGCAGCGAGGACTCTGCCCGTGAAGTAATAAACGAATTCAAAGAAATTTTCTCTGATGATTTTTACCTTGAACTTCAACGCCATCAGTCAGGGGATCCCGAAACCGATGAAGATGTATTTGAGCGGCAGCAACAGGTTAACAAAGTTATTCTGAAATTGGCCGAAGAATTGGATGTAAAATGCATTGCCACCAACGATGTCCATTTTATCAATTCAGAAGACGCCGAGGCCCACGACCGCTTAATTTGCCTGAATACAGGAAAGGATCTAGATGATCCGGACCGTCTCAGATATACCAAGCAGGAATTTATGAAAACCCGCGAAGAGATGTCCGAACTTTTTGATGATATACCGGCTATTCTTAGCAATACGGTTGAAATTTCTGATAAAGTAGAGGAATACGATCTCGACCGTGATCCGATTATGCCTGACTTCCCGTTACCTGAAGGTTTCTCTGATGAGAACGACTACTTAAGGCATATTACTTATGAAGGAGCAAAAACGCGCTATCCTGAAATTACCGAAGAAATAAGGCAGCGTATCGACTATGAATTGGGTGTGATCAAAAAAATGGGTTTTCCCGGCTACTTCTTAATTGTCCAGGATTTCCTTAACGAAGCACGAAAGATGGGCGTTTCAATAGGACCCGGAAGGGGCTCGGCAGCAGGATCCGAAGTAGCATATTGCATAAGAATTACTGATATTGATCCTATAAAATACAACCTGCTGTTTGAACGTTTCCTGAATCCCGACCGGATTTCAATGCCCGATATCGATATTGATTTCGATGAAGACGGACGTGATGAAGTCCTTAAATGGGTTGTCAACAAATATGGCAAAAACAGGGTTGCCCATATCGTTACTTTTGGGACCATGGCTGCCAAGATGGCCATCCGCGACGTTGCAAGAGTGCAAAAACTGCCCCTGTCCGATGCCGATTACCTGGCCAAACTGGTTCCTGAAAGGCCGGGCATTACCCTCGAATCAGCCTATAAGGAAGTTACAGAACTCAGGGATGCCAAAAAATCGGACAATAACCTGGTGGCCGAAACCCTGAAATACGCCGAAACCCTTGAAGGATCGGTACGGCAAACCGGCCTTCATGCCTGTGGGATCATCATAGGAAAGGATGACTTGTTCGAACACATTCCTGTGAGCACATCAAAAGAAACTGATCTTCTGGTTACACAGTACGATGGAAAAAATATCGAAGATGTGGGTATGCTGAAGATGGATTTCCTCGGATTAAAAACACTGTCAATAATAAAAGATACCATTGAAAACATTGAATTATCGAGAGGAGAAAAAATTAATATTGATGATATCCCCCTCGATGATGAAAAAACGTATCAGCTTTACAGCAATGGCGAAACCACAGGCCTGTTCCAGTTCGAGTCGCCCGGTATGAAGAAATACCTGCGCGAATTAAAGCCAAACCGTTTCGAAGACCTTATTGCCATGAATGCCCTTTACCGCCCCGGCCCGATGGAGTATATCCCGAGTTTTATTAACCGAAAACACGGTTCAGAAAAAATAATATACGACCTGCCCGAAATGGAAGAGTACCTGAAAGAAACTTACGGGATTACAGTTTATCAGGAACAGGTGATGCTCCTGTCGCAAAAACTTGCCGGTTTTACAGGAGGACAAGCCGATTCGTTACGCAAGGCGATGGGTAAGAAAATAGAATCGTTAATGGCCGAACTAAAGGTTAAGTTTATTGAGGGATGCGAAAAAAACGGTTTCAAGGAAAAAAAAGTGCTGAAGATTTGGGACGACTGGACGGCCTTTGCCAAATATGCATTTAACAAATCGCATTCGACCTGCTACTCGCTGGTATCCTATCAAACGGCATGGCTTAAAGCACATTATCCTGCCGAATTTATGGCATCGGTATTAAGCCGAAACCTTTCCGATATAAAAAAGATCACCATTTTTATGGACGAGTGCAATCGGATGAAATTAAATGTACTCGGTCCCGATGTGAACGAAAGTCATCTGAAATTCAATGTAGGCAAGGGCAAAAATATTCGATTCGGACTGGCGGCCATAAAAGGAGTTGGTGAAGCTGCGGCAATGACGATAATTGCAGAGAGGGAGAAGAAAGGGCCATATGAAGATATCTTCGATTTTGTTTCGCGTGTAAACCTGCACACGGTAAACAAAAAAAATATTGAGGCCCTTGCTCAATCCGGGGCTTTCGATTGTTTCCCCGAAATAGAGCGCTATCAGTTCTTTCTTGAAAACGGAAGTGGATCGAGCTTTTGTGAGACTCTTATCCGTTTTGGAAACTTAGTGCAGGCCGAAAAAAATTCGCAACAGCAAAGCCTGTTTGGCGATGCCGTAGAATTCCAGGTCACGAAACCGGCCATTCCAGAAGGTCCGGCATGGGGTAAACTCGACCGCTTAAAAAAAGAAAAAGAGCTGATAGGCATTTACTTATCGGCACACCCCCTTGATGAATTCAGAATTGAAATCGATCATTTCTGTAATACAAACTTAATGGAACTTCAGCACCCCGATGACCTGAAAGGCAGAAAAATTACTACTGCAGGAATCGTTACATCGGTCCGTGAGGCAACTACAAAAACAGGAAAACCTTTTGGATCGATCACCTTGCAAGACTATTCCGATTCGTACAGGCTAACACTTTTCGGGCAGGACTACCTGGAAATGAAAAAGTTCTTTACCGAGGGTTATTCACTTTACATTAAAGGAAAAATACAAAACCGGCCTTTTGGAAATACGAACGAACTTGAGCTGAAAGTTGAATCAATGGAGATGCTTACCGATTTACGCGACAAAATTAAAAACCTTACCATAAATATTCCTCTATCAGAAATCAATGACACCTTTATCAGCGAATTTATGAACCTCGCGTCAAATAATAAAGGAAATGCGACATTGCAATTCGACATCAATGATATTGAAAGCAATATCCGCTTTAAGATGTTCTCGCGCAAATTCATGATCATGTTAAACAACAAAGTCCTGGAATATCTAAAAAATGAAACTGCTTATGATTTTAAGTTGTCGTAAACAAACAAATTGTGGTATGGTCTGCTGACTTTTTAATAAAATTCATTTATAAGTCTGATAATCAATACATATATCACATTAATCATTTATTAAATGTTTAAATAAATGCATGGTTTTTCAAAAGAAATCCGAAACTTTCCTGCATTAGTAAGATTTTCGAAATAACTTCCACATATATGGCTGTTCTGATGATTATAAATAGCACCATGCTTTAGCTTGGTGTTTGGAAAAAAATATTCCCCGACTCCAGCCTTTTACAATTGCCAAAGGCAATTGTAAAAGGCTGGGATCGGGGAGGCGTGTCTATAATTAACACCAAGCTAAAGCATTGTGCTAATAAAACTATAGCTTAGAAAGTTGATGTTATTTTGTAAATTTCACTAAGTAACATTGACTTCAGATTTTGCCACGACAGTGGCTAAATTTCAATGACCGTGAACTTCACTCACGGTTAATAGCAAAATCACATTCGCAGCCCCGATAGAGTGTGAAGCATTATTCTGATATTCAACCTCCTTCGGGGCTGTGATAGATCGTATGTCATCTGCCACCGGTTTCACCGGTGGTTATTGAAATCAGACTCCTTCAGAGCCTAATGCCGCAACTATCATTAGTTGTCATGCTGTTTATTATATCGTGTCAATCATGGCCCGGTATTAAAATCAGGATATTATCAAAATGGAGACTAAAAATTATGCTGTTTCCCACGAGAAATCAGCGGGTGCTATGGTAATGATAAAAGAACGAAATATAGAGCTTCTGAGAAAAATATTTTTTATAAAGCCCAATAGATCAGGCCATTTTGGATTTGGAATTTAGTTGAAACCTGATGCTTGATTTTTGCTGTTTTCTTACAGGCATTAAATACTTATTCCACCTTAAGCATCTTTAGTGTTTTTGATTTGTTTCCTGAACTCAATTGGCAAATGTATACACCAGGATCCCAGTTGGCAGTTTCAATAGAAACGCTATAGGTACCGGGTGGGTATCGATTTTTGCTAACAGGAACTTCCATCAATTTTCCGTGAATATTAAAAACCCTGATTTCAATTTCTACCTGCCTATCGAGGCTAAAATGCAGTTGAGTGTTGTCGCAGAAAGGATTTGGGGAATTCACGAAAATAATTCCATTTTGCTGACCGGGTTTTTCTTCGATCCAATTAATGCCCCCGTTGTAGGTTTTGAAAATTGTTATGGGGCCACGTACATAAACATTCGTTATCAAAATGCCGTAATTCTCATCATAAAACTCCATAAAACGATAGCTGAAATTTGTAAAACCGGCAGAGAATTGAAGTACCCAGTTTACACCTCCATCTGTAGTATACCATAACCCTTCGGGTTTTAGTACCCAGCCTTTGTTTTCGTTTACAAAATAACCTGTCATAAAAACATCGGTTAATGAATTTGCAATTGTTACCCATGTTATGCCACCATCTGTTGTTTTATAAAGCCTCTTTCCAAACACATAACCTGTTTGGTTATCTATAAAATGAATATCATGTAAATGTTCTCCCTGCGAAATAACAACCGTATTCCAGCTTATACCACCATCACAAGTATAATTCACTTGTCCTTTGGTATCACAAACCCAGCCATGGAGCATGTCGGTAAAAAACATTTTTATCAATCGATTATCTTCCTGGAGGTAATGCAGAACCCATGTTTGGCCGCCATCCACAGTTCTGAGGATATTTTGTTCAAATGAAATTGTTCCACCATTTACCATGGCCCAGCCGTGTAAACTATCAACAAATTGAATGTCGGTAATTGTATTTTGATTGTTCATAAAATCGTAACTTATAGTCCAGTTAAGGCCGCCATTCAGGGTTTTCAAAATTTTTCCCTCTTTAATGCCGAGCCATATTTTTTCCCTGCTTTCCATCCAAACACTTTTACCATACCAAAATCCATCTATTATCGTCGGGATATATTCATGATAGTTTTTCCCATCGTTTTCAGTAATATAAATATTATAGCTGTTTTCCAGCAAGCAATGGGTGCTGTCGTTCAGTATCATTATATCGGAATAATCCCACATGTCTAAATTCGTCCCAAGGGGTGTCCAGGTAGTTAAGTCAGAAGAACGAGCAATTTTTCCTCCTTCGCAGCATAACCAATAATTATTTCCGAATTTCTTAAGTTCAAATATGTTGGCAGGATGCTTTTTTCTTGACCAGTTTATTCCTCCGTTAACTGTAATATATATATATCCATAGCTCCAAATACTTCCAGAAAAACCAAAACCATGTATGCTGTCTGTAAAATGAATATCTAAAGGAAAATCAGAGGATATCGCAAACCAGGTATTGCCACCATTCCAGGTTCGATAAATTGAGTCGTTCGGAATGGACATCCAGCCATTGAGAGTATCAAGAAAAAACACTGTACGTACACCCTGACTGCTTAGTTCATTAAATATTATTGTATCCACAGATTGGCCTCCATCATAAGTCCTTAATAGATGTCCGGCAGCAAACCAGCCAGTGTCTTTGTTCACAAAATGGAAATCATAAATGTTATGGATAGATGTGTTAAGTGCCTGCCATGATAAGCCGCCATCGCTTGTTTTGTAATGTATCGAATCGTACTTGTAAATGCAATAGCCGGTTAAGCTATCAGTCATTTTCAATTCCGAAGGATATTCCGGGACTTGGCTCCCATTTGGCGACCAGCTCATGCCACCATCCTGAGAAATAAAAACTGCCCCATTTGACATTATCATAATACCGCTTGTAGGATTGGTAAAATCAAAAACGCTAATAGTAGTTGAGGTATCAATTTGAAAACTATTCCAGGTTTCACCCAAATCGGCCGTGTAAAACAAATCGCAATGACTTGCCATAAAAATAACAGAATCGTCAGGGCTTGCAATATTATATACATTGTTTATAGTAGGGTAATATGTAATTTCTTCCCATTGGGAAAAAACGGGTTGTGTGCAAAATAGTGCAATGAGTATGAGAAATATTTTTTTCATAATAATAATTTTTATTAGTCATTTAAACACTATTTATCTATTATTTAGAAATCACAATTTTCCCTATTGCCTGGCTTATTCCAAGATGTGATATTTCATATACATAAATACCATTTATCCAGGTGCGGGAATCAAGCAGTATTTTTCCTTGCGGGCTAATAATGCTTTCTGCATTGTAGAATATATAGTGTTTCATTCTCTGCTTTGTAAACTAACCGGTGTTCCTGATCGATTATTCTCGACCACCAGCCCGATAAATTACCTCATAATGGTTCGGGCTTACCAATTCCTTCAAAAGGTATTCTTTGACATTGCCGGATTAGTTCATTTAACTTTCGAAATACCGCTTTATAAGTTTTCTGCCAATAAAGGTAATCCTCCCAGGTAGGGGACAAGAATATTAAATTCATTATTTTTCAATTAATTCTTTGGACTCCCCTTATCCCTGCACATATTCCTGTAAGGCAATTGCAATTCGCTCGGTATTCTTTGGGCTCGAAAGCAAATGAATAGTTTCCTGCATACTCACATCCTCAGACTTGGAAAGAACAACCACATCTTCGCCCTTCGACCGGGTAACAAAGAGAGGGGACCTTGAACTAAAGATTAAATCCAAATAGGATTTTAGGTTCTGCCGAAAATTAGTGTATGTAGTAATTTCCATATTTTTGTTTCTTCAATAATTTAAACCAAAGATAAAAAAAACTATCCGTACACAATATTGTACAGGTGAGATTTAGTTTACTACAGGAATACGAAACAAAGATCATTGGTTTTTGAAGAGGGTACCATTCATTTATGAGCTTGGTAAACCTATCCCATGTCCAAACAGGCTCCCCACGTGTGAATGTAAAACAACCATCGTAATACAAAATAAGACTGCTTTTCTCAGAATATAATTGTTTTTATTTATTCGATGCTCATTGTCAAATTATTCAGGATGATATCCTAATTGTATCTACATTTTTTCAGATTACCATAAAACTTTGAGCTTAACCCGAATAATTCAAGAATTATTCCTGTCTCCGACAGCGACTAAGATTCCCTAAGTTTTTCTTCAAAAAACTAAGTTCATCTAAGTCGGGGTTAACCAGCATTTTATTCATAATCTCCAAAAATTTATGAATAATGCGGGTTAATAATCTTGTTTAGAATGCAGCCTTCTTTTTAAACCTTTATTGAATCAGAATGGATTACCTTATTAGAAAATAAATTACATTTGCACATCAATAAAAGTTTAAATTTTCGAAATATTAATAGTATTAAATATATAAAAATCTTAATAGAAAAAAAATGGCACTTGAAGTAACCGATGCAAATTTCGAAGAGATCGTATTAAAATCAGACAAACCCGTTCTTGTTGATTTTTGGGCCGAATGGTGTGGCCCCTGCCGGATGGTAGGTCCGATTGTAAACGAACTATCAGATGATTATAAAGATCAGGCTGTTATGACTAAACTTGATGTTGACAGTAATCCCAATACGGCTGCCAAGTTTGGTATCAGGAATATCCCGACAATTTTGTTCTTCAAAAATGGCGATGTCGTAGATAAACAAGTTGGAGCTGTACCTAAATCAGTTCTTGCAAAGAAAATCGACAGCTTATTATAATTTCTTGAAAATATTTTAGTTATACACTGGCATGGGAAAACTCATGCCTTTGTTTTATCATTACGGAATAACTGGATTTGAAAAACATCGATGATATACAAAACCTGAAGGAATTCGACCATCTTGAGTTTATAGCCAAGGAGGTTGTTGAAGGATTTATTACAGGCCTCCACCGGAGCCCTTTTCATGGCTTTTCTGTCGAATTTGCCGAACACCGGCTTTACAACAGGGGAGAATCGACCAAACATATCGACTGGAAACTTTTTGCCCGTACCGAAAGATTGTATGT
>CAYLZH010000031.1:12589-25976 GCA_964388245.1 uncultured Bacteroidales bacterium
GGAAACAAACCTGCGTAGCCACATCATTATCGATACCTCATCATCCATGATGTTCCCATACGATGAAGAAATTCAGAATAAACTGGCTTTTTCGGTTTATTGTGCATCGGCATTAATTTATCTGTTACGAAAACAGCGCGATGCCGTAGGACTAACATTGTTCTCCGATTCGCTGGAACTACACACCGATGCACGATTATCGCTGGTTCATGCAAAGCGATTATATGCAAACTTAAATCGTTTGTTAAATACTGATTTTTCTAAAGACAGAAAAAAAACCCAAACTGCAAAAACCCTGCACCAGATTGCTGAAAGCATCCACCAGCGATCGTTGGTAATCATTTTTAGCGATATGTTCGAAAATGAAGATCCCGACAACCTGTTTTCAGCATTGCAGCACCTTCGACATAATAAGCACGAAGTTGTCCTGTTTCATGTCAGAGATAAAAAACGTGAACAGGAGTTCGATTACAAAAACCGCCCATATCGTTTTGTCGACCTTGAAAGTGGTGAAGAAATAAAACTTAATCCCAACGAAGTCAGACATGATTATACTACAGCGATTCAGGAATACTTTAACGACATTAAGTTAAAATGCGGACAGTACCATATCGATTTGATTGAAGCTGATATCAATGAAGATTTTAAAAAGGTTCTTTTACCGTATCTGATCAAGCGGAGTAAATTAATGTAAGATTTAGAACCGGAATCTAATGAGAAAGTTCCTGAAATCATTTTCACCGGCAATTCTATGGGGAGGCACCATTTTCGTACTTTCGGCAGTACCCGGCGATAAACTCTACATGCCTCCAATCTGGAACGCCGATAAATTTGCTCATATTGGTGTATACTTCGTCTTTGCTGCCACACTGATTGCCGGATTTTTCTATTACTCAAACTGCAAAAGGCTGAACAGATGGGTAATTTTGAGCACTGCAATTGCCATAGCCTTTGGAGGTATTCTCGAAATTCTTCAGCAACATGTTTTCATTGGGCGCTATGGTGACATACTCGATTTCACAGCCAATTCAACCGGTGCTGTTTTAGCAGCATTTATTGCACGAATTTTTAGTAAAAAACTATCGGTTCTGTGTCGTTATTAAGGTTTTGGAAATCGATACTATTCTTTGCCATCCTGCTTCTGATAAGCCTGATGCCGGCAACTGAATCTGACGAACCAATGAAAAAGATTATGGATATCGGTATCGACAAATTTAAGCATGTTGCAGCATTCGGTCTTTTATATTTTTTACTGATCTATGAATTTTCCGGGAACAAAATCACGCACAAAAATAAACTCAAACATCTGGCTACCTTATTTTTTGTGGCAAGTTTTGGTGGCATTCTCATTGAAATTCTTCAATTCTCATTCCCATCATTGGGAAGGACATTTAATCCTGTCGATATTTTTGCTAACACAATAGGAGCCGCTCTTGTAATGTTGGTATTTTTTGCATCAAAGATAAAATCCTTGTAAAAAAAGGGGATATTTCGTTCGGATTGTGTTAAAACCGGCCAAATTCTTTACCCGTAAATTTTTCAACTTTCACAATAAAAACACAAACATTAAGCACTGAAGGTCTGTTATATGAAAAATCCCTATCGATATATTGTCTCATAATAATATTCAGGGCATCGATTTTTTTGTCATAATCCTCGATAAATTCAACATTTCCAAAAGCGAAAACACTACGGTAACTCATCCCGTAACTACATGCCACATCCTGGTGTTGCTTATAAAGTTTATGATCGGTACTAAACGAAATGGCTACCCCGGGATTACTTGAAAGGATATCTATTTTCTTTCCTTGTCGTGATGCATGCAGATAAATAATTCCGTCTTTATATCCAAAATTCATAGGTACAACATAGGGATTACCATCAGCATCGACCATTGCGACATTGCAAACCTCGCATTTCCCGATTATACTATCAATATGTGGCTGGTATGTTACTTCCCGTGCTTTCATATTTTTCCTTTTATGATTGTATTACAAACTTAATAAAATCTGATGCGAACGATTTATACGGTTAAATCTATCCTAAATCTAAGTAATTGTCCTGTCGCCTAACTTCCTGGCCAACGATTGATTGACTATTTTTAAATTCTTGATCTTAGTAAGAATATCCATTAATTGCTCCTCAGGCAAATCATTTTTCAATAATTCTTCCTTTTCCCTGATAAGCAAACCAACCCGGTATTGCTGAAACGACATCAGGGTTTCAGGAACCAATTCGCTTAATTTCATTTCTTCTGTTTCGACATAATTTTCCTTCTTCGACCAAAGATTACTTAAATGATAGGATTGACTTAAGATATCAGCAGTAACCGAACTTATATCCTGGTTTGAGTTGTTAATCAGTGAATCGACACTAAATTGCATCTGACTTAATATTTTCTCCCTGATAATTTCAAATATTTGTTTAAACAACGCACTTTTAAAATCAAACACATCCTGTTGTGGATCAATTTCACTTACAATATATTGTGCAACTGATACAGTAACCGGTTCAGTATTTTCATCTTCAGCTTCATACAAAGGATGATTCCCATATAAGATCAGTAATCGGATAATCTCTTTTTCAAAAATTTCACTCTCGTTTTTAATCCCCGAAATTTGAACCTGTTTATTATGCTGTTGGCGGTCTGATTGCGATTTCCAGGATTCTCTTTGCAGTTTCTTTTCGGTTTTCTTCCTTAACAAGGCAGCCACTTCGTTGTAAAGTGTTTCCTCATTTATATCGATATCTGTGCTGGTTTGTTTAATAAAAACCGACCTGGTAATCTTATCAGGAATACCAGCTATCGATGCAACAATATCCTTAATCAGGCGGGCTTTCTTAACTGGATCGTCTGAGGCATCTTTCTTAAGCAGCCTGGTTTTAAATGCAATAAAGTCCTCCTCATTGCTGTCGATAAATTCTTTTAATTCAGTTTCGCTATGCGATCGGGCAAATGAATCAGGATCTTCGCCTTGCGGAAATAAAAGTACCTTCACATTCATACCCTCCTCAAGAATAAGGTCAATTCCACGAATCGATGCCTTGATCCCGGCCTCGTCGCCGTCGTACAAAATTGTTATATTCGGAGTAAACCGTTTTATTAATCTGATTTGGTCCGCAGTAAGCGCAGTACCCGACGATGCAACAACATTTTCGATACCAGCCTGATGAAGCGATATTACATCGGTATAACCTTCGACCAGGTAACATTTATCGAGTTTAACAATACTTTTCTTCGCCTGATATATACCATATACAACATGGCTTTTATGATAAATTGACGACTCAGGAGAGTTCAGGTATTTCGCAATCTTTTTATCATCTTTCAAGGTACGGCCCCCAAAGGCTATAGGTCTTCCGGCGATATTGAAAATCGGGAAAATTACACGCCCGTTAAACCTGTCGGCTTTCCAGTCGTCCTTCTTTATTGTTAATCCTGTTTCGGTAAGGTATTCTATTTTGTACCCTTTTTTTAGGGCTGATTCAGTAAAAGCATCTCTTTGTTCGAGACAATAACCCAGTTTGAATTTGCGAACTATTTCGTCCCGAAAACCCCTTTCTTTAAAATAACTAAGGCCAACAGCATTTCCCTCTTCATGGTTAAAAAGCTGATCTGAAAAAATATCAGTAGCATAGGCAGTAACGATCATCAGGCTTTCGCGCTGATTTTTCTGCTCCATTTCATCAGCCGTCAATTCTTTCTCCTCTATCTCGATGTGATATTTTTTAGCAAGGTACCGAAGCGCTTCAACATATGAAACATTCTCATGTTCCATAATAAAATTCACAGCACTGCCTCCTTTACCACAGCCAAAACATTTGTATATCCCCTTAGCCGGCGACACAGTAAACGAAGGCGTTTTTTCATTATGAAAAGGACACAATCCAAGATAGTTTACTCCCCTCCGTTTTAAGGGAATAAAATCCTGGACAACATCCATAATTTCTGCCGATTGAAATATCCTGTCTATGGTTACCTGATCAATCATAATAAAAAATACGCCCGTTTAAACACGCTGGTCTGTGATAATCATGTTATTACTATTTTGATTTATTAGTGTTAAATGTACTTATTTTTGTTGAATTACTGATTTCAGTAATAATCTCCTCTGCGACAAATTATTCCTTCACGGCATTGTCCTTTAATCAAGAATGTTTATTTTAGTCGGAAGAAACAGGGTAGGTATGCTAAAATCAGTCTTAAAGATTGGAAGTTTTCTTTTAGACAACAATTAAAATTGCGTATGCTACTATGAAGCGAACTTTTCTATATCACTCTCAAATCCTTATAAATATGATGAGCAAAGCATTTTTAGTCTGGCCAGTAATTACCCTGAACTTTAACCGGTGGTGTATCTTCACAATTGTCTTTGTTATGGGTATCACCTATTCTTTCTTAAGTGTTAGTCAGCCAAATCCGGATAACAACTGGACTCAATTCCGTGGGAATAACCGGAGTGGCAAATCAATGGAAAAAAATCTTCTGGACAAATGGCCTGAAAAAGGACCCGAACAAATATGGAAAATGGAAACCGGTCAAGGCTTTTCCGAAGTAGTCGTGTCAGGAAATGTTGCATATCTAATGGCCTGTGATACAACTGATGAAGCCTATGAATACATCACAGCCCTTGATATTGGCAATGGTGAAGAATTGTGGCAAACCAAAATTGATTCGATGTTTTATGAAGTCGATGGTTGGGGACATGGCCCCAGATCAACTCCTGCCATTGACGATAGATATATTTATTGTTTGAGTGGGTATGGAAAACTCGCAGCTTATTCGATTCAATCAGGCAAAGAAATCTGGGCAACAAACATGATTATTGATTACGGAAGCACCCTGCCACGCTGGGGATATTCAACTTCGCCAATTCTGATTGATGGGATCCTGATAATTGAAACCGGGGGAAACGAATCCGGGGCTTTTGCTGCAATCGATAAAAACACCGGTATGAAAATCTGGAGTAAAGGAACCGGAGCTGCAAGTTACAATTCTCCTGCTGTAGCTATTATCGATAATAAGGTTCATATTGTATTTGCCAACGATACAATGCTATATTCATTCGATAAAAAAGGAAATGAAAATTGGTCGTACAGAATGCCTATTCAGGCACCGACTGCAATGCCGGTTTTTATTCCGCCAAATCGCTTTTTTGTTTCAACAGTTGGCCGGACCGGTAGTTTTATAGTTCAGGTTGAAGGGAACGATGTGAAAGAAGTCTTAACCAGTAGGACTATGCAAAATTATTTCGGATCATCGTGTTATCACAATGGTTACCTGTATGGTTTCAGCAGGGCAAAATTACAATGTATCTCTGCCGAAACAGGTAAGCTTCATTGGGCTCAGCGCGGATTTGGTGCCGGGAGCCTAATTTTGGTGAACGATAAGCTTTTGGTCTTGTCCGATCAGGGATTACTTACACTGGTCGCAGCCTCACCCGAAGGATATAAGGCACACGGAACAGTTCAGGCTCTCGATGGTAAATCGTGGACAGCACCATCATTCGCCAACGGTAATGTTTTTTTACGAAACCTGTCGCAAGTATCATGTTATAAACTAATCAACTGAAAAATACCATGAAAAATATTAACAAGACTTTACTTGTGTTGGCCATATGCCAATTATCAGTAATAATATGCATAGGACAAACAGCCGATGAAATTATTCAAAAACACATAGAAGCCCACGGAGGAAAGGACAACTGGGAAGCTATTGAATCGATAAAGATAAGCGGGAAGTTTACCAGTTTCAGCGAACGCAAAGATTTTACTGAAATTAAAGCACGTCCCGAAAAATATTTTGCCGATTTTTTTTGGGGAAAACATGCCATTCAGGAAGGCCGTACAGGTGATTTTTACTGGACAATAAATCCATGGTTCGATATCCCTTTTGCCCGTAAAACAAATGCAGTTGAATCAAATATCATCGATCAAAAATCGGAATTCTGTACTCCCTTCCTTAATTTTAAGGATAGAGGATTTAAGGTTGAATACCTTGGTAAGGAAGAGGTTGATGGTGTGTCGACATATAAACTTGAATTAACACGTCCCGGCCAGCAAGCGGAAACATGGTACCTGAACAGCAATACTTATCTCGAATATATGTATACTTCGATGTGGGGTGATTTTGGAAGCCCTTATGCTCAGGATACCTATTTCGATGATTTCAGAAAAGTTGGAGAAATAGTTATCCCTTTTTATCAGGAAAAATCTTTTAGCATCAGACACAGAGTAATCGAAATTGAAAAAGTAGAACTCAATGTTGAAACCCACGATTCGATGTTCGAAATTCCATTGAGCGATGCAATGGAAAAATTAAAAGTGTTTGAGGGAGAATGGAATGTTATTGTCGAGGTGCTTAACAGAAGAGGTACATGGACCAAGGCCGACTCCACCATTTCATCAATAAAATTTCTGAAGAACAAAAATCTGCTTCAGGAAAAAATATCATACGTTAATTATTTTCCTGTCGAGAAAATTATACGGTGGACTTATAACGCTAACTCCGGAAATTATATGATGTCGGTTTTTAATGATTTTTATTCGAGTACAGATATTTTTCAGGGGAATTTTTCGGGAGATACTCTTTTGGTTGATAATTCAGAAATATTTTTCAGTAGTAATAGAGAAAAGGAGAAGTCCTTCAACAAATATATTTTCAGTAATATTTCTGAAGAAGGATTTTTACTTGAAATAGCACAGACAAACAGCAAAGGGAAGGATCCGGTTGTGCGGCAGAAATTTACCTATACGAAACGCAAAAAATCTTTACCTACACCCTGATTATAAATCATTTTATGCGGATAGTAAAACATATAAGCCTGTGTATATTCATTTTTGTGTCGTGTTCAACATCCCCCAACCTCCCAGATGTTGACAAATTTCTTGATGACTGGCACAAGAACGCAGCCGATGCAGAATTCAATGAATATTTCTCAAAACTTGCCGATGATGCCATTTTCCTGGGAACTCAGTGGGACGAACGTTGGACCAAAAAAGAATTTGCAACTTTTGCCATGCCCTATTTCGACCGGGGAAAAGCCTGGACATTCGAACCCTTTGAGCGTGAATATTATATTTCTGATGATCAGAAAATCATCTGGTTCGAAGAATCGCTAAAAACCTGGATGGGTATATGCCGGGGAAGCGGAGTGCTTAGAAATTATGGCGATTCATTAAAGATTGTTCATTACAACCTTGCCGTAACAATTTCCAACGATATAATTTCAGAATTCGTCGATCTCGTAAAAGCAGATAGCATAAATTCTTATTTGATGGATGGAGAATGGGATTAAAGATCCTTTGTGTTTATTACCCTGTTTCCAAATAAAAACCGACCACTTATACCAAATGAAAAACCATCCAAACCCAGGAAGTAAATATGCGATGTAAAATATTTTAAGAACATAGCTGAAAATCCCACATTAAGTTTTTCAGTATCATAATCAAATAAGAGAGAATAGTTATTTCCATACTTTACTTGTATTCCTCCAAAAAAGCCTTTTAGCTGTGAAAGGTTATCTTCGGGATTATCCTGAAATAAGCCCGTTTTTACCCAAAGTTCTTTTTGTATATCAAAACCATGACCAAAGTTAACATCAGCATTAATATGGGTAGAAATCACAATATTCTTGGTTCCAACTATATAAACAGCTCCCTGATTGGTGTTTGTTGAAAAGGGATCGTGAATACCAACTGCTAATGAGGGAAGAAATTTGGTTTCCTGCAGAAAATGCAACTTTGCTTTGTAGCTTCTGTCACCAATCCCCCAACCTTGTTCATTCAGGTTATCAGGAGTCATTAATGTGGCAGTAACTTCAAGAAAAGGCAGAAACATGATAGTTACATTGGTATGCCATTCATTAAAGGGGAGAGGTTTCTGAGTTAGAATCCGATACTGCTCAGGGAAATAACCAATATTTAGATTCAATTCCTTGTCATTACCATGTCGGGCTGAAGGAGTTAAAATAAGGCCATGATTCCCAAGCAGAGAGATATTTGATTTGGACACCTGGGCATTTAATCGTTGTTCCACTACAATCGAAAGAAGGAGAAGAAGAACTACCCACATATGACTAACAACTTTACTTCTCATCAACTATTCTAATCTTTTCGTTCCAAAACCACCATAATCCAAAGATAACAACATAAAAGAAGGGGCGCAATATCCAATCGTGTGAGAAATCCCAGTATTGCGGTAATTCCATTACAATAACTGATAAACATATTATCCTGAATAAATTCGTAAGATGCACTATAAAGACTCCAAGAGGTATATACCAAAGTTTCTTCTTCCATGGACCAGGGAAAAACACAAATAATACAATCAGTTGTAAAAATTGTTTCAATCCACTACATCCACTGGTAATTGCAACATAGCCATTGTTTGGAAAATACATAGTCCTGCTTTCAGTAGTTATATCATACAGAAAAGTTTGAACAAACCAGGACGACTCTGTAAACACACGATCCATCAGCCAAAGTGAGAGGTTCTTATAAATTTCCCATTGAGTAAACACCGGAACGAAATACCTGTACAGATAGTGAAATGAAAGAGTAATCCCGATAAATAATCCAACATCATAAAATATTTTCTGATTCTGAATTAATACCTCACGAATAGATCTTAATTGTATCATTTAAATGAATTTCTGATTTTGAAATAAATTCCCAATAGTCTGTATAAAACTGGTTTATTTACATGAATATACCTACCTGCATTTACCAAATCACCTCCAAACCGTTTTTTAAAATCCCGAACCCCATAAGGGATTGTTGGTTTTCCGGCACCCATAAAATCAAAAACCTTAAATCCGTTTTCAAAACCATATTTGATAGCCGACCAGGTTAACATGACGGATGGATGAACACCATTTTTCACATTCTCCCTGTCAAGTCCGGCAATATACCATTCATAAATAGTATGTTGCTGATTAAATGGACATAACATACCTCCTAATACCTCATTCTTCACTTTGGAAATTAGAACTACTCCTCTACCCTTCAGTTGTAATTCATTATAAAATCTTTGAAAAAAAGCATAATCAGGATAAGGTTTTTTAATCCGTTTTGTATAAAGATTGCTTACTATAGTATGAAATGCTTTTAGCTCATTCTCTCCTGAGCATGCCTCCACGATCAATCCATTTTTTCTGCTTCGCTTAATTTGTCTTTTCTTTGATTCATGTAAACTTTTCCACAACTCCTGAAAGTTACTTAACTCAATCCTTAAATTTAAATGGTCACTTTTTACAAATTTCTTGTTCATTAGCGATTCGGATAATATATTATCCTGGACATGTGGCCTGAACTCTATAAAAACTGAATTTTTCTTTGCGAAATCAATTAATTCACCAATAAGAAAGGAACGGACTGATGATGAATCTGTTTCCGGGGAAATTACCGGATGGCCTGTAACCAATATCCGTTTATTGAGGTAAGAAAACCAGGTTGGGCCATGATTGATTTCAAGAATCATTAATGTTGTACAAATTCGTCCTGCCTTATAAACAATAAGCAGTTTCGCATTATATCCTTTCAATCCATTAATAAAATCATACAGATTAATGTGCTGAAAAAAAGAAATATCATTGAATTCTTCATGGAAAGTGCGAATTTGCACAAGCTTTTGTTTATCAATGCTTTTCGCAGAATCTAGGAATTTTAGAGTGTATGGCATTGAAGCAAATGATTGATTAATTGCCACTACTTATTCCTTAACAATGGATGATAATCACCCTTTAATCCAACCGGAGCAGCATTTCGGATATTAAATACTGTTTGAATGCTGGGCCTGGCATCCGACAATCCATATCCGTTTCCCTTTAATATTTCTTCATAACTTCTGGTGTGTAAATCGGTAAAACCACCACTAAACTCAATTTCTTCTCCTTCAACACTAATAGATCGGAAAGTACGCTGACCTTTTGCTTTTACTTCCTCAGGAATATCATTGTAATCGAGGCTCAAGAACCAACGAACCCTGGCCTTTTCCAGTTGTAGAAAGCCTGCGGCTTTATTATCCTCTGAAACATGCACGATATTTTGTTTTACATCACCGAAAATCCAGGTTAGCATATCAAAAAAGTGAACACCAATATTTGTAGCTATTCCCCCGGATTTTGTAATATCTGATTTCCATGAAATAAAATACCAATGACCTCTTGATGTAAAATAAGTCAGATCAATATCATATATTTTATCCTTTTTACCAGCATTAACTTTGTCTTTTAAGGCAATTATCGAAGGATGCAAACGCAACTGGAAAATATTAAATACTTTCCTGCCTGTTTCATTTTCAATTTCCTTTAATGCATCAATATTCCATGGATTAAGTACAAGTGGTTTTTCACAAATAGCATCAGCCTGATGACGTAACGAAAACCTAATATGAGAATCATGAAGATAATTGGGAGTACATATACTTACATAATCCAGCTTGTGTCCTTTACGCCTGATTTTGTCAATGTGCCTGTCGAATCGTTCATATTCAACAAAAAAATCGGCATCCGGGAAATAACTATCCATAATACCCACACAGTCGAATTTATCAAGTGCTGCCACCAATATATTTCCTGTATCCTTAATCGCCTTTAAATGACGTACAGCAATAAATCCTGCAGCTCCTATCAAACCAAAATTCTTTGTCTTTTGTATTGTTGTTGATTTCTCTTTCATCCCTTATAATTTAGAATACGCGAAAGTAGTTTTAAGTTTGTTAAGATACAATTAAGAATTGTAGGTAATAATATGAATGTCATTGATGGTCATTCAGTTGTCATCAATAATATTTGATAGTAATACCTTGTAAATCATAGTAATTCAATACAGTATATTGTAATTGAGGGTCAGTTTAAAGAAAAATATTGTGATGGTGCATAGTATGACGGTTCTAATTGCTTCTTGCCTTTTGGAAGACAATATTGTAAACAGCTTTCCAGAAATACTTCCAATCAGTTAAAAAGGGATGCTTTTCATATGCTTCAAGATACCGCATCTCAGTCTCCATTATTTCTTCCATTGTCTTAGGCATTTCTGCATAAAAGGGTGGTACAAGACCTGGCTTGTATTTGGTCCTTTTCTCCTGTAATTCCTTCGTATATAAATTGAAATAATGTTTGCTTAATGGTCTTACCCCAACCAACTTCATGTCACCCTTCAGTAAATTAATGATCATTGGTAGTTCATCTAACCACAATTTTCTCATCATTTTCCCAATTGTGGACACCCGAAAATCATCTTTAAATTTTCCTCCTTCCTGTAAACTATTTCTCCGATGGATATATTCCTGCAAATATTCCGAATAGGGATGCATAGTCCGCATCTTATAAACATTGAATATTCTGCCGTCTTTCCCAACTCGTCGAAGGCGTATTAGTGGGCCGTAGGTTGCCTTATGATCATAAGCAGGATCTTTAATCTTTTTGAAAACAAAAACATAGGAGCCATTCAAAAAAGCATCATCCAGATATTCAAAACCACATGAATATAACCGCCCCATGATTTCACTTTTTGTCATTACCCTGTTTAGGCCGCGGGTTAGAAAGAAATATATTCTTTTGGTAAGTCCGAATTTTGGGAAAATACGCTTCATTATAAAATCCACACAATACAAGATAAAATTAATTATGGGTGGGTATTTTTTGCGTATTTTATTCTTCCGCATGTTTTTCGTCTCAGCAAAACCCAGATGTAATCCATTATTTGGCAATTTCGCATTAACCGATTCAAAAAATTTGTTTACATAGCGGATGTCATTTATCTTATGTAAATTGATAATGTTCTCAAAGGAATCTTCAGGCTGATTATCGATATTAAAACGAGTAGTAGTGCTAATTACAAATGTTTTAGGATCATCAAGGTCTATATGATTATTCAAAAACTCATAAACCTCCTTTCCTGATTCCTTAAGAATTAAATCTTTCATTGTAATCAACCGATATTGCCTTTCAATTTTACAAAGATAGAGAGCTTTTTTGAGATAAGGAAGGAAAAGAAGGATTTATTCAAAAGCAGACCTCGAATATTTTTCAACTAAATTGAAATACAAAAAAAGGATTTAACAGCAAGCTCCGCTAAAGTTAACCTCCCGCAGATGATACTGAAATACGCTGAATCATTTCCTCAATCCCCGGCCCTTGCTTAAAATTCCACCGTTAGAAGCGGGACAAAAAGGTAGGGAGTGTGTTCTATAGCAAAGATCAGGGTAATTGATGACATATTCTTATGATAGAATGTTTCAACAAAATTGATAATTCCATTTATCAGGAGGGGAAAAATATTAATTCCGGGGTGATTTAATCAATTCCATTTATCACCAAAGGTGAATGTGTATTTGGAACTAGGTCGCTAATTCCGGTGATCTCAGTAAAATAATGATATTAACACTGAGCTATATGAGTATTAGATGTTTAGATGATAGTACCTAAACATCGAAAATTTCAGGTAGATGGTAAGTTACAATTACCGTAAAGCAACTTTTTTAAGTACTTCCCTGACCTGTTCATTAGTTTTGCCAAGCTCCCGAAGTGCCTCAATCACTTTATCCTGTTCCCTTTTGACAGGAGCTATAGTTGTTCGCCGGTCCCAGATAATAAAACCAAATAAGGCGAAAATTGCTCCAAGCACCAAGCCAAAACCCCAGGTAAAATAGGTATCAAACTTGTCCTCCAAACGATCAATACGAACATTTACACTACTATCAAGTTTATCTATTTTCTTTTCAAGGGCTTCAAGTTTTGTTTCTACCTGTATCAACCTGTCGCGATCAGCAAGTGTATACGGTATCCCTTGTTCCTGGGAATTCAAACTATTGGCTGCAATTAAGAAAAGCAAAAATAGACTAAAGAACCTCATGACCTTTTTCTTTCAAAGATAGTGAACTTTACCCTAAGCCCAAAAGTGGGGATATATGGTGATCAGTCAAGGGAAGGGAGTTTCACGATTGTTGCCTCCCGCAGATGATGCTGATATACGCTGAATCATTTCCTCAATCCCCGGCCCTTGCTTATAATTCCACCGTTAGAAACGGGGCAAGAAGGAAGGGAGTGTGTTCTAATCCAATCAATTCCAATTATTGCCGGAGGTGAGTGTATATTTGAAATTGTGTCGTTTATTCCGGCGATTACAGAAAAATATTAATAATGACAAGGAAATTTCTTACAATAAGTTTTTTTTTCATCCATCCCCAGCACTTCCTTATGGTAAGGAAGGGAATGTGTTTCATAGCAAAGGGTAGTTGATATAATTTATCAGTAGAAACCTAATATCAATCTACACATTAATTCCATTTCCCCAAAGGGGAAAAATATCAATAGCCCCGGGAGTAAGCCAATGTCATTAAGTTAAGGATTATTTCTCTGATAATCTGTAAGTAACGCTTTGT
>CAYLZH010000032.1:0-4005 GCA_964388245.1 uncultured Bacteroidales bacterium
ATGCCAGGTTGGTTTTAATCCCGGTTATCTTATAGGCATAAAGAGATCGACGCATACGGGCAATCGCTTCTTCACGTGTATTTCCCCAGACAATCAATTTTGATATCATGGGGTCGTAGTATATTGGAATCTCATATCCCTCATATACATATCCATCGTGGCGGACACCCAGGCCCAATGGCTCAGTAATATGCTTAATTACACCAGGACTTGGCATAAAATTATTATCAGGATCTTCAGCGTATATTCTAGCTTCAATTGCATGTCCTTTTTGGCTCAATTCTTCCTGTTTGAACGAAATTGGTTTTCCGTCGGCAATATTTATTTGTTCCTTAACAAGATCGACACCAACTACCCTTTCGGTTACCGGATGTTCAACCTGCAAACGGGTATTCATTTCGAGAAAATAAAAATTACCATCATCATCGGCTAAAAATTCAATAGTACCAGCTCCCACATAATCAACGGCCTTAGCAGCTAAAACGGCTTGCTGACCCATCTCGTCGCGTAACTTTGGAGTCATTAAAGGCGATGGTGTTTCTTCGATTACCTTTTGATGCCGGCGCTGTACCGAACATTCACGTTCGAATAAATGTATAACATTACCGTGTGTATCACCTAAAATCTGAAATTCGATATGATGAGGCGATGATATATATTTCTCGAAGTAAACAGCATCGTCACCAAATGCAGCCCTTGCCTCGGATTTTGCAGCCCGAACCGACGGTAAGACATCTTCCTCTGATTTTACAAGACGCATACCTTTTCCACCACCTCCGGCAGATGCTTTAACCATCACCGGCAAACCAATTTTTCGTACTGCCGAAAGTATTTCATCATCCGCCTCAAGGTTTTCCTTATTACCTGGTACAACATTAACACCTGCATTTATCATTTTCTGACGTGCAGATATTTTATCACCCATCACAGATATGGCGCTAGATGCAGGTCCTATAAAAACTATTCCTTCACTTTTACAACGATCAGAAAATTCTGCATTTTCAGAAAGAAATCCATAACCGGGATGAATTGCCTGTGCTCCTGATTTCTTAGCTACTTCAATAATTTTGTCGATTACCAGATAGCTTTCTACTGAAGGGGATGGACCTATAAAGTAGGCTTCATCGGCATATCTGACATGCATCGATTTTCGATCGGCTTCGGAATAAACTGCGACCGAAAGGATTCCCATTTCGCGACACGATCGCATTACCCTTACTGCAATTTCTCCCCTGTTTGCAACTAAAATCTTTGTTATCATTCAGTATAAAATTCTATGAATAAAATAATTAGTTAATCTTAAACTCAAATTTAGATATGTAAATATATTAATAAATCAACTAAAAAAACAACAGCAGTATTGAATTGTTCTAAAACGGAGGATCGCAACTTTGTTTATTCACTAAAAAGCTCATTTGAAAATTTCTCAAGGATTTTCTCAAGATCCTGGGGTGTATCTACCGAGGGGGTTTCAATTTGTGTTAATTCCACCTGTATCCTAAAGCCATGTTCGAGCCATCGTAATTGTTCGAGCGATTCTGCTTTTTCGAGACCTGAAACATCTAATATTGAAATCTCCTTCAGAATATCGGCACGATAACCATAAATACCAATATGTTTATAGTAATTATGTAATGAATGCCAATCCTTTTTAGCTGAATTTCGGAGAAAAGGTATTACTGAACGGCTAAAATAGAGTGCCTCAGAATGCTTCGAAATAACAACTTTTGGATAGTTTGGGTTAAACAACTCCTCATCCGTTCGAATTGGTTTTGCCAAGGTTGCAATCTCAACTGAGGGATGACTAAAGCACTTGCATATTTTATTCAGATGTTCTGCTTTTAACAATGGCTCATCGCCCTGAATATTAATAATAACCTCCGGCTGAAAGTTTGATGAATGCGAAATCTTCTCCATGGCTTCAACAATCCTGTCGGTTCCGCTTTTGTGATGTACTGAAGTCATTACAACATGGCCTTTAAATTTTTCAACCTCATTAAAAATACGTTCATCGTCGGTTGCAACAACAACATTATCAAGTACCCTGGAAGATGCTTCATAAACTCTCTGTATCATTGTTTTCCCTAAGATTTGAACTAAGGGTTTGCCTGGGAAGCGTGTCGATGAATAGCGTGCGGGGATTACTCCAAGGATTTTCATTTTTCAACTAGTTAAAATACGATACAAAAATACATTGTTATCTAACTTCACAAAGCAGGCTATTGATTATTCAAAATCATTTCCCCGGTCAAGCCAGTTGGAATACTTATGATAGGATGACAAATGTACTTTCCTGATAATAAAATGTATTTATTACGAAAACTTATTGCTGTCGCGATAATAATACTGGAAGTCAAGCTGTTGGGCCAGGAGGCCCTTGAAAAGAAAAATTTCAAAAGACCGGATTATCGAAAGGATGATTATGAAGCAATTTAAGGAATGTTTAGAAATCCGGTCTTCTGAAATTTTACACCATTAATTAATCAAACTATGAAAAACAATTTCTTTGCAAAAATAATACCAATTTTTTAAACTGCAAGTTTATACTTAGCAATCCTGGCTATAAGATCGTTCGAGTTTTTTATTCCAAGGATCCCCCCATTGGAATATTTCATTTTCAGATCAATTAGCTTTTTGTGGATAGAACTAAGATCATTATTTGTTACAATTTCTTCAATTCGATAATTCGAGGTAAGAAAATCTAATATTTGATTTACAGTTCGTTCCATCTTTTTATGGTCTCTATTAATCCTAATTCTCGTTGTCTGAAAATTTATACGTAGCAATTTAAATATTGTTTTAATCTTTCGACGAATTTTTATCAATTAATAGACGATTGATTCTTTATAAATGGTGTATGGCAATAAATTAAAATTATGTTAAAAAATATTTTGATGAACATTCTAAATTAATTGATGAATTGAATTAACCCTGTATCAAAGAGTGTGTAAGGTTTTCCGGGAATTGTGCATATTTACCATCAAGTTACATTTTCGAATTGACCCTTACCGGACGAAAACTAAAATTAGTGAAGTAAGATCAGAAATTTACCATATTTTACAAGCTCTAATCGAACAAAATATATCTCTGGCTCTTTAAATAACTTCGGTGCATATTGATAATTAGACTACCGATGAATAAATTGATATCAGAAATAATAAATGCTTCAATTAAGAGTTTCATAAAACAATTATATTTGCAGGCTTAATAAAACAACTAAAACTAAAATGCTTAAGAATTTAAAATTAGGATTACTCATTGCAGGCTTAGGAATTGGTATACTGGCAAATGGTCAAAACCCAGACGAGTGGTTAGGTCAGGATATTGATGAAGTAAACACAATAACAACAGCAGTTCCATTTTTAATGATATCACCCGATTCAAGAGGAGGTGGTTTAGGTGATGCCGGTGTGGCAGCTTCTCCCGATGAAAACTCAATGCATTATAATCCATCGAAATTTGCATTTATCGAACAGGATATGGGGGTAGCAATTTCATATACACCCTGGCTCCGAAACTTAATCGACGACATTAATTTATTATACCTTACCGGATACTACAGAATTAGGAAAAATCAGGTTGTCGCCGGATCGTTAAGGTATTTTTCGCTTGGAAACATAACTTTTACTGATTTATACGGTAGTATTACCGGAAACTTTAATCCAAACGAATTTGCTTTTGATGTAGCCTATGCAAGGTTATTATCAAGAAAACTGTCCGGATCGATCTCATTGAGATATATTTATTCGAACCTGACTGGAGGGCAATATGTGGGATCAACCGAATCGCATCCGGGACACGCAGTTGCCTCCGATATTTCAGTTTATTATCAGGACAAAATTGAAATCTTTAAGAAAGATGCAACTTTTGCCTTTGGCGTAAATGCATCGAATATAGGTTCAAAAATTTCGTATACCGAAAATGCGGATAAAGATTTTATTCCGGCAAACCTGAAAATGGGAGTTTGTTTAACAACCGAAATTGATGAATATAATTCGTTTGCAG
>CAYLZH010000032.1:4015-25765 GCA_964388245.1 uncultured Bacteroidales bacterium
CGCCATAGATTTTGCTGGCAGGTATGTTTAATTTCTTTCCGATGTACGAAACAGATTCGGCGTTAAACCAGGAATACATTGTAGCAGGAAAAGATCCAAATGTGGCTGTGGCTACAGGCATATTCCAATCGTTCTACGATGCACCAGGAGTTATTCGAAACGGAGAAAGACAAATATGGCGCGAAGAATTCAGGGAAATTAACTATTCTTTTGGGGTAGAATATTGGTATGCAAAACAATTCGCCTTAAGAGCGGGATACTTTCACGAACATGCCACGAAAGGAAATCGTAAGTATTTTACCGTTGGAATGGGACTTAAACTAAATGTGTTTGGACTCGATTTTTCATACCTGGTTCCGGTATCACAGCGCAACCCGCTGGAAAACACACTAAGGTTTACCCTAAACTTCGATTTCGAAGGATTTTCTCAACAGAGTAATGTTTCAAAATCAACAGTAAGTCCCAACTAAAATAAATGAATTTCACAATAAAGCAGCAAGCAAATTGTTTGCTGCTTTTTTTATTAATTTTAGGACATGAATATCAGGGTAGGTTTTGGTTCGGATGTCCATCAAATGAAAGAGGGCGAAGATTTAATTATTGGAGGTGTTAAAGTAGAAAGTATAAAAGGTACCGTTGCCCACTCCGATGGCGATGTTCTTATACATGCAATTTGCGACGCCTTGTTGGGAGCTTCAAATCTGCGCGATATCGGATATCATTTTCCTGATACTTCAAGTGATTTTGAGAATATCGACAGTAAAATCCTTTTAAAAAAAACTGTAGCACTACTTACTGAGAAAGGATGGCAGATTGGCAATATCGATTCAACCATTGAGCTTCAAAAACCAAAGATCAAAAATCTGATACCCGAAATGAAAGATACTCTTAGCCATGTAATTGGAATCGAACAGGACAATATTTCCATAAAGGCAACAACAACCGAAAAACTCGGATTTGTTGGTCGTGAAGAAGGGATTGCTGCCTCGGTTGTAGTACTGATCGAAAAAAATCAATAAAAGCGCTTATGTTCGAAAACATCAGCAGTATAGAATTTTTTCAGAAAATTAAATCAGATATTGGATCCTGTCTTTTCTATTTCTCTCATGATGAATGTAATGTGTGCACAGTTTTAAAACCAAAGATTGAAAAACTAATCAATGAAAAATTCCCTCGGATCAAGATGTTTTTCATAAACTCAAAAAAGTTGCCCGAAATTTCCGGACAGGAAGGGATATTCGCTATACCCACAATATTAATCTATTTCGAGGGTAGGGAATACATCAGAAAAAACCGCAACATAAGTATAAGTGAGCTTAATGAGGAGATATCAAGATACTACTCAATGATCTACTAAAGTCACGGATCCTTTTTATTAAAAATACATTTCCACAGAAACAATCTATTTTGTTTGTTAACCGAAGCTGTATACTTTTACATTTTACCAAATTGATGGCAGATGGAAGTATCTTCAGCAAATGATACATTTACCAAACGTATAGCACTTATTACAGCACCGCTTATATCACTTATTATTATTCTCTTTTTTGATTTGGAACCAGGGAACCCAGAAATTACCCGTTGTTTTGCAATTGCAATATTGATGGCTATCTGGTGGGTTACCGAAGCCATTCCTCTTGCAGCAACAGCAATGTTGCCAGTGGCTCTATTCCCACTTTTGGGGGTTGCCGACGGTAAAACCATTTCAGCAATGTATTTTAACCATTTGATCTTTTTGTTTATTGGTGGATTTCTGTTAGCACTTTCGATGCAGCGCTGGAATCTGCACAAACGAATAGCACTTATTATATTATTAAGTATTGGCGTTAGTCCGGGCAGGATATTATTAGGATTTATGCTGGCAACAGCAATTTTATCGATGTGGATGTCGAATACAGCTACGGCAATGATGATGGTTCCGATAGCTTTATCAGTAATTCTAAAACTGGAAGAAGATATTGGCAAGAAAAACCTTGGAAAATACTCGATTGGCCTATTGCTTGGCATTGCCTATTCTGCATCAATCGGTGGTATTGCAACACTTGTTGGAACGCCACCCAATTTATCCTTTGCAAGGATTATTAACATAGTTTTTCCTGATGCACCTGAAATATCTTTTTCATCATGGTTCGTGTTTGCACTTCCTTTAAGTTTTCTGTTGTTTATAAGCTGCATTATTCTACTTAATATTCTTTATAAACCAGGCAAAAAATGGGATAATTTTAATCATGAAACCATTAAAGAAGAATATAAAACCCTTGGCAAAACAAGCATCGAAGAAAAGATTGTCTTTTTGCTGTTCATCATTTTGGCCCTGCTTTGGATCTTCAGGTCTGGATTCGAATTTGGAAATCTAAGCATTCCCGGCTGGGCAGATCTATTTAACACCCCGGCTTATATAAACGATGGAACTGTAGCAATTGCAATTTCGTCACTCTTGTTTATAATTCCTTCAAGATCGAAAAAGAAAGAACGTCTCCTGAACTGGGAAACAGCCTCAAAAATACCCTGGCATATTGTTATTCTTTTTGGTGGCGGTTTTGCTTTGGCAAAAGCATTTGTTGAATCGGGTCTGTCGATGTGGTTTGGCGAACAACTGTCAACTCTATCATCGGTATCACCAAAAATCCTGACTATGGGAATTGTTGCAAGTATGTCGATCCTAACAGAGCTTACTTCGAATACGGCAACCACGGAAATGATCCTGCCCATTCTTGCCGGATTGTCAATGAGTATTAAACTTAATCCATTGCTTCTTATGGTTCCCGCAACTTTGGCAGCTTCACTGGCTTTTATGCTGCCTGTGGCAACTCCTCCAAATGCAATTGTTTTTGGAACTGGGCACCTCCGGATTGTAGATATGGTAAAAACAGGTATTATTCTAAATGTTGTGGCCGTAATCCTTGCCACTTTGATGATGTATTACTGGGGAAGTTTTGTTTTCGATATTGATGTATTGGAATTTCCTAAATGGGCAACCGGCACTATTGAGACATAGATAAGATTCAAATCAATAGATGAATAGATGATCTAAAATTCAGGTAATAAATTTGTTATATTTTTAAGAAAGTCTAATCTGAAAAAGTTTTCGCTGAACCAGTTTATTTTCCTTTCCGGCCTCCACCGTAAATTTTATAAAATAAATAACCAATACCTACAAGAAAATGTAAAACAACAATTGCAACAATTACATAAACCCATGTATTGCTAATCATCAGAATTTTCATGTCTAAATTGAGTTTTTTTTCAGATTTTACAGATTACTTAGTTTATAGGCAGCTTCTTCGAGAGTATCGTCATTTTTCGCAAAACAAAACCGAAGCACTTTATTATCAGTCTTTTCATGATAGAAAACTGACAATGGTATAGCAGCTACGCCTATTTCTTTAACCAAAAACTCGGTGAATTCCTCATCCGGTTGATCTGAAATACCCGAATAATTCAACAGTTGAAAAAATGTGCCTTCCGACGGGATTATTCCGAACCGGCTGTTTCGAAGGAAATTGACAAAGGTTTCCCGCTTTTGCTGGTAAAACTTTTTAAGGTCAATCCAACTCGACTTATCAGAATAAATGTCGGCGTAAGCATATTGAACAGGTGTATTTGCAGCATAAACGATAAGCTGATGAATTTTCCTGAATTCGTATGTTATTTCGGGCGATGCGCAACAATACCCCATCTTCCAGCCCGTAGTATTATAGGTTTTTCCAAATGAAGATATTAAAAGGCTTCGTTTCGCCAGTTCGTCAAATCTGGCTACACTGTTATGTTTTCTACTGTCATATATGATATGTTCGTATACTTCGTCGCTGATGACTATCATTTTGCTACCGATTACTATTTTTTGTAAACGCATCATATCACCCTCAGTAAAGACTTTTCCACTTGGATTATGGGGCGTGTTAATAATGATCATTTTAGTGCGGGAGTTAACACTTCTTTGAACATCGTCCCAATTAATGGTGTAATCCGGAAAATTCAGTGATACAAAAACCGGTCTGCCTCCATTTAACCTTATTGCTGGTTCATAGGTATCAAAAGCCGGTTCGATGATAATAACCTCATCATCTTCCCGAACAAAGGCTGTGATAGCTGTAAAAAGGGCTTGTGTAGCTCCGGCAGTAATAGTAATTTCGGTTTGTGGATTGTAAGTTCTGCCGTGTTGATCGGCTAAATTTTTGCTAATAACCTCACGCAAAGGCAAAACTCCTTCCATGGGGGCATACTGATTTAAACCCTTTTCCATGTAAAAAGCTACCCTGGATTTTAATTCATCATTACAATCAAACTCAGGAAAACCCTGTGAAAGGTTAATAGCTCCATACTCGTTTGCCTTCCTGGTCATTTCGGAAAATATGCTGAATCCGGTATTTGGTAGTTTTGTAAATGGCATCACCTTTATTCAAAAAAATTAGCCGACAAAAATAACAAAATGTGTATACGAATTATCTATGTTTTTGTTTGATCATGATATTTAAAGTGCATTGTTTATAATTTCGATCTTTTTGTTTTTCAGGCATGCAAAATCTGAATGTAAATTCCCAGAACCTGCATTTTTGTCAGTAAAATTTTCTTAACAAGCCATAAATTCAGTAATTTTGCTGAAAATGATTTTGATAGATTTCAATTCATATTTATGGAAGTTCAGCGAATAAAACAACGGTTTGGCATTATCGGAAATTCGGGATTATTAAACCGGGCTATTGACATTGCAGTGCAGGTGGCACCTACCGATCTGTCAGTTTTAATAACAGGTGAAAGCGGTTCGGGGAAAGAAGTTTTTCCTAAAATCATCCACCAATATAGCATCAGAAAACATCAAAGTTATATTGCAGTAAACTGTGGAGCAATCCCGGAAGGAACCATCGATTCCGAACTATTTGGACACGAGAAAGGAGCCTTTACCGGAGCAACCGATTCGCGAAAAGGTTATTTCGAAGTTGCCGACAAAGGCACCATTTTCCTCGACGAGGTAGGCGAATTACCGTTATCAACACAGGTACGGTTGTTACGGGTACTCGAAACAGGTGAGTTTATCAGGGTTGGATCGTCGAAGGTTCAAAAAACCGATGTAAGAGTTGTAGCTGCAACAAACATAAATCTTCAGGAAGCAATTGCGGCCAACAAATTCCGTGAGGATCTGTTTTACCGGCTCAATACTGTACCGATAATAGTACCATCGTTACGTGTCAGGAAGGATGATATTTTTCTACTGTTCAGGAAATTTGCTATGGATTTTGCTGAAAGGTACCGGATGCCGGCAATTAAATTAAACGAAGAGGCTCAACGTTTACTTGTTAACTTTAAATGGCCCGGAAATGTTCGACAACTGAAAAATATAACCGAACAAATTTCCATTATCGAACAGGAACGAAACATATCAGGCGAAACTCTTGAACGCTACCTGCCATTATCGGAAATGCCTAACCTGCCGGCCATTTATAAACCGGTTGATGAAAAAACATTTGCTTCGGAACGCGAAATCCTTTACCAGGTTTTATTCGATATGAAACGAGATATGAACGACCTGAAAAAACTGGTAAATGAGATTATGCACAGAGGAACAGAAGATATAAATGTCCATGAAGAAAGTGCACAGATAATAAAAAAATTCTATGGCGATCAACAAGATATATCTGCCAGGGATATGCAAACCCCTCAGGATAGTTATCAAACTCCTCCTGAACGCGACACCTATATTGAAGATACAGAGGAATATGTAGAAGAATCTTTATCGCTTGAAGAAAAAGAGATCGAGTTGATAAAAAAAGCCCTCGATAAACATAAGGGAAAGCGAAAGTATGCCGCACAAGACCTTGGAATATCGGAGCGTACGCTATACCGAAAAATAAAAGAATATGATATTCAGGGATAATACAAAGGATTCGAATAACTAAATTATTGCTGTCGAATAAAGCAGGATACAATTTTAGTTATAAAGTAACCGTATAAATTGAATACTCTGAAGATTTAATGATTGGATATGAAAACATTTAGCATAATTCAAACGAAGATTTTATCCATAACAATTTTGGTTTTAACTTTGTCATTCCACAGTTGTTTTACTGTTAGCTATTCTTTATCTGGCGCCTCCATCCCACCTGAGGCAAAAACAGTGTCGGTTAATTATTTTCAGAATAATGCGCCATTGATAAATCCTTTACTCGGTCAAACCCTTACGGATGAACTTAAAGATAAATTTGTTTCACAAACCAGTTTAAGGCTTGTAAACGGAGTAGGTGATCTGCATTTCGAAGGTGAAATAACCGGCTATGACACAAAGCCAATGGCAATAAAGGAAAATGATGTGGCTGCTGAAAACCGCTTAACAATAACAATCAGAGTTAAATATACAAACTCCAAAGATCCTGATGCCAAATTTGATTTTGACAAAAGTTTTTCGCGCTTCGAGAATTATAGCAGTACGTATGACTTGAGTGAGGTAGAATCAGAACTTGTCGAGAAAATTGTTATACAATTAGTTGAGGATATCTTTAATGAATCGGTGGTAAATTGGTAATTCCACAGGCGTATGAACCGTGATCAATTTTATACATACCTGGAAAATCCTGCATTGCTCAATGAAAATACATTGAAAATGCTTGAAGAGGTACTTACCGAATATCCCTATTTCCAGACTGCCCATATACTATACCTGAAAAACCTTCATGAAATTGGACACCTGAAATTCAATAAACAGTTACGGATATCATCAACCTATGTTCTAAACCGGGAGTTGTTGTATGAGTTCCTACATCCTGGGAGTAAAGAATATACGTCCATGTTATCCGACTCAGGAACTCAAATCATCAAAGCTGAAAGCGCCACGGACAAAACCAGCCCACCCCAAACAATAACACCTGACAAGAATCGGGAAATTGAAGACAATCAAAATCAAGCAAGCGGAATACGAAAACAACTTGGCAATGAGTTGTTGAAAAAGATCAATCAGGATCCTAAACATATTTTAAATTTCATTGAATTTGAATCGAACAATACAAGAAGTCAGGATTTTTTCCATCAGAAACCAGAGGCTCCATTAAATATCGAACCTGATCAGATTGTGAAGGAAGATCCTGAAACAAGTTGTGAATCAGGCACAGGAATTTCTGAATCGCTTCATTCATTTAGCGAATGGTTACACCTTTTATCAGAAGGAAATATTGAAAAACCTGCTGTAAAAGGCAGTAAAAAACCGAAAGACCAAATCTCAGCAGGAAGTCAGAAAAAAAGCCAGGAAAACCTGATCGACAAATTTATTGAAGCCCAGCCAAGAATTAAGGCAAATTTATCGACTCCTTTTCAAGAGGAAGATATATCAAAAGAAAGCATTGCTGAAAGCGACGACTTTATAACTGAAACACTTGCAAATATCTATATTGGTCAGAAACACTACAACAAAGCCATTCTTGCATATGAAAAATTAAGTTTGAAATATCCCGAAAAAAACATTTACTTTGCACACCAAATTAAAAAAATAAAAGACTTAAAAAACGAATAAGGTAATAAGCAATGTATCAAATTATTTCAGGACTAATACTCGTAGCAGCCATATTGATGATCTTGATAGTATTGGTCCAAAACTCGAAAGGCGGCGGATTGGCATCTAATTTTTCTTCATCGAATCAGGTTATGGGTGTTCGAAAAACTACCGATTTCCTTGAAAAAGCAACCTGGTCGCTGGCTATTGCAATGGTTGTGCTTAGCATCTTTGCCAGCGCTGTAATCCCGAAAGACGAAACAATAGAATCGCGTTCCCAACTGGAAACACTTGATTATACGGATATTCAACAGGCCAGCCAATTTCCAACCACTGCTCCGGAACAAACTGAGTTACCGGCAACTGGCACTGAACAGAATCCACCGGAATAAAAATATTTACAGCTCAAAAAAAAATGTCAGCAAAATATTGTTGACATTTTTTTTTTCCCGTAAACTCATTTTTTCTTCTTTGGTTTCGGCTCAAACGACATTACATATTTATAACCATCGTCTGATAAATTGGTAAGCAGTTCAATGTCGTCGTAAAGCTTTTCAGGAATAAATACATAATCTCTCATAAAGGCTCCATAGGATTTGAAAACCGTTGAGACGAGCCATACCTTGCAGACGCAAATAACACACCATTCAATTCACAATAAATGGTATTGCAGGTAATCAAGTAAAACCTGTTGATAATTAATAAGATTAGTTAGAAAGAATTTCCTGAGAAGGGGATTACGGATTTAATTTACCGGATTAGTAAGGAATGGAATATTTTAGCTGCATCCGCCTTCGGCCGATTGCTTTTTCTTTTTCCTCCTGATCGGCAGTTTTTTTCCTGATACTGTAGGCCCTGATACTTTGAGCCCACCGGCAGTTTCGTTCACAATTTTTGCGTAGTCGTATTTGGCCTTTTCGTTGTGGTATTCCTTCGACCGCAACTTAAAATCTTCAAAAGCATTTTCTCGAATGAAATTGTAACCTCCCAGAAGAATCCTGTTATTATTGTGTCCAAGTTGTTTTAAGAGCATCCACGGGCCACAAGCCTCATCGTGCGAAGCAGCATATAGGATATTTATCAACGATGAGTCATTCCAGATGCTTTTATTTTCTTCGGAAAAGATATTTTGCAAAGGAATATTTAATGCACCGTCGATATGACCGTTGATAAACTCGTGAGGATTCCGCAGGTCGATAAAGCGATATCCTGTTTTATTCGAATAAAGTATCTGTATTGCCTCTTCGGGTGTAAGAGCCTCATTTCCTTGCAACAACTCCTGGTGCATCTCATCTACTGTGATCCGGTATTTCATTTCCGGTTCTTTTGTAGTAACAAAACCCAAAACAATAATTGCAACAAATACGATAGCAATTACGGGCAGTTTTTTCGAAATCTTTTTATGATCGCTTGGATGTATATATTCCATTTTATTCCAATTTACAAGTTACTATTGACACCCTCCCTCGGCTTGTTTCTTTTTCTTTCGACGGATAACTGGTTTCACCCCTTTTACTGATGATTGCGGTTCAACTACACTGCCACCTCCAAAGAACCGGCTTGCCGCAAGTCGTGTTTCATACAAATCAAATGCATCCTGCGAAGCTGTTGATAAAGGTTTTTGCGGACGCAATATTGTCTCAACCCATCGGTTTAATCCACCTTTCAAAATATAAATATTGCTGAAAGCTTTACGCCTGTAAAGCATCCATGCCTGACTGGCATAAACGGTTCCGTTAGAATAAAATATCGAGCTTATTCCAATCTGATCGAGATATATTTCGAAATTTGGTTTTAACAAACTATCGAGCGGTATATTAATAGCTCCCGGCAATGAGAATTTCTCAAACTCTTCAGCAGGCCTCACATCAACCAGCTGAACTTGTGGATCGGCCTCTACCAGGTAATGCGCAACCTGATCGGTACTCACAAACCTTGTATCATCATTGAGTTCAAGTAGCAACTGGCCCGGACCAATTTCCGTTGCGTATTCCTTCTCTGGCAGAAATACCATAATTATCCCAAGCAATATTAACAGAGCAGATAAAAAGATGTATTTTTTTTTCATGATCTCAATTCTCAAAATTTATGCAGATATCAACTGTATACCATAATAAATCAACATTCCATAAATTAGGCTAATACTCCACCTTCGTAACATTTTTCTCGATACGGGCTGTTATAAAAAAGGCTGCTAAAGCAACTACAATAAGCACAAATGCAAATAATCCCTGAGACATACCTAAGGTATCAAAAACTTTTCGATTGCCAAGATTACCGGCATACAATAATTTTTCAAACAAAGAATAGCTTTCGCCAAAAATGAAGATTCCGATAAATATTCCTCCAAAAAATACCATTGCATCAACTTTTCCGATGGCAACACCACAAATACTTGTTCCCGGACAAAATCCTCCAATTATAAATCCTAGCCCCATAATTACTCCACCAACAATTGAAGATGATATAAAGGTTGGATTTACATAAACCAAATCAAAATTGATCCATCCGAAATAATGGAAAAAGATTAAACCGGTCATGGCAGTAATTGCGGCTGTAAAAAACACCCGAAGAACAACAAAATCGTATCCGTAAAAAACGCCTGCCAATTTACGAGACGATGAGAATCCGGCCTGTTCGAGAACAAAACCAAAGCCTATTCCGATGACAAAAGCAAGAATGAAATTCCAGTTTTCTGCGATTATTCCCTGTGTTACTAATGGTCCCATTTTATATTGATTTTTTTAAATCCATAATTTTCTGAAAACGTATGCAAATATGTAGGCTGTTCCAAATATGGCCAACATTGAAATAAATCCGGATGTTGCTAAAACCGCCATCCCGCTAAGGGCTGCCCCACTTGTACAACCACGCCCAAGCTGAGAACCTATCCCAAATAATATTCCTCCTATCACGGCAGCAATAAGCCTTGTTCTTGATTTTATTTTAGGGGAATGTTCAATTTTCAGCTTATTCCGGCCGGCAATTGTTCCTGAAATCAGGGCACCAAATAAAACACCTATTAATTCGAATACCAACCATGCTTTTATCGGGCTCTCCTCTTTTTTTGAATATTTCCCGTAAAATTGCGATTCAGCAGCATGTTCGGGTGCAACTGCATCGACCACTGTAACAACAGTACTCTTAACTGCACCGCTGGCACCCAGGCCCCGTCCTGTAAAATAAAACGATGCAAGTAAAACCAAGCCCAGCAATACACCTGCCAGGTAAGGATTCATATATTTCGATGGTTTATTCTCCATATTTATTATTATATTTTTAATCTCGATGATTGCTTCTCTTAATTATCACAAACCTTTCTTTTCAATTCTGATATCTTAATAGAGATACCTTGTTACCTGGCCGGCATCAACCATTATGAATCGAAATACCAGTCCTCCCATCAGGATTAGTCCGGCCGGAATAAAGACCGGAATATGTTTCCCAAGCAGTTCCAGTATCTCAAGAATAGCAGGAATTATTAAACCCAGACCAATCACAAAAACCCAAAACGACAAGGTGTAATCCCCTCCAAGAAAGAGTTGGGCTGCCTCAATTTGTACTTGTGAGCTGGCCAAAAATCCCATGAACAGATGAACTATTAAAAACAACTCGACAGCGATTAAAATCAAATCAATCTTGCTAAAAAGTTTTCTTTCTTTCTGATCTTTAGAAATCCACATTATTGTGGCTGCCCCTGTCGAAAGTCCCGAAATAAGAAACAATGGTCCGAGTAAAGATGTATTCCACAAAGGCCGTGCATTGAAAGCTGACAATAAAATTCCGGTATATACACCCAGAATTATTGCAAGGACAAGATTTGCCCATGCAAATCCCTTCCGGTTTTTTGTAACCCATGCGTTAAACTGTTTCAGAAAATTAAATCTCCAATCCCAATGTGGAAAAATCTCCTTAATATAAATCGCAGCCCATATAAATGACAAAGGGGTTACAAGCATCAGTGTCCATGCACCCCACGACATAGGCGATTCAATCCGGATAGTCGTATAGAGCTGCCAGAAAAACAACTTATGTTTCAAGTCTAAAAATAAAGCAAACAATCCCAGCACCAATGCAAAAGGCGCCAGAAACGGTGCTATTTTAATAGCTGTCCGGTATTCGTTTTCTTTATTCTGAATAGTATATAATGAAGCAAAAAACAACAATCCTGCAGCAAGTCCCCCTAAAAATAAATAGACAGGAATTTGCCAGTGCCAGATATGCAAAACAGGATCGATGTTCAAATTTTCTCTTCCGCTTATAAATAATTCTTCCTTCATCTTATTGCTGATATAAAGCGATTTACATCTATTGTTAAATGAGATAAAAAATCTGTGGTTTAGTGCCTGCCTCCGGAGCAAGGACTTTGTAATTCCTGTTTCGCATTACAACAGAGACTTCACTGTTGGGATCATCCAGATCGCCAAAATACATGCATTTGGTTGGACAAACCGAAACACAGGCCGGTTTCTGCCCTTTTTCAACCCGGTGAAAACAAAATGTACATTTATCGACATAACCTTCTGGATGTGAATACCGGGCATCATAGGGGCAAGACTGAATACACGCGCCACATCCAATACATTCGTTATGATGAACAGTTACAATTCCCCCTTCTTCGTAGTGACTTGCACCGGTCGGACAGCACCTGACACATGGCGAGTTATCGCAATGATTACAGCGCTCCGACTGAAGTTCAACTTCAACATTAGGATAGGTACCAACAACCGATTCAACAATCCAATCTCGGCAATAACCGATTGGCACATTGTTTTCAGTTTGACAAGCTACAACACAATCGCTGCAACCTACACATTTCCTGGTATCAATAGCCATTGTGTATCTCATGCTACTACCTCCTCATTTTTGGGTTCTTCAGTAAGGAATGTTACAAAATTTCCCCTCATTCCGGTACCTCCCATAATTGGGTCCATCATAACATTTGTAATAAGCTGAGTGTCGCTGGCACCTTTTCCATGTGCACGACTTAAGCGTTTATTCGCATGCCCAAATCCATGAACAATATAAACAGAATCCCAGCGAATTCGTTCAGTTACGCGAACCTTAACCGGAAAGGTGCTTACAACACCATCCTGATTTTTCAACCAGATGTATTGACCATTATTTATATCCCAAAGTTTTGCAACTTTCGGATTAATCCAAACCAGGTTTTCATCCATTAAATCATGGAGGTTGGGATTATTCGTAGTACGGCTGAATGTATGCATTGGTGCTCTTCCATAAATTAACCTGTAAAAACCACTCTCAGGTTTGGGATGAGATGTATAAACCGGCATAGGATCAAAACCTTCATCTTCAAGTGCCAATGAATAAAGTTCAATTTTCCCGGTCGAAGTATTAAAGTCATATTCTTCCCCATCGGCCAGGTAAAGGTTACCGTCTTCGCGAGGAAAAGTTTTTACCCCGATTTTTTTCATTTCTTCAAGTGATGAACCAACTTGTTTTAGTTGCCAGTCGAGCAATTCTTCAATATTATCATATCTGAAATAATCCTTGAGGCCTAATTTTATTCCTAATTCACGGGCAATCCACCATCCTGGTTTTGAGTCATACATTGGTTCGGCAGCAGGCATCCTGAGGGCAATTTGTGGCTCACGATGTTGCGAAACGCGAAGCATGTCGTATCGCTCGAGGTATGTACATTCGGGCAAAATCACATCGGCATACCCGGTAATTTCCATAGGCATGGTATCGATCACTACCAGAAGTTCAAGGTTTTCAATTGCCTCAAGTGTTTTTTTCCTGTCGGGAAAGGTTTCAATCAGATTGGTACCATTAACAATCCATCCTTTAAAGGAGCAATCCCTTTCAGGGTTTGGAATGGTGGCATCGCAAATGCCCGAGGCAAGTGTCTCAGCAGCAAGATTGAATTTGCCAGGAAATGCATCACGCCAGGTTCGCTTTGGTTTTGGAAATTTTGGTGAAGGAAATTTTGGAACAGTTAACTTTTCAGGAAGATAAAAACCACCACGCTTCCCCCATGCTCCAAAAAGTGCATTCAGAATTGCAACAGCACGTAATCGTTGGGTATCGTCACCGTACCAGGTAACATGCCTGCCCGGATGAATTATTACCGATGGTGCAGCATTGGCCATTTCCTTTGCTGTATCGCGTATGATATGAGGTTTTATGGTTGTAATACCATAGGCCCATTCAGGAGTCATGTTTTGTACATGTTCTTTCAGAAGGTCGAATCCGTAGGTGTATTGTTTTACATAATCTTTGTTGTAGAGATCCTCATAAATTACTACATGAATCCATGCCAATAATAAAGCCAGATCGGTTGAAGGTTTTATTGGCAACCAGTATTTCGATTTTGTTGCTGCTGTTGAGCATCGGGGATCGACAGTGATTATTGCTGCCCCTTTATCAATTGCATCAGACATTTCCTGGACCTGTCCGTTGTGCATGTTTTCGCCAAGGTGCGATCCGATTAAAACAAGACAGTGTGTATCGCGAATATCGGTGGGTTCGGGAGATCCTAATCCACGACCAAATGTTGCATAGAATCCCACCTCCCTGGGACCACGGCACTGGGCATATGATGGAGCTGTAATATTGTTCGAACCAAAGGCTTTAAGCGTATGGCCCATAAATTTTCCACCCGATCCGTGGGAAAATAAAGCAGTACATTCAGGTCCATGCTTTTTGGCAATGTCTTTCATGCGATCAGCAATAAACTCCAATGCCTCGTCCCAGCTTGCTTTTCTAAATCCTTCTTTACCGTTTCTGGTATCCCTTATTAATGGAGTTTTCAAACGATCTTCATCATAATACATGCCTACTCCACCTGTTCCTCTGGGACAAAACCTGCCGTTACTATGCAAGTCTTCATCATTGCCAATTATTTTCCAGATTTTCCCCTCTTGATTGGTATAAGTCCAGCCGGCACATTTCCAAAAACAGATCTCACAGTAGGTAGGGTATCGTTTAGCTTTGGAATCATCAAGGGGTTTGTCGTTTTCGAGAAACTTCGGTAGCCATCCTAAAACAGGTTTTGCCATTGCAAGTCCCCCTGCTCCCACCGATGATACCTTTATAAATTTACGACGATTTGTTTTCATATTCACAAATCAGGTTAAGTCATAGAAAATGAATATTATCACGGCAAAGATAGTAACAAACACAGTCGACTTCCTGATGTGAAAAAGCCGGAAATGTGATATCTTCCACTATTGAATCTTTTGACTTTAAATTCTCTTTGGGTTTCAGTGACTTATAAGGTATTTAGAATACATCTAAATATCTAAATATGTTGAATAACATATATGTAGTTATCGTGTACCGAATTACACCTTAAGGTTCGAAGTCAAAAACATATCTATTCTGGACTATCTGACAGTTACATAGTGTTGTTTGGAAAACTCCGTCATCATTTTATAAAAACATCCAAATTACAATACTCAAATAAATCATAAATATCAAATAATCAAACCTGTATGCTTACAGCGAAATGTTTCGAATTTAGTGCTGTTTAAAATTGGACTATATTTGTTTTTGGAGATTTCTTACTGATATTACATACACATTTAATTTAAATAAATGCAATCATTAATTAATCAGACTTATATTTGTGCAATACAAAAAGATAAGTGAAAAATTTTACCATATTGCTTTTGTTGCATACCGGAATAATGCTTTTATCCCTGAATGCACAGAAACAATCACATATTAACAAGCGATTCATTTTCAATCTTGAGAATTATAATTTCTGCAAGAATGCCGAATATTTCAATCCTTTTACTGATGGTTATACCAATCTGGGATATTTTTTAAAACCCACTGTCGTTTTCAGTCTTAATAATCAAATTAACTTAAATGGTGGTTTCCACTTTCTAAAGTTCTCGGGAGGTGAAACTTTTAAACTTATTCAACCTGTATTTACGGTAACATGGAAGATCGAAGAACGTTTTGAAATGAAACTTGGAACTTTAAAAGGCGGCAAAAACCATAACCTGACCGAACCGGTCTATTATACCGACCATCATTGGCTGAATAATGTTGAAAATGGTATTCAGTTCCTGTACAAGACCAACCTCATCGAAACAGATCTTTGGCTAAACTGGATGAACCATGTTGGGACTTCAGATATTGATCAGGAAAAATTTATGCTTGGTTTTACAGGTAAAATCTTGTGTCCTAAAGAAATTAAAAGATATAGAGTCTCATTTCCCTTACAATTTGTTTTTGTTCACCGAGGTGGGCAAGGCGATTATGAAACCGGCAGAGTTGAATCCCTGGCAAATTTTTCAGCCGGAGTTGAATTTTCTATCAATTTCGAGCAAAGGCTACTACATTCAGTAACTATTAATAATAACTGGCTTGGCTACAATGACTTCTCTCCTACTAAGCAACAGCCATTTACAAAAGGTTTTGGAAATTTATCGAGCATTGAGATTAAAAGTAAACAGTTGTTGGTCGACTTCGGATACTGGTACGCATATCATTTTATTTCACCAATGGGCAATCCGATGTTTCAATCAGTATCAGAACGAATTTCCGGCTTTACATTTCCAACAAGAAAGTTATATATTGCCGGTGCTCATTTTATGAAACCTTTATATAATGGTGTGGAGTTTCGCGCAGGAATGCAAGGCTTTTTCGATCCAATGCGAAAAGAGTTTGATTACCTCTACAGTCTGTTTTTAGTAATCAATATCAAAGATTTTTCACAATAGATGAATATTTTTAACAGAAAGTGGCTACGTAGTATAAATTATCACAATTTTATCTATTTTCCATACACCTGATTTCCAATTTCTTCGAATACATCATAAAAAGAATTATAATCGATATGTGTAAATAAGCATATGGTTTTCCACTTTCCCAAGCGACTTAAATTTGGATATTAAACATCCTTTTATGTTTCTTTGTGCAAATTTTTTTTGAACTAAAAGCCCTTAACAAATAAAGTATGGCGGAAAAAAATGTTGTAATAGTTGAGTCCCCGGCAAAAGCAAAGACTATTGAAAAGTTTCTTGGAAAAGACTTCTTGGTTAAATCGAGTTTCGGACATATCCGCGATTTATCAAAAAAGAACTTTGGGATCGACATTGAGAACAATTTCGAACCGGTATATGAAGTTTCGCCTGAAAAGAAAAAAGTAGTTACCGAACTTAAAAAACTTACCAAGGATGCCAATATGGTTTGGCTGGCTTCTGATGAAGACCGAGAAGGAGAAGCTATAGCATGGCATTTATACGAAACTCTAAAATTGAAAAACGAGCAAACAAAACGTATTGTTTTTCATGAAATTACACAAAATGCAATTCTAAATGCAATCGAAAATCCACGATCGATTGATATGAACCTTGTAAAAGCCCAACAGGCACGTAGGGTTCTCGACCGTATAGTTGGGTTCGAATTATCGCCTGTACTTTGGAAAAAGGTGAAGCCTTCTTTGTCGGCCGGCAGGGTACAGTCTGTAGCCGTTCGCCTGATTGTTGAGCGCGAGAGGGAAATAATCAATTTTGTGCCTGACTCATCATACCGTGTTTATGCCTATTTCATTGTTGATGGAACCAATGGGAAGAAATCTATTTTAAAAGCTGAACTTTCGAGGCGTTTCAAAGACAAAAAGGAGGTTTACGATTTTCTTGAAAAATGTAAACAGGCTGAATTTACTGTCGAAAATGTAACCAAGAAGCCCACCAAGAAATCGCCGTCTGCCCCGTTTACCACATCGACCCTTCAGCAGGAAGCGAGTCGCAAGTTAGGTTTTTCAGTTTCACAAACCATGTCGGTTGCTCAAAAGCTCTATGAATCGGGTCGGATTACATATATGCGAACTGATTCAGTGAATTTATCTGGATTGGCCATTTCGACAGCAAAAAATGAAATCGAAAAGGAATTTGGAACAGCATATTCAAAAGTCAGGAATTATAAAACCAAAAGTAAAGGTGCGCAGGAAGCCCACGAAGCAATTCGTCCAACATATATCAACCAACATTCGATTGAAGGAGGCCGTCAGGAACAGCGCTTGTACGACCTAATCTGGAAACGGACCATCGCTTCACAAATGGCTGATGCCCAACTTGAAAGAACAACTGTATCAATTTCAATATCCAATTCAGAAAACAAATTTACTGCATCGGGCGAAGTATTGATTTTCGATGGATTCTTAAAAGTATATATCGAATCGACCGATGATGAAACAGATAATGGAGATGATTCGAAAAAACTGATTCCACCTCTTAAAGCAAATCAGATTCTAAATTTTTCAAAGATTGAGTCGATTGAAAGGTTCACACAACGACCGGCCCGCTTTACCGAAGCAAGCCTTGTTAAACAACTTGAAGATCTCGGAATAGGACGTCCATCCACATATGCACCAACTATTTCAACAGTTCAAAATCGTGGTTATGTTGTAAAAGAAGACCGCCAGGGCACTGAACGAAATTACCAGTATTTTATCCTGGAAAACAATGCGATAAATGAAAAAACACGTCAGGAAATTTTTGGTACCGAAAAGGCCAAACTTTTTCCAACTGATATCGGCATTGTTGTCAGCGATTTTCTCCTCAAAAATTTTGTGGATATCATGGATTATAACTTCACTGCGCGAGTTGAAAAAGACTTCGATGAAATTGCTGAAGGTGGTAAGGAATGGCATTCTATGATCGACTCATTTTATAAATCGTTCCATGAAAAAGTAGAACATACAGTTGAAAATTCACAGGCAGGTAATGGAAAACGTCACCTGGGTACCGATCCTAAAACCGGAAAACCGGTTTCGGTACGAATTGGCCGTTACGGACCAATGGCTCAAATTGGTGAAAACGACGATGAAGAAAAGCCCAAATTTGCCGGATTACGGAAAGACCAGTCTATCGAAACAATAACACTCGAAGAAGCACTCGAACTTTTCAAGTTGCCCCGACAGGTTGGCGAATACGAAGAAGCTGTTGTTACTGTTGCTATCGGAAGATTTGGACCTTATGTAAGGCATAAAAGCAGTTTTTATTCACTGAAGAAAGACATCGATGATCCGATGACAATTAAACTGGAACGGGCCATTGAACTAATCGAGGAAAAACGTGAAGCTGATAAAAAGAAGTTGATTAAAACTTTTGATGAAAAACCCGAACTCTCAATTCTGAATGGACGTTGGGGGCCATATATTTCTTACCAAAAAAAGAATTACAAAATCCCGAAAAAGACCGAACCAAATGACTTAACACTCGACGATTGTATGAAAATCATCGAAACAGGAGCAAAATCAAAACCGAAACGTAAAAAATAGTTGTAAATCAAAATATTTGAAGAGGTGAATGAATTCAATTTTATTCACCTTTTTCATTTATAACAAGCTCATCTTCAGAATAATTTCTGTAAATTTCATCTTAGGATTAAACAGAGAAAATGTAAAATATTCAGGCTGTATTGTAAGTTAAATTCCAGTTCATAAAAGATCGAAAAAAAACCAGATAAAATGAGGATAACAATGATTTTCATTTTACGTTTGGCAGGCCAAAATATGGGGATTTGGAACAGCTTATTGACATCTTAAAATATTATTTAGACTACCAGGATTCGATTCTTGAAAAACCGGAATTCGATGATTTATCTGATAACTGTATTGCTCATAAAATTAGCATCTTATCTTCAGATTTTGAATTCAGCGAGATTGGTAAATTCCATTTTGCACTTATAGGGGTAAAAGAAAACCGAAATACTGAAAATATAGGATGTTCATTTGGGCCTGAAAAATTTCGCGAGGCATTTTATCAATTGTTCCCTTCCACATCAAAATTGAGATTGATCGATTTGGGTGATCTGAAAGAAGCAAACACTGTTAATGACACCTATTTTGCATTGCGCGATCTCCTGGAGGCATTGATAACTAACGGTATAATACCAATAATAATTGGAGGAGGACATGATCTTACATATGCCCAGTACAAAGCATATCAAAACCGGGGACAACAAATTAGCCTTACAACCATTGATAGCAGGATTGATCTTGGAGAAATCGGATTACCATTTAATGCCAGGAATTTCCTTGGAAAGATCATTACTGAAGACGGTCAGCATTTATTCAATTTCACCAACCTTGCTTATCAGCAATATTTGGTGTCGCCCGCCGACCTCGAAATGATGAATAAACTTTATTTCGATGTTCAACGGCTTGGTGAAGTTCAGGCAAATATCAGAAATGCTGAGCCAGCCATCCGCGACAGCCATGCAATAAGTTTAGATATTGCTTCAATAAGACTAAGTGAAGCTCCCGGAACAAGATTATCAACACCCAATGGCTTGTTCGGAAACGAAGCATGTCAACTAGCCTGGTATGCCGGAACCAGCGAAAATGTTTCATCGTTTGGGATATATGAATTGAATCCCACAATCGACGACAGGGATCGAACCTCTGTACTTGCAGCACAAATTTTATGGCATTTTATCGACGGTTTTTATCATCGTGCAAATGACTACCCCCTATTTGATGAAAACAATCATGAAATAACTGTTCATGAAATAGATGTTTTAGAACATAAAATGATATTTATTTACAGTAAGAGTTCTGATCGTTGGTGGTTAAAAATCCCGGAATCAAAAAAAAATGTTAATAAAAGCATGATAATATCGTGTAATTATGACGATTACAGGGTAGCATGCCATGGAGATGTGCCCGACCGGCTCTGGCGTATATATCAGAAATTCAATTGATTAAAAAATCTTGTTAAAAAAAGTTAATGACTTGCAAAATAATTATGTAAATCAGTGGGTTTCTTTAAAGAACCAAAAACGTGAAAATGCACAGCCAGTAATGTTTTTGCAAACTTTGAATTGTTGACAAAATTTGTTGATAAAGAATATTTTTACTTATTTTACCATTTTGTATGTCATTGACCGTATGAGAATTGAGAATTAAGAACATCATTATGAAAAGATTACTGACAATTGTTACATTCAGTCTGTTCATGCTTGCTGCATTTGCGCAGCAAGATCCACAGTTCAGCCTCAACATGTTCACCCATGCAGCAATTAACCCGGGTGCAGCAGGAAGTAATGATGGAGTATGTGCTACTGCCCTCATCAGGGAGCAATGGTTAGGATTCGAAGGACGCCCTTCCTCGAAAATCTTTAATGCAAATACACCCCTCTCTTTTATTGGCCTTCCCTTTGGAGCAGGAATTACAATTATGACTGATAATATAGGATTCTATAAAAACGTTAGCTTTAATCTTGCAGGTTCTTACCTGTTGGATATGGGAAGTGGAAAACTTGGAATTGGTGTCGATTTTGGGTTTAACAATCATGCACTCTCAAACACCGATTGGTTTGGTCCGGGCGAAGAAGGAGGTGGAGTACCTTCCGATCCGGCAATTCCAAACGACGAAAGTGCCATGGCTATGGATCTTGGCTTCGGTGTTTTTTATAAGCAAGACAAGTTATACCTTGGTCTTGCTTCGAGGCACCTCAACGAAGCAACTATGGAGTTCAGTGCCACAGCAACTTCTCCATTAAAGCGACATTATTATCTTACAGGAGGTTATACTTATCAGTTACCCAATCCATACTTCGAATTAAAACCATCGGTATTCACAAAATACGATGGTTCCTCGATGCAAATGGATGCTAATGTGATTATAGAGTATAACAAAAAAATATGGGGCGGAATGAGTTACCGCCTCGAAGATGCCTATGTAGCCATGTTTGGAATGGATTTCGAAGGAGGGTATTCATTTGGTGTAGCCTGGGATTTTCCAGCCACCGATATTGGCACCTATGCAAGTGGGTCCATTGAATTCTTCCTGCGTTATTGCTTCCATATCAATACCGATCAACGGATAGGAAAAGGCCGGGCAATTTGGGATTAAAAGAGATATTTGTGCAACAAATACCGGAGGTAGTATGAAAAAAGTAAAATTGTTGGTTATTTTCGTCGCAATTCTCGTTAGTGGTTGCGGAAACTATGGAAACGGCGAATTAACCGGTGCTCCCGATCGTGAACGTTGGTTTACAACCGATCCATACGGAATGAAGTTCATTAAGATGGGAACATATAATATGGGATATAATGATCAGGATGTTCCCTGGGCCATGACAGCACAAGCAAAAACAGTTTCTATTCCTCCATTCTGGATGGATGAAACTGAGATTACAAACAATGAATACAGGCAGTTTGTAAGATGGGTCCGCGATTCGCTGGCCAGATTAATGCTTGGAGTTGAATTCGAGGAAGACTTTCTGATTACCGAAGATGATTATGGTGAAATGATCGATCCTCCGTTCATAAACTGGGAAAC
>CAYLZH010000033.1:0-25681 GCA_964388245.1 uncultured Bacteroidales bacterium
AGATGGTGAAAAAATCAAAGCTAATGGCTACAAAATTTTCAAGCGATGGGAATGGTTCTGGCAACAAAGGATTGATCCTGCAACTGGGAACTTCCCAAAAGTTACGGCAGCCGAAGTCCGTGAAATAATAAAAAAGCAAGCTGGGGCAAAGGCCGACGATAGCGATTGGTCGAGCATTGGGCCAAACACTACTACAGGTGGCTATGGAGGTATTGGTCGTATAAACTGCATAGGTTTCAGGACTGGAGACAATAATACTTTTTATGTGGGATCGCCATCGGGGGGCTTATGGAAAACCACCGATGCAGCCGTAAATTGGACACCGCTCACCGACAACAATACTGTAATAGGTGTTAGCGATGTTGTGGTGATTGCCGGTGCAACTCCTGCTGCCGACATCCTTTACATTGCCACTGGTGACCGCGACCTGGGAACAATTGATGGTACTCCGGCCGGGCACACCGCTGATAATCATAGCATCGGTGTTTTGAAATCGACCGATGGGGGGTCGTCCTGGGCAGCCACCGGCTTAAGTTTTTCGGCCAGCGACAAAGAAACAACCAACCGGATTTTACTCGATCCTTCAAACAATAATATCCTATATGCCGCTACCTCCGATGGCTTTTACAAAACTACCAATGCAGGTGTTGCCTGGACAAAAACAAGTACAGAAGATTTTGTCGATATGGAGTTCAATACAAGCAACAGCACAACCATATATGCATCAACCCGCACAGGGGGTGAGATATGGCGAAGCATAAATAGTGGAGCTACTTTCACTCAGATATTGGATGTTTCGAGTGCTGACCGAACTGAATTGGCCGTAAGTCCTGATGATGCAAACAGGGTTTATGCTGTAATATGTGATTTCGACGGGGGCCTAAGGGGTGTCTGGCGATCGACAAATGGGGGAGCAAGTTTTACAGAAATCTACGAACAACCAGTGGTTGGTAATGGAAACCATAATCTATTGTACAGGGATTGTAATCCAAGTGCCCAATCTGGAGGCCAGGGCAATTATGACCTGGCCATTGCAGCTGATCCCAACGATGCCGATGTGGTTTATGTGGGAGGCATAAATACCTGGAAATCGACCGATGGTGCAAATTCTTTTTCTATTGTAAACCATTGGAATTCTACTTGTAGCGGTGCAGTTGAGACTGTTCATGCCGATAAACACTGCCTGGCATTTCAGAATTTCACATCGGTGCTTTTTGAAGGGAACGATGGTGGCATATACAAAACCACAAATGGGGGAGCGAATTGGACCGACCTGAGCAACGGCCTTGTGATTAGTCAGTACTACAGGATTGCTGTGGCCCAAACGGCATCGAACGAAATGATAGGTGGCTTGCAGGATAATGGTACAAAGTCTCAAATCTCCGGTACATGGACCGATGTGCTGGGTGCCGATGGAATGGATTGTGCAATTGACTATACGTTAGAAGCGAGACAGTATGGAACCATTCAAAACGGAAAGCTGTACCGGACATCAAACCATTGGGGCAGCAGCACCTACCTTTCCGGCAGTTTGCCATCGGGGGCATGGGTAACCCCATTGGTTTTGGATCCCAATACTGCAAGCACCATTTATTTTGCCCCTGGCAGCAATGTTTACAAATCGACCAACTGGGGCAATACCTGGTCGAGTGTTGGAAGTTTTGGTGGCGATGATATTTGGTCGCTCGATGTGGCCCCATCAAACTCAGACTACATTTATGCTGCCGAAAAAGATGTGATTCGAAGATCATCAAACGGGGGCACAACCTGGACCGACATCACAGGAAGCCTTCCGGTAACCACATCGTACATTACCAGCCTTACCATCTGCAATGCCGATGCCGACAGGGTGTGGGTTTGCCTTGGTAATTACAACACCGATTGTGTGTACGAAACAACTAATGGTGGCTCTACCTGGACAAATATCTCATCCGGACTGCCAAACGTACCTGTAATGAATGTGGTTGAAAACACACAAAACACAACGGCCACCGAATTGTATGCCGCCACCGATGTGGGCGTTTATCAGAAAGTTGGTAGTGCCGATTGGTCAAGCTACAGCACCAACCTCCCCAATGTGGTGGTGGCCGACCTTGAAATTTTTTATATGCCTGCCAATCCGTCTCAAAGTCGGCTACGTGCCGGCACTTATGGCCGGGGTGCCTGGGAAACAGTATTGCCACCTCCACCTCCAACGGCCGATTTTACAGCCGATAATACATCACCCACAATATTGGAAACAGTAACATTTACCGATTTCTCGACTGGTGAACCCACTTCCTGGCTGTGGACTTTCGATCCGGCAACGGTAACATTTATGGGGGGAACATCCTCTTCGACTCAAAATCCGCAGGTGCGTTTCGATGCCATCGACAACTACACGGTTACGCTTTATGCTGAAAATGCCCAGGGCAATGATGCCGAGATAAAAGTCGACTATATTGCATCTACCGATGTTTCCTACTGTGCAGCCGATGGCGGAGGTACAAATCCTGCCTGGGAATACATAAGTGGCGTTGAAATAGGTACAATCGACAATACCGGAACCGGGCCGGATGAATACGCCGATTACACTGCCCAATCGACCGATATTGGTATTGGTGAAACGATCAGTGCTACGGTGACTGTTCAAAATTGTGTATTCACAAACGACTTGGGAGTATGGATTGATTGGAACAAAGATGGTGACTTTTTGGATGACGATGAAAATGTTGAATGTGTTTTTAATCTTGGAGTTAATGGAAATTATGCTTATCCATTCTCATTTATTGTTCCGGCCCATGCATCGATTACCCAAACACGAATGAGGATTAGAGTGAAATACGATGATGACGATTGTGGTTCACCTTGTGGTTCCACAACGTATGGCGAAGTGGAAGATTATTCCGTAAATGTGGTGGCCGGCCCGGTTAGCTGGACAGGCACAACATCGACTGATTGGGCTGTAGCTACCAACTGGAACAACGATATCCTGCCCTCAGTAAAATACAATGTGACCATTCCTGAATTTCCAATGGGAGGGGATTTCCCAATAATTGGCCTGGCCACCGAGGCCATTTGCAACGATTTAACGATTGAAACCGGGGCCAGCCTCAATATATTTGGTAGCCTGACTGTTGAAAGAAATGTGCAAAACGATGCCGGTGTTTCGGGACTTATCCTGAAATCGAATTCGTCGGGTACAGGTTCCCTGATCGAAACTTCGGGCAGTGTTCCTGCCACTGTCGAACGGTATATCCCCATGTATGTGGGGGCTGCCGGATGGCATTTTTTGTCGTCGCCGGTTGGAGCACAGGCTATACAACCTGAGTTTGTTACCGATCCCATTTCGGGTAACGATGATTTCTATAAGTTTGACGAGACTACCAATACATGGATAAACACCAAAAATGGTAGTGGCAACTGGAACTCATCGTTCGAGGATGATTTCGTGGTAGGCAGATCGTACATGATAGCCTACGAAAGCAATGTAACGAAAAACTTTTCGGGCACGCTCAACGAAGGTGAGTTTACTTTCGATGCAGCCTCCACGCCAGCCATTTCAGTAACTGCCGGGCAGGGCGAAGGCTGGAACCTGATGGGCAACCCTTACCCCTCGGCCATCGACTGGGACCTGCTGGACAAAACCAACCTCGATGCATCGGCCTACATTTACGATGGCGAAGCCGGGCAGTATAAAAGCTGGAACAGCACCGTGGGCGATATGACCGACGGGATTGTCCCACCCATGAATGGCATTTTTGTAAAAGCAAGCACCGGTGGTAGCCTTACAATAAACAATGCCGACCGTAGCCACACAGCCATCACTTTTTATAAATCGAAAAGTACGGTCGAAAATCTTTTGGTGCTGAAAGTTTTGGGCAATGGATTTTCCGACAAAACCTTTATCCGCTTTAATCCTTCGGCCACCCAAAATTTCGACCCTGCATACGATGCCTGGAAGTTTTATGGCATATCGGAAGCCCCTCAGCTGTACACCCAGTATTCAGCAGAAACATTCTCGATAAACGAACTTCCCTATTCTCAAAACACTACCGTTGTCCTTAGCCTGGAGGCAGGGGCTTATGATGAATATTTTCTATCAGTGGAAGAAAATACAATGTATCAAAACATCCTCCTCGAAGATTTACTATTGAACACAAGTCAATGTCTCAATAACCTTCCTGGATATACTTTTTATTCCCAGCCGGGGGATTTACCCAACAGGTTCCTGCTTCACTTCAACAACCAGATAACTTCACTTTCGGAAGATGATGATGAAAGCATTCGGATTTTTGCAAATGGCAATCTGCTTTTCATTCAGAATAGGAAGGAATTATCATTGCATATACAAGTGTTCGATGTGTTAGGGCGGAGTGCTTTTGAAGGAAAAAATCTTGAAGGTACCAAGATTGAAATTCAGCTGGATACAGGCACGGGGCTGTATCTTGTCCGAGCAGAATCAGCAAGTGGTAATTTTTCAGAAAAGATATTTATTCACCAATAAACCCTGTTTTAAAAGTCATCGGATGACTGCTTGGCCTCATGTTCATTATCTTAAAACCTCGCACTTCTATTATTTAGAAAGTCATCCGATGACTAAAATATATCAAATCTTGCTTTTTAGAATAAACTCAGATAAAACAATAGTAATATGAAACGAATAACCATAAGCCTAATCATTTTCTTAGGAATCTTGTTTTGTATCCCAAATCAGTCAATAGCCAACAATCCGCCCGATCCGCCCGGCGATCATGGCCAGCCAGGCGACAAACCAAACGGAGGCGGAGCACCCATTAGTGGTGGAGTGGTTTCTCTGGTTTGTTTATCGGTTGGATATGTGGGGTGGAAAGTATGTCATAAAAAAAAATATATTCAGAGTTACTTTCTTAGCCCGAATAATTCAAGAATTCTTCGTGAATTCTATTTGTAAATAATTTCAAGTAAGCCCTCTTTTTGGTTCTTGCAAAATACTTCAATTGTATCGGCAGATTTTAATAGTAAGTCTGCAATAAACTGAGTTGATTGATTTCCGATACGTAGTAGAATAACTTTTGGAGGAAATCCCCTTAGGCTACTTAAAAATTCAAAGTCTTCATCATAACTTACAATAATATAATCATTTGCCTTAGCCCATTCCCATATCTCAGTGTCTTTAGCAGGAACAGGCAAATCGGTGTCTGTTACATGGAGGGTAGTCCTAAAGATAAAATCTACTTTTTTCTTTATTCGATAGGATATGTTTGCATCATACAACAGTTTAGCCATAAATAACTGTCTTTATTGATTGTTCTCTATTTGCTGAAAAGGATAAGGCTGATAAAATATGTTCTCGTGTGATCTCTGGAAAATCATTTTCTATATCCTGAAATGACATTCCTGAAGCCAACCAGCCCAGGATATCAGAAACTGTTATTCGTGTGTTCCTTATACAAGGCTTACCAAACCGAATCTCGGGATTAATCGTAATATGTTGATGAAATTTTTCCATAGTTTATACCTTAACATTACAAAGTTAAGGATTTATTCAGATTGGCAATTCATTATCAAACCAACACTCATTTTTTTAGAAAAATATAATGGACATTAGTGAAGAACTTGGTCTATTAACTTTTTTGTGTAATCGGCCATAAAGAGGGGGATGTTTAAAAGTCCATTATCATATTTCAGGTTTTTAAGCGAATAGCGCAACCTGAGAGGTGGTTCATACTTTTTATAATATTGGGTCAGGCTCTTTCCCCTTATGTTTTCATCGGATTTAACTTCAACAGGGAAAATTTCATTTTTATATTGAAGCAGAAAATCAATCTCTGCCTGGTTGCCCGATGACCAATAGCGGGGAACTACTTCAAATTGAGCCACCAGGCTTTGCAATACATAGTTTTCGCTTAAGGCCCCCTTAAATTCTGTAAATAGCCGATTACCTTCACGAATGGCAATTGGGTCGAGCAAAGAGAGGCGACGCAAAACACCTACATCTAAAAGATAAAGTTTAAATGCACTCAAATCTTCATAAGCCGAGAGTGGCAATGCAGGCGATGTAATCCGGTGAATTTTATATACTAACCCGGCATTTGAAAGCCATTGTAGAGCATCTTCGTACTCCCGGGCACGGGCCCCCTGCTTGACGGTCTGGTAAAGAAATTTTTTGTTCTCCCTCGACAACTGACCTGGAATTGAAGACCACACAAATCCGATTTTAGGTATATCCTTATTTTCGACATGTTTTGAAAAATCGAGTGCATAAGCCTTCAATAAGTTAGTAAGCACTTGTTCAGTTTGTTGCACATCTTGATTTTCGAGAAGTTTTACAACCGCTTCGGGCATGCCCCCACTAATGAAATACATTTTGAATTGTTCGACCAATCGATTGAAGAAAATATCCGGTAAAGGGTTAATCTCATCTATTCCTGCGAGATATTCGGCCAATTGAGTATTGGATGCAGCCAAAAATTCGGAGAATCCAAGTGGGTACAGAGTAAGAAAATCTACTTTCCCAACCGGGAAGGACAATCCTCGTGACAGGGCAACTCCCAACAACGAACCTGCTCCGGCAATTACAAATTCTGGAGCATTCTCGAAAAAATATTTCAGAGAGTTCAAAGCCTCATTACATTCCTGTATTTCATCAAAAATGATTAAAGTTGTTTGAGCCTGAATAGCTCTTCCGTGAACCAATGAAAGGTTTTGGATTATCCTGTATGTATCTTTTGATGATTGAAAAAACTGTTTTAGCTCAGGTTGTTCCTCGAAATTAAAATAGGCAACATCTTCGAAATATTTATTCCCAAATTGCTGTAATATCCAGGTTTTGCCTGTCTGCCTTGCTCCTTGCAATATTAAAGGTTTTTGTTCGGCTAACGACTTCCATTCGATCAAGTTATTTTCAATGTTTCTTTGAATTACCATTATTTCACACTTTTAATACCGATTCTGTGATTATTTTCACATAATCCATACGAAACATTGGCGAATATAGGAATATTTTAATCAAAAGTTCATATTCCATTTACTAAATATCACACAATTAATGTCGATTATGTGATATATTTCACATAATCGACACTAAAGGAGGGCTGGATGTCCGATATAATTTCCCAATTTTCTCATTCAACTCACTTACTATTAAGCGGCAATTCTACGCCAAAGCCTTTTTCCTTGTTTTCGTATTTCAGAAGCAAGGCAAACAACAAACCTACAAATCCCAGTGCAGCAAAAAGCAACATGGTTGGAGTATAATAAAGCGTATCCGGATTTCCGGGATTAGTCGTATCCAGAATTTTTCCAGCTAATATTGGAAAAGCCCATAAACCCAGGTTTTGAATGGAATACATCAAACCATAAGCAGTACCGATTTTATTTTCATCGACCAATTTTACCATTGTAGGCCACATGGCCGAAGGCACTAACGAAAAGGCAACTCCTAACAAGGCCATCGGAACTATCGGGCTAATGTTGGTTAACGCAAGACTTAGATGGACAAGTACGAGTATTAAAGCTCCAAAAATCATTACAGTGGCACTCCTCCCTTTCCGGTCGATAAAGATGCCGAAAAGCGGGGTCATTATCGCGGTGGCAAAGGGGAGGATGGAGGCAATCTGGCCACTTTCCAGTTTGCTCATACCAAATTTATGGAGGAACAGATCGGGGGCATATTGCATAAATGGGAATACAGCCGAATAGAAAGTCAGGCAAAGAAGTGCAATGTAGAGGTAGGCCCGGTTGGTCACAAGATCGAAAATATCACTAAACTTGAATTTATCTTTTTCCGATTTCTCACCAGAGGCAGGTTCAATTTGCTTGTCGAGTTTAGAATCGAAAAACATATAAACTACAAATACCAACAGTCCTATGCAAACCAACATGGCTGCCAGCCATATAGCAAGGTTAAGTCCCGATCCGTCTTCTCCCGCAAAAAATGGCGATGCCTGCAATGCAGCGAAGGTGCCCAGGCGGCCAAAACCTACTTTCAGTCCAAATGCCAAAGCCAGGTTTTTTCCTTTGAACCATTTCACCAAAACCTTGCTCACAACTACAATGCTGGTCTCGGCACCCAATCCGAAGAAGAAACGGCCCAGCAACATCATTTTTAATTCGGGTGAATAGGAAGGAAGAAACGACTGCATAAAACTATAGCCAAAACCATTTTGATAAATCTTAGAAGCCCCATAAGCAGTAAGAAAAGCCCCCAGGGCCATAAAAAATACAAACATGAATCCTGTTTTACGGATTCCCCATTTATCGAGAATAATACCACCGATTACCGCCATAGCCAAAAAGGTGTTGGGCACTGAATAAAACGAGGCAAAGAGGCCATATTCGTAATTCGAGAAATGGAACTCATCGATAAGCAATTGCTTTAGCGTGGAGAAAGCATCGTAGAAATAGTAATTGGTAAACAGTGTAAAACCTACAAGTAGCAAAACAGTCCAACGTAAGGCTGCCGATTCGTTCATGGCTCTTTTAATCTTTTCCATAGTATGAATTTTTGGTAAAGAAATAAAAAAGCCATTAGTTATACTCTACATTACAGTGAATATACCATGCAAAAGATGATTCGAACCCGAAAAATTATTTCAGTTAATTCAACTTATAGGCGGTTATGTTTGCTTCGCCGTCATTGCATACATCACCACCTCCTTCCCAGGTCCAAAATTCAGTGCCCCACATTGAATACAGATCGCTCATATGAATTTTATGTTCCGATGTGGTAATTCCTCCGTCTTCCTCATAACTTCCTGAAACAACAATGTCATAAACAGCAGTTAAGGATGTTCCGGTTAATTGTGATGCTGGATTGCCATGAAAACCTGAAAAAGTAACATTGCTCCCATCCTGGACAATAGTTAGTTCATGTGTATACGAATTCCCCACTTCGCCTGCACAATTACCATTTGCCTGGGTTACAACCATTGTATATGCCCATGTTCCGGCAATATCAAATTCCTCATAAACATTAAGCGTATAACTCGCACTAACAGTGTTGTTATCATAATCAGTTACTACCACAGTAAAATCGAAATTACCTGCCACTTCAGGAGAACCGGTTATTGAGAGCTCGCCACTGTATCCCTGATAGCTTAATCCCGGGGGCAGGTCGCCTAAATTTATATAATATTCATATGGGGTTGTGCCTCCCGTCGGGTTTATTTTCTTACTATACAAGTCACCTACTAATGCAAGCCGGAGTGGTTCACTATTTAATTCCAAATCCAATCCTGTATTATTTGGCGTGAGATCATCATCACTACATTCACACTGGCTAAACGAAACGAGCATTAAAAGGAAAATCAAGGTTATTTGAAGAATGCGGTTTTGGGCGATCTTTTTCATAGCAATCAATTTTAGTTCAACATTTTAGTAAAATTAAACTGATTTAGCTAAAAAAGCAAAAAAGGTTTATAGCCATTTTTCAGCCCATGTTTTTTTCATTCCCTCGGATAACGCAGATTTTTACAGATTCAGCTTTCCCCAAACGGCTGAGAGGTATCTCTGCTCAATCCTTCGGTATCGGCAGGAGGATTTGCGCGCTATGCGAAATTACAAATACAGGAGAAGTACAATAACCTGCTATTGCTTAATAAATTTTGCTACTACAACATTTTTATCACTGCTCAATTTCAACAAGTATATTCCGGTTACAAGACCTGACAGATCAACTTGCAGGCAGTTTTGCCTTGTTTTTTCTGATGAGAATCTACCTCCTTGTATTGTTCCCAGCTGGGAGAATATTTCAAGTGAATTAATTCTTCTAAAATCTGAAGGAAGGACAACATTAAGTTTATCCCGGGCAGGATTTGGATAAATAAATATTCTGTTGATCTGGCTAACTGACTGGATCGAGATAACCTGGCCACTATTCAACTGAAAATTTATATCTCCCGACACAGGATTACCGGCATCGAGTACCACTTCAACATGCTCAGCCTGAAGCCCGGCTTTTTCAACTTTCACGAAATAGGTTCCGTATTCAAGGTTTTCGTAAGCGAAAAAGCCCTGCACATTCGTTAGCCTGAAGTCGATGGCATTTTGCAGGCTGTCGTACAAAAGGATTGGGATGTTCCGGGCCGGGACATCATCATTTTTTGTTGAAGGAGGAAACCATTCGTTATCGAAAATGTCAGGATTGTAACTGGCATCATCACCCACCATTATGCTGCCCGAAATACTTGCCGCTCCTGTGGCATAGGGTAGCACCGGATCGAGAACTATGTCAATGCCAGTTGTGTTGGCATGAGCATGAACCCAACTTGCACCTTGCCAATTATCGCGGGTGGTATAATAGCCTGGAATTCCCCAGTCGTTGCCGGGCTGGGGGATTGCGTAGCAGATGTAGTCACCCTTTTTTAATCCGGTTACATGGTAACTTCCGTTTTGAACCAATCCCTTTCCTACGGCATAATAACCTAATGGCGTAGCTTCAAAAACGACAACCATACCCAAATCAAGGTTCGATTTTGTAGTTGTTGAAACGGTTCCCGAGATGCTGTTAGTGTACAACGAGTCGATGCCAGAACTTCCAGACAAAGCAAAATATTGTTGATTGGCATATCCCGGCAGGTAAACCGCAACAGCATCGTGAACAGTATTTTCCGAAGCATCCCAGATTTTCCAGGCAAATTCCTCTCCTGTTGAAAATCCTTCCTGGTTTGTTGTACCTATTTGATCGCCATAGGCTGTAAGGTTTACTGCCTGATTTTGCCAAACCGTGTAGCCACCACAACGAACCGATCCGGATGAATCGTAGAAAACTCCAATAAAGTCATTATTGTCGAGGTTTTGTCCATTCAGCAGCAAGTTTGCATTAAGAGGTATCTCAATTGTATGTTGATTTTGATTCGGGAAAATATCCCATCCCGGCAGAATAGAAAAATCGACAAATACTTCAAAATTATTCTGACAAAGGCTACTGTCCGTTACTGAAAGTTGATAATTCCCATAGTCAGCCTGAAGCAAGTCTTCGACTGTATCCCCGTTGCTCCACTGATATGAATAGGGAGAAGTTCCTCCTGAAATTGTGGCGTCAATTGATCCGCCTGTTCCAGTTACCGGATCAACCATGCTGATAACAAATTCAGCAGAAATGGTGTCGGGCTGGGTGATTTCGAAGCTCATAACCAGCGAACTGTCAATATCACTCACGGTAAGAGAATACATGCCCGCACAAAGGTTATCTGCCACTTGTGTGGTTTCACCATTCGACCATGAAAAGTTCAGTGGAAGAATTCCCCCGGATGCAGTAATTTCAATTGTCCCGTCGCATACTCCCCAGCAACTGACATTTTCGACTGCCCCTGTGGCCAGGATAGGGTCGGGTGGGGGGTTAATCAGCTCAAATATCTCTAAGGCATCACAGTAGTTTGAATCGCTTACCAGGAGTTCGTACTGCCCTGCCGGTATGTTTGTAAGGTCTTCGGTCGTAATTCCTCCGCTCCAAAGGTAGGTGTAGGGACTGGTTCCGCCTGAAACGGTTATGTCAATAAAGCCATCGCTCGCACCCCAGGCACTTACTCCATAGCCATTATAATTTGATATTATTGATGAAATAATAATTTCCGCAGGGCTCATAATCTCAAATGTGTCAATAATGCTGGAGTTTAAGGAGTCAGTTACAGTGAGCACATATGTGCCCACATATAGGTTTTCAAGATTCTGGTTGGTCTCACCATTCGACCATTCAAAACTGTATGGAGAGATTCCTCCTGAAATTGAAACATTAATGCTTCCATCATTATCTCCATAACAAGAAACATGATTCAAGGTATCTGTAATTAATAATGGAAGATATATTTCAATCCCTACATAAAACTCCTCAACCGCCTCACACAGATTAGCATCAGTTAATGTTAGTGTATACCAGCCCGTGTCGAGTAATGATATATCTTCGATTGTATCACCAGTTGACCAGATGAATGAATAGGGCGAAATGCCTCCGCCAGGATTGATATCGATTGTTCCGCTTTGATTGGTAATGGTATCGACATTTACCACAACAGCATTTAATGCAATAGAATCGGGTTGATCAATAGTAAAATTCAACAATTGTGTTTGCTGATTGCCTTGCAGGTTATAATAACCATTCAGGGAATTAATTGCTGACAATCCATTGTGTTGAAATGTGCCCTGGTTGATCTGGCTTGTGCTATAGGTGGCAAGCATGTTTACTTCAATACTGTCAGCCGACCGCCACAGTTTCCAATGGAAATCATCCCCTGTTTCGAAACCATTTTGGCCCCCACCCAGTCCTGTATCATGCACCCATGAAGTAATAATGATGGTTCCTCCATTATAGGGGAAATACCCTCCACATTCAAGCACACCATTGTCATCATAGAAAACACCAATAACATCGCCAATGTCAGGTGCCGCACCGTTTACCAAAACAGTTCCGAATGGTATGGCAATCGTATGGTTCGACCATGAGATGTTATATGACCAGTTGAACGCTTGCCCGGTTGCGTTGGGAGGACTGTCGTAAATAACAACCGAGTAATTTCCGGCACAAAGGTTTGTTCGGTTTTGAATGCTTGCACCATCGTTCCATAAAAAAGTATACCAGGGATTTCCGCCGGAAATTAAGAGGTCGATACTCCCGGAACAACTGCCAAAACAATCAATATTGGTGGATGTGCCTGAAGTAATCAGGGCCGGATTGTAAGGGGCAGGAATTAAATTAAATGAAAATGACTGTTGGCAGGAGGTGGAATCTGTAACTGTGAGCAGATAATTGCCTGCCGGAATATTTGAAATATCCTCAGTGGAATTTCCTGTTGACCAGCTAAACTGGTATGGCGGGCTACCACCTGAAACAGTTATATCAATCCAGCCATCTGAAGCTCCACTACTACTTACCCCATAACCTGAATAATCGGATACCTGGGAGGTGACCAGAATCTGGTCGGGCCCTGATACAACAAAAGTATCGGAGGAGTTACCCCAAATACTGTCTATTACTGTAACGTAATACGTGCCGGCACAAAGGTTGCTCAAGTTTTGTGATGTTTCCCCATTTGACCAGTAAAAAGTGAATGGTGGAATCCCTCCGTAAATACTCAGGGCAATCTCGCCATCACAAGTGCCAAAACATGTGGCATTGATAACCGTACCCGAGAAGCCCATCATTTCATTCACTAAAAAGGATTCGGTAATGGAGCAAGAATCCGCATCCAAAACGGTAACAGCATAATTCCCTGCCGGGATATTCATCAGGTCCTCCGCAGTTTCGCCACCTGACCAATGGAAAATGTAAGGAGGTGTTCCTCCCGTGATGCTGATATCGATCCAGCCATCTGAGGCTCCCATGGTACTAACTCCCGATCCACCGTAATCGGACTGCTGCGCTGTAAGCACTAAAACAGGGGGACCTGATACAGTAAATAGAAACACTGTAACCAGAGGTGGCGTGGAATTATTCATCAATATCAACCCATAATTTCCTTGACAGAGACTACCAATGGAATCACTACTTGCGGCGTTACCCCATAAGAACAAATAAGGAGATAACCCACCCATCACCGAAACAGAAATTGCACCATTGCACGAGTTTCCGCAATTGGTATCGTATATAGTTGAAGTAGCTACCATAGGTTCGATAAGGAAAAAACTTTCACTTATCGAACACGAATCGTCATCCAGAACAGTAACAGTATAGTTCCCTGCCGGGATGTTCATCAAGTCCTCGGTAGTTTCGCCACCCGACCATTGGAAGATATAAGGTGAATTTCCACCAGAAACAGTGATATCGATAAATCCATCGGAAGCGCCAAGAGCACTCACCCCATGGCCATTGTAATCCGACAACAGAGCTGTAAGCACCAATGGTGGAGGACCAGCCATGGTAAATTGAAATACCGTATCGATAGGCGGAATGGAATTATCCGATATTGTCAACTCATAATTCCCCTGGCACAGGTCAGTAATGGAATCAACACTTGCACTATTCGACCATGCATAAGAATAAGGAGTTGCCCCGCCCATAACCGAAACAGCAATAGCACCCTCACAGGAATTCCCGCAATTTGTATGTTCAATTACCGAAGCAACAACAATAGGCTGGTTTAGGAAAAAGCTTTCGCTTTGCGAACAAGAATCGGCATCCAAAACAATAACAGAATAAGGACCAGACAACAAGCCAGAAATATCCTCGGAGGTTTCTCCATTCGACCATAAAAATGTGTAAGGCGTATTCCCCCAATAAGCAGTTATGTCGATAAAACCATCGGAAGCACCAATCGCAGAGGTGTTAAATCCAGCGTAGTTGGAGAGGGAACTTACAATCGAGATTTGAGGCGGAGATGTGACTTCGAAATCGAGTAACAGATAATTGAAATTGGGATTTGGAGTATAATTTCCTGAAAGTTGAGCTATGGCACTCATCCCATTCGTTGCATAGCTACCTTGATTGGGAAAGTTTGATGTATGATATGTAACAGACAAATTCGTAACCTGCCCATCGAATGCTTTCCATAACTTCCAATTAAATGATTCACCAATGGCAAAACCATCATTTCCTACATCGGCACCCCATGCAGTAACGTAGGTTGTATTGCCAGTCCATTCAGTATATCCACCACAAGCAAAGGAACCCAATGAATCATAAAAAACACCTATATAATCGCCATTTTGAAGTAAGCCACTATTAATTTGCATTAAACTTGGTTTAAGTAAAATTGTGTGATTCGCTGCTGTTGTAAGTACACTCCAAGGTAAAACAGGCGAAAGAAAGGAAGTAGAATCATAAACTGTAACGGTATAGATGCCTGAACACAGGCTATCGATATCTTGGGTAGCCTCGCCATTCGACCAAAAATAATAGTATGGAGGAACACCACTGTCGATTTCCAGATCGATACTTCCATTGCAGGTACCAAAGCAGATGTTGTGAGAAATCGATACACTATCGAATACTAACGGTTGGGCTTTCAGTTGAAATACACTTAGAAAATTAATTACAAACAATATAGACAGAATCAGTCCAAATGTTTTTCGATTTTTTGTTTTCATAATCGTATATTTTTTAAGGGGAAGGTTTTCTTTAATAACATTCATGGGAAGGAAAATAATAAGTTTCCTGGAAATTTACCTTGATCCAATAGCCAATACCAGAATTTAGGTATGGAATCCAATCTAATTGATAAAATGGCCACCAAATATTTCCATAGCCATCTTTTATTAATTCGATTGGTGATGGCGTAAACGGTGGTACTCCAAATACAAACTGTGGGCCAATTGGTGTATTGCTATAATACCCAAACATGCTCCAACCATTGGGTGGTGTAAATGGAATCAGTTCTGGATAAATATGATATCCATTAACAGTTAGCGATTGAGCAGAAAGGGTTTTAACCTGGTAGCCTTTTCCAATTTCCACATTGCCAATAAAATTAACATTGTATTCGGGCCAGTAAACCAGGCCATAGCCATCCTTAATTATTTTTATATCATTAATGATGGGGGCAAACATTGCTTCAAGGCCTGCCGGATCGGGTTCGAGTGCCACAGAAAAAGTATTCCAGCCCTGGTAAAACGAGAGGGTTTGATTGTAGCTGTTTTCAATATAAATGCAGCTAATTTCGCTGTTGTTCATCCAGGGGGCAAACAAGTTGCACATATAACTGCTGTTACTGCCAAGGCAACAAACCTGGGCATCGAATTCCTGCGAGCTTGTGGCTTCATAAACTTTGAAATAAAATTCCTGGGACCAGGGGGATGTGTAATTTGCTGTGGAATCAGGAAAGAAAACCGTAATCATGTTTTCCTGCTGGTTCCAGAAGGAATAGCCCCGGCAAACCGGCTGGCCGCCCTCATCGTGAAATACTCCAATTAAACTTCCGGAACTTAAGGTGCTGTCCCCGATATTAACACAGGTCGAGGTTTCAAGAAAAAGAGTGTGGCTTGTATTGGTTGTTGTAACTTCCCAGCCAGGCGGAAGGGGTGCCTCCACAAAGTAGGTGTGTTCAGCATCAATTGCACAGCTCAGCGTGTCCGAGATAGTAACATAGTATACCCCTGCATATAAATCGGTTATGCTTGCTGTGGTGTCGCCATGGGCCCAGGAAATTATGTAGTTGCCTGATCCTCCGGAAATATTTAGATGAATTTCACCATTGTTTGCTCCGGGAGCTGTAGCATCAACAATGGTCTCATTTATTTGTATCGAGGTTGATACTCCCACAGTAAAATCATGTTCATATGAAAAATATAAAGGGGGAGGATCGTAAATTGTGACAGAATAATTACCCGATGGTAAGAAATAAATATCTTCAGTTGTTGCCCCATTCGACCAAAGTATACTATATGTGAATGGCGTTCCCCATTGAAAAGATATCTCGATACTTCCGAGACTATCTCCCGGACATGGGTTGTGTGTAATCGTTTCCTGCCAATAGTATACCTGTGAATGGCATTCTTGTTTCTCAAATGACAAAAAGAGAAATAGCATTAAAATGATCAGCATAAAATTTTTAAGGGAAAAGGTTTTCATATGTTTCGATTATTTGGTTCACATAAATTAGATCGGACAAAATGGATTAGTTGCATCACAATAGTGAAAATTTTTATAAAGTTATGAAATAGGCATATATAAAACAAACATTTTCAAGAGATAAATTGTCTAATCACTAACTGGACAATTTATTGGATCACCAGGTTGTATGAGGTTTACAAATAAAATAAGGTGTTATATTTTAGTTAATCCATCCCAATCCCTTCCGTACAGGTAAGGAAGGGGTATAAGCTGTAGCAAATTTGCAGGATACTTCCACTTAACAAGCTATGAAACAACGATATGTCCCCCTTGTTTTCAAGGAAGGAGACTGAAAGTAGCTATGAATAACTGTCGGAGGTTGGGGATAAAAATCTAATTAAACCTACCCAAATCCGTTAAACCAGGTTTTTAGTTGAGGAACCTTCTCACGGCTAACAATTATTTCCTTTTCGAAATCGAAATGCAGCTTTATTTTTAGCCGGCTGTTTGAGTATATCAGCACATCGGCAATGGCGTTAATATTGACAATAAAGGTGCGGTTGACACGGTAAAAACATGCCGGATCGAGTATCTCTTCAAGGTTTTCGAGCCGGTAGTCGATTATGTACTGTCGCTGTTTTCCGGTTACAAGATAGACAGTCCGTCCATCAGCGTAGAAAAATGAGATATCATCAGCAGCTATTGATCGGATGTGATCACCTACCCTGACCATGAACCGTGTTTTGTAGTTTTTCTGAAATTGCGACAATACCAGGCTCAGCTCTTCGAATTGCTGTTTTTGTCTTGTCTCGGGCAGGTTGGCCTGCAGCGATTTTATCTTTTCCATGCTGCGCACCAGGTCATCGTAATTCAGGGGTTTCAGAAGATAGTCGATGCTGTTCAGCTTAAATGCATCGATTGCGAATTCATTGTATGCTGTGATAAATATCAACGGTTTCTGAATATTCAATTGATTAAAAATCTCGAAACTCAATCCGTCCTTTAGCTGTATGTCGAGGAAAATCAGGTCGATGCTGTTTTTTTTATCAGCCAGCCATTCGACACTTTCACTGACGCCTGCAAAAATCCCGGCAATGTCAATCATCGGATCATACCTTTTTAGCAGCATCTCCAGCTTTTCTGCAGCCGGTTTTTCATCTTCAATAAGAATAACTCTCATAATTTCAGTTTTTTATTCTTCAGCCTCTGCATCTTCAAGTTTTAATAGTGGAATTTTAGCCGTTTTTATTCCGTTATTTTCTTTGTATTCGAAAGCAACAGTTGAAAAATAGGAATATGATTTCTTCATTTTTTCAACATGCGAAATTATATCTTCATTCTGGTGCAATGTGGGATTATGCTTGTGTTCAAACAGTATATGACTATTGTTGGCTGTTAGTTCGATGTCCATTTTTTGGTTCGGATCAATTATGTTTGTTCGGGTGGCTAACTCTAATAATCGCAATAATGTACATGGAATCAGCATGTTTTGTATGTCATCATCAGGGAGTTTATTTATAAGTGTAATTTGGCCGGAATATTTACAATTCAGAATTGTTAGAAGCGATCTGAAAACTTTCATTTCTTCGGAAAGTGTTATCAGATCGTTGTTCCTGTTGTGCAGGCAATAACGGTAATAAGCTGATAAATGACCGATGAATTCGTCAGCTTTCAAGGTTGATGAATGGATTAAGCCAATAAGGCTTTCAAAACTTTCGAATAACAAGCCCGGATTAATTTCATTTTTATAACTCTGAAGATCAGCCTCAAGGTTTTTCCGAAGTGTGGATTCTTTGTCAATCTTAACTTCGTTTTTCATTCCCAGGAAAATCAGGCTGATGTATAGCAGGTTGTAAATAATACTTGTCAGCAAAAAAATGGCAATAAAAGTGATAAGCTCGCTGGTAAAAGTTGAAAAACCAACGATGAACACAAAGTAGGCCCATATACCGAGGCTCACAATAAGGATGCTTGCTGTAGCCCCTGAAATAAATTGAGTAAAAATCCTGCTAAGATTTGTTTGCCGGGAATTCGATTTTCTGTTTATCAACAGGTTTATGCCACGAATTGCCTCGAATTGAACATATGTAAGTATAATTGTAACAAAGATTTCCTGACTAAAGAAATTTTCTTTGATCTGATACAGTGAATCAAAAATCAGCAGGATAAGGATGTAGATAACCGAACCATAAAGCATTGGTGCTACAAGCCTGAAAACAATACTGTCTAAAAAAATCTTAGGCTTCATCATCCTTTTTTATTAATGGTAGTATGACAGTAAAATTCCGGGAACAGGTTATTGAGACATCCTGATGCGTGAAAAAGGAAAATCGCTTCTTAATATTTTCCAGTCCGATTTTCATCGAATTCGATGGGGTAGGGGCCCGTAATAATTTGTTGTCGATTGTCAGGTGTCCGGGCTTTGGCCTGAACGGGTTTGTAACTTCAAGGTAGTTGTTTTCTTTTGTTTGTAGTTGAATCTCTAAGGGATTTTCTTCTGAAAACTGGTTGTGTTTTAGTGCATTTTCAATAAGCATTTGAATACTTAACGGTGGAATCATAAAATGCTTATCATTTATTTTAATTGAAGAGCTTATTTTAAATGCCTGGCCAAACCTTGCAGTCATTAGGGCTGCATAGGAATTTACCAAATCCATTTCTTCTTTTAAACTGATAAGATTTCTTCTATGTGTTCGCAGCACAAAGTGGTACATGGCCGACAAGTCGCGGATAAATTTCTCGGCAAGTATACTGTCGCGGTATAGCAGCGATGATATTGTGTTTAAAGAATTAAAGAGATAATGCGGACTGAGTTGGCTTTTCAGTGCTTCGAACTGCAGTTCCAGTTGCCGTCGTTTTTGTTGTTCCTCTTCAATCTGAAGATTCGAATAATAGTTAAACGAATAAAAGGCCAGGTTCACAATCTCGGCCAAAAACACCAGGAAGCATGAAATAATTATAAGCTTTAGGTGTATATCGCCAAACGTTCCGCCGAATAGGACACTGTCTGTCACTGCTGTAAACCAGGTAATAACCCAGAGGATCAGTAGCAAAAGTCCGATTATCAGGCTCGATTGAAACAAAAATCCAATCAATAAGCGCAAAGCCATTTTTTGTTTCCAATGAAACCAGCGAATTAACAGGCGTGTAGTGTAGAAAAAGATCAGGCCGGTTAAGGCACCTGTAAGCAGGGAAAAAAGATAATCGTCGAATTGGCTTTTTGGCGCCGGCAACGATCCGTCATGACTGTACGACAAATACATAAATACAAGCAGGCCTAATGCCGAAGCAATACTTATTGTCCACCAGTGTTGTTTCATTATTTATCCCTGTTTGCTTTAATAAAGAACCAGAAATTCAAAGATAATGAAATAGAGATTAAGTTTGAATTTCCGGTTCTTTGTAATCTGTTGTTGCGAAATAAATGTTTAGCAGGTTTTGGTCCCGGATATTGTTGCCGGATTATAAATTATGGGTTAAAAATTTGATCAACGATGTTTGTCTTTTTCCTTATTTTAAGCTCCTCATTACCCGCTCATGCTCCGATTGAGACGATATGGTTGACGCTGCCACTTTAAATTCCTTAATGTATGATTCTTCTTTTGGCATTATCGAGGCGAGCTCGGTAAGCACACTTGCTTTTTCGGTATTCGACGACAGACGCTTTGTGCTGTGCAGTACACCCATGATTAATTCATGGTTTAAGTTCCCGTGTTCTATCAGTTCACGTAATACACGTCCGTGTTCGGTGTTGCTTGCTATGGTGTTTGTTGTCAGGAAAAAGGCTTCAATTACTCCTTTCTCACGGTTTAGATGTGGGATAAAGTCGCGCATTGTGTATCCTAATTCCGTGTTCGACGACAGGCGTTTTGTTGCATACAGGAACTCAATCTGGGCATCGTTGTTTAGTTTTTGGGAATTAATCAGGTTACGCAAAACACGTCCCTTCTCAGTATCACTCGAAATACTGTTGACAGTGGCAAAATATGCTTTCATTATGTCTTTGTTCCCAAGGTCGATTTTTGACATGTTTCGCATTATTGAACCCAGTTCAACATTCGAAGTTATCCTTTTAGCACAAAATAGGTAGGCCAAAAGTGCATCGTTCCCAAGGCTTTGTTTTTTATAGAGGTCGCGAAGTACCCGTCCGGCTTCCGTATTGCTCGATAAACTGGTAACAGCCGCAAAATATGCTTCGATAATTTCCCGGCTGGTGAAGTTGGGTTTTTTAATTGCACGAAGAACCGATGCCAGTTCTGTATTAGAGGAGATCTTTTTTGTGGCAACTAAAAACGAGATATATGTATCATCGCTTAGTTCCTGCTCGGCGATTAAATCGCGCAACACACTTCCTTTTTCCGTACTGCTTTCCAAACGGTTTACGACATTAAAATATGCTTCGGATACCAGTGGATTATTTATATCGATTTTTGGATTGATGGTACGTAATACAGAACCCCGTTCGGTGTTTGAATACATTTTGGCTACACTTCGAAGATAGGCCGCACAAGCATCAGGATCGGCCATGAAAACATTAGCGTGCTTCCGGTACAATTGGGCACACTCTGTTTCAGAGCTAATTCTTACCGGGATGTTCTCGGCTATTTGGACCAGGTCGGAGGTTTTTATGGTTGGTATTGACAATAATCCTGCAAAGTAATCGGCTTTTATCGAGCTCCGGTCGATCTGATTTATTTCGGTTATAAATGCATCGAAGCCACTCTGCATAAAGATCCGCTTTGCCCTGTTTTCAGCATCGATACCCGACGCCCTGATTACTTCGATTAATACTTCGCTCATCCATTTCCGGCCTTCGGGTTCGTAAGGAATTTCGCTACGGTTTTCGTAAAACTTCCGGGTTAATTGTCCGTTCGAATCGCTTTCGATGCTAATTGTCCGCTTGTTACCAAAAGTTTTCTGACTAAATTTCAGGTATCCACCGGGCGATATGCTCTTAATATCCCGGTCGTTTTCGGTTACCCGTATGTCGCCTTTCATCTCGACATAAAGGTCCATGTTGTTGGTCTCGATCCTGCAGGTCGAAAGTCCTCCTGTCTGATGATAATTAGTGCAAATGGTTTTTCCTTTGCAGCAAACCTTTGTGCTTACTTTGTGTGCCGAGCAGCTCGAGAATAATGTAAGTGCAGGAATAGTAACTATCAGGAGTGTACGGACAAGTTTTTGCAGTTTGGTCATAATTAATAAGTTTTGGTTAATTTAATTTCTTATGCAATGATCATCAGAAATAATCAACCCTGAAAATAAAATGAACTGAACCGTAATATTTATGTAGTGAATTGAAGGAAATTGATCTTAATCGCCGGCATGGAATTTTTACTAGTGTAGGGATGGTATCAAACCACAAAGGGCTGAACCGGATTTGTTATCCGTTCCATATTGGAAAAAATCACAAACTGTAATAGACTTGAGATATAACAAATTTTGTAGCAAAAATTCATATCTTTACATATCTCGATAGAATAAATCCAATTAAGATAAAAAAATAGATATGAAAAATGTTAAAACCATAGCAATAATAGGTGCCGGATTGATGGTCAAACCAATGGTTGACTACTTTATAGTAAAAAAGGATTACCGGATCCTGTTAGTAGATCAGTATATTGAAAAAGCCAATGAGATTAAAGCCAACAGACCGGAGTGTACTGCTATTGAATGGAAAAACAACGATATCGATCAGCTTGATAAGATTGTATCGCAGTCGGACATTGTAATTAGTATGGTGCCCAAACCAGTCCATATTTTAATTGCCAGATCGTGCCTGAAGTATAAAATAAATTTGGTTACTGCTTCTTATGAGGTCCCGGCATTAATGGAGTTAAAACATGAAGTCGAAGAAAAAGGAATCCTGATTTTGAATGAACTGGGCGAAGTGCCGGGCATGGATCATTTTGGAACACAATTACTACTTGATCAGATTAAAGAAGAGGATGGAAGGGTGTTGAGCTTAAACTCATATGGTAGTGGTATTCCTTCGTTCGAATCGAATAATAACCCGATGGGCTATAAATTCTGTTGGGACCCGGTAACAGTTTTTGTTGCTGCACAAACAGCAGCTGCCTATTATAAAGAAGGAAAGAAGATTTATATCCCCGGCGATAAACTTTTTGAAAACTTCTGGTTTGTCGAGGTGGATGGCCTTGGCATTTTTGAAACCTATGCCAATAAGGATGTAGAGAAATACATCGAACCTTTTGGCCTGGATAAAAGCGTATCCTTTTACCGGGGGCTTCTGCGGTATTCCGGCTATTGCAACAATATGCGGTATTTGGGCGAGCTTGGTTTATTCGACAGTGAAGAAATCAGGCATTTTGATGGCACCACATTTCTTCAATTAACAAGCACATTGGTTGAAAATGGTTCAGATGAAAGCATAGAACAAAAAGTTGCTGACTATCTGGGGCTTAATGTCAACTCGGATTTCATTCACCGGATAAAATGGTTAGGACTTTTCGACAACGAGCCAATATCTCTTAAAAAGGGAACCAACCTGGATGTACTTTTACACCTGATGCTAAAGAAAATGGTTTATGCTCCCGGCGAAAAAGACATGATTATTCTACATATCGAAATAGTTGCGGAATTCGACGGTGGCAGAAAAGAAAAATGGTTGGCTACCATGAATGTGTTGGGCGATCCCGATGGAGAAACAGCCATGTCAAGGGCAGTTGCATTGCCAACAGCAATTTCTGCAAGATTGATTGTAGATGGAAAAATAAAGGCAAAAGGCCTGCGAATGCCACCTAATTTACCCGAACTTTACAAACCGGCCCTGGAGGAATTAAAAGAGTATGGATTTGAGTTTAAAACAAAACGGATCAGGCTCTCCTAAATAATAGAACAATCGTGTTATACTCCCGCTGATATCGCAGAATTTCGCATAAATATACTTCACACATATGAGTAAAGTTGTATCTGCGGAAATCTGCGCAAGCTGCGGGAAAAACAAAACCTATGGTCGGATTTGCAGTTAATGCCATTTTGATAACATCACTGTTGTTTAAATCCCAAACAGCAGTTTATCGTATCACCACAAATTTCTTTGTACTAACCGCATCCTGTCCAATAACACGGACAATGTAGTTGCCGGAAGCCAGGAGGGACACATCGATTGTAATGCTTTTTGTATTTGCCGGTTCTTTTCGTACAAGTATGCCGGCCAGGTTGAAGATTTCGATATTCTTGATTTTGCTATTGGATTTAATATGTATCTTATCGTTTGTTGGGTTGGGGTACATAATGAAGCTTGCTGCCACTTCCGGGTTCATGTACGATAAAGTGTAGCTAGAAGGAAAGCTGTCGTTCTGAAACCAGATAATTACATCTTCAATCATACCGAAATTTTCTTCTAAACTCGACAAAGGATTACCGGTATCGGGTCGTGCATAGGATAGGGCAATATCGACCGAAAACATTTCTCCCTGCTCAAAAGTAAATGGGCCACAACTGCCGATGCCCTTTCTATCACCTGCTGGAAAGTCTGTTTGATCCCAGGGAGGCATTACCTGCCCGTTTTGGCCCCAGCCTTGCGGATCAGAACTGCCCGGGTAGGCATAATTAGTTTGTATATAAGCCTGAGTGGTATCATAGGGATACCCATTTCCCCCATAAACAAGATGAGTACTGTCGCTCCATACAGACTGCATATAATTATAATAAACAATTGGGATATTGGGAAACATAAAAGGGGGTGATGGATTACTACTAAAAGCCATAAAATGGCTCATACCCCAGCGTTCGCCGTGTTCGTCAACAGTCCCGTCACGGTTGTTGTCGATGCCATCAAAAGGGTCGGCTTCGGGCCCAGACAGGAAGTTTATAGCCTGTGATGGCGGCGGTGGTGTTGGGCCACCATAGGCATTGATTTGACCTGAACCATCAATGGCCTCGCCATTGTATGCATAAAACGAGTTCAGGTCGACATGGCAACCGAGGAGGTCATCGTATGCATAGCCAATATCGAAATCGGTAAATATCCCAAACCTTGTCGAATCATAATCCTGAAGCGAGCGGTTTACAATTTCAAAGTTCAGAAAGGTTATGTCGTTTATGGTTGCCACACTATCGTTTGGCGGGTTGCTGTGGAAAAAGGCGTAAAACGACACCCTAAATTCTGCGCCCAACGGCTCCCCTCCCGAACCTGTGTGTTGTGTATTGTCGTTGTAGACCCACCACAGCATTTGGTCACCTTTTATTTCGGGGTAATCTCCGTCCATTGGGTCGTAGTCCCCATCCTGGTTGTAATCGAAATAAGGGGCCAGCCTGTCGTTCATTCCGGGGTGGTTGCCCGGCCAGGTTGCGATTACCATAGGTATAGTATAGAACCCATTGGTGACATTGCCAAGTTGCCATTGCTGCTTAAATTCTTCCACCTGCCAACGGTTTATTTTCCATATCATGTCGTACTCCTGGGCGGTAACCGTGTCGTTGAACTGGGCAATATCGACAATGGGCCCCGACAGGAAATCCTGGCCGTTGTAAAGCTGCGCAGCAAGATGAATAGAATCGTTTTCATCGAAACCGGCCAACCAGGGGCTTAGTATATAAATAGTCGATTTATTCGATCCGGCAGGAACTTGATAAAGGGGCCCCTCCCTGCATATCCCAAAAATAATTTCCATTAGAAAAAACCACAGCCGCCACATTGTTTATGTCGAGGGTATCGGAATAGGGTGTTTGTGCAGTCATTGTAAATTGCAATAAGCAAGCAATCATTGAAAATAATAGTTTTCTTTTCATAGTTAAGTTGTTTTTTAAGGTTGGAACATGCATTTTATTAAACTTTTCAAACTATCTGACTTTCAAAAACTTTCTTGCCACAACATCGCACTCGTTGCTAATTTGAAGTATGTAATATCCTGGCGGTAGAGTTGATATATCTATGGAAAGCCTTTTTGTGTTTGCCGGTTTTTTTCGTACAAAAACACCCGCCATCGTATAGATTTTTATAGTTTTTATTATTCTACTGTGTTGTATTATAATTTCATCTTGGCCCGGGTTAGGGTAAATCAATAATCCTTGCTCCATTTCTTGCTCCTCAATCCCCACATGATCGTGCGGGTTTAAGCGAATTATTGGCTCCACCATTTGGCCATTGAAACCGGAAAAATGCCGCGACCTTGCTTGAATGGCATAAAGACTGTCATGCCTATCAAACATTTTTACGATTGTGTATTGCACAGGTATATGATTAAAACTTTCATCAAGTATCCCATATTG
>CAYLZH010000034.1:0-25338 GCA_964388245.1 uncultured Bacteroidales bacterium
TCCAAGGGTTAAAGGTGAATTACCATTCCGGTATTATATAAACCTTAAATTAAAGAAAATTTGTCTGAAATATTATTATATTGCAAGAAAAAATGATTTATATAAATGATTCCAGTCTAAAAACTTAAAACTCCTACAGTTTAGTCATCCGATGACTTTTTAGAATAATTACTTGTGATATAAACTTTAATACAATTAATATGACAAAATTATCTACAATTCTCACACTGACAATAGCACTATTATGGCTAAGTACAAACTTTCATGCACAAGGCCACCAGTTTGATTGGGCTGCCGGTTTTGGCAGTACAGGTTTGGACGAAGGAAAATCTGTCACCACTGATAATGAAGGAAACATCTATACAACAGGCAGTTTTCAGGGAACAGTCGATTTTGATCCTGGAATCGGAGTCTATAATCTTACTTCAAACGGAGATTATGATATCTATATTTCGATATTAGATTCTACCGGAAACCTGCTTATGGCAAAAAACATAGGTGGAACCTACCACGATGAAGCCTATTCAATAGTTCGCGATGATTATGGAAATATTTACACAACAGGTAGTTTTCAAGGCACTGTCGATTTTTTCCCGGGACTCGGAGTATACAATCTTAATTCTAATGGAGCATCTGATATTTTTATCCTGAAATTAAATGACGCTGGAAATTTTGTCTGGGCAATAAATATGGGCGGAAATGGTTCCGACGAAGCTCTTTCAATAGGCCTGGGTGCATTCGGAGATGTGTATACAGTAGGATATTTTAACGATTCTGCTGATTTTGACCCGGGGATTGGAGTATATAATCTTACATCAAATGGTGGTACTGATATTTTTGTTTCGAAATTAGATCCCTCCGGGAATTTTATTTGGGCTAAAAATCTGGGGGGTAGTGCCGACGAACAAGGTCTTTCAATAGCAATCGATGCCAATGGGAATGCTTATACGACAGGATGGTTCGAAGGTACTGTTGATTTTGACCCTGGACCCACAGTATATAACCTTACATCAAATGGCGGTACTGATATTTTTATTTCAAAATTAAGCTTTTCGGGAAATTTTATTTGGGCAAAAAATATTGGTGGCACTTCCGATGACTATGGTAATTTCATTGCTTACGATTTTACCGGAAATGTATATACAACAGGATGTTTCCAAAACACTGCCGATTTTAATCCTGTATCGGGGGGCGGCAATCTTACCTCTTTTGGTGGCTGTGATATTTTTCTATTGAAATTAAATGAGAATGGAAATTACGCGTGGGCAAAAAATATGGGCGGTAACTCTCACGACGAGGGTTGTTCAATTGCACTTGATGGATTAGGAAATATTTATACATCAGGTTGTTTCAACGATACTGCTGATTTTGATCCCGGTCCGAATGGAGGATATCATCTTTCTTCTTTTGGAAACAGCGATATTTTTATTACGAAAATAACTGATAACGGAAATTTTTTCTGGGCAAAAAGCACAGGTGGCAATGCTGATGAATGTGCTTTTTCGGTGGCACTCGATTACTCTAAAAATATTATCGCAACAGGTAGTTTTAGTGGTATTGCCGACTTTGATCCCGGACCTGGGTTGAACAACCTTACCTCGTTGGGAGGCAAGGATGCTTTTGTTTTAAGACTTCAGAAATCACCGACCCTATTAGCTAATTTCACTGCCTCCAATACCCAGGTTTTCGTTAACGATACAATCCAATTTTCCGACCTCTCGACAGGAAACCCAACAAGCTGGCTTTGGAACTTTGGCGATGGTACGACAGAAACTATGCAGAATCCTCAATATTTGTATCAAACGCCAGGGATTTATACCGTTTCGTTGGTAGTCTCGGATGGTACAAACAGCAATACTTTGATTATGACAGATTATATTAACGTACAGCCCGTAACAAATCCTTTTTCGTGTGGAGACCAAATTACCGACTACGATGGCAACCAATATTATACGGTGCAAATTGGCAACCAGTGCTGGATGAAGGAAAACCTTAAGGTTACAAGCAACTTAGCCGGCAACAGTATAGTTCGTCATTGTTACAACAATATTCCGGGTAATTGCGATACTTATGGAGGGCTTTACGACTGGGACACCATGATGGACGGAGCTACCAGCAGCAACAGCAACCCAAGCGGGGTCCAAGGAATTTGCCCACCAGGTTGGCATGTTCCAAGTGATTCAGAATGGACAGAGTTAACAGATAGTCTTGGGGGTACAAGTATAGCAGGGGGCAAGCTAAAAGAAAGCGGAACAGCACATTGGAACAGCCCCAATGCCGGGGCTACCAATAGTTCCGGTTTTACGGCTTTGCCTGGGGGCCTGCGCCTCAGTGGTTCGTTTTACTCACTGGGTAGTTATGGCTACTGGTGGACAGCAACACAGAGTTCGGTACCGAGTGCATGGTATCGTGATATGCACAGAAGTAGTGAAAATGTAAACAGGGATTACCACCCCAAATTGAACGCCTTTTCTGTCCGGTGCCTCATGGACAATGTTGTATTTGGCGATCTGACCATTACGACCATTGATGTTTCTTGTAACGGTAGTTCCAATGGTTCGGCAGATTTAACAGTTTTGGGAGGAATACCACCCTATACGTTTGCATGGTCGAATGGAGAAAGCACCGAAGATATTTCAGGACTGGCGGCAGGCACATATTCGGTTACGGTAATCGATGCCGGAGCAATGATTATAGATACCATTATCACTATTAGCGAACCAGACGAAATATTTTTCACTGAAATTATTTCAGATGTTTCTATACAAGGCGGTTCGGATGGGGCAATTGATATTACAGTTACGGGCGGCACCACACCATATAGTTTTTTATGGGGCAATGGTGAAACCACTGAAGATATAAGCGGCTTGGTTGCCGGAACATATATAGTTGATGTTACGGATGGAAATGGATGTGATACATCGGGTGTTTTTGAAATAACAGAATTTATTCTCTGCGCCCCAGCAATAGCAATCTCCCCCGATACCATAGATTTCGGAACTGTTGTAATTGATACCATTCCCGAAACCCTCTCGGCCTGGATAAGCAATTCCGGCAATTGCGGTTTAGATATAGATACATTATTTGGCTTACAGCAACCGTTTATGTTGGATACAGCAACCCTCAACCTTCAAGGTTTTGGAAATCTCGGTGGTCTACTTCCACCTGGCGACTCCTTGCAAATCCCCGTAATTCTCGACAAGGATTACACAGCCGCAGCCTACACCGATACACTTCACATTACGAGCAATGCCATTCAAAACATAAACCTTGATAGTGGTTTGATTGCTTATTTTCCATTTAATGGAAATGCAATTGATGAAAGTTATAACTGGAACGATGGCACCGTGAATGGGGCAAGCCTGGTTAGCGATAGATTTGGAAATCTGAATAGTGCATATAATTTTGATGGAGTGGATGATTATATCCATATCGGCTATCACAGCTATAGCACCTATACAATTTCGCTTTGGATGAAATCATCTCAAAACACATTTCCTGAAGGGGGTTCAAATTTGTTTAGCAGTGAGCTTGCACGACATATTATTCGGATGGATAACTCAGGAACCATACATTATAGCGATAACCCCATATCTGTGAATGATAACATATGGCATCATATTGTTATTTGTGTTTCGCTGCAAGACACGGTTTGCTATATTGATAACACATCTGGTTCTTACAATTCACCCTATGCTGGCACATTTACCGGAAATACAGTATTAGGAAAGGATTATCCTTATGTCTCCTATTATTCAGGAATAATCGACGATGTGCGCATTTACAACCGTGCCCTCTCAGTAACCGAAATCCAGGCCCTATATTATGAAGGGACTGGTTCCTTAAATCATGTAATTGTACAGGCAGAACTGACAAATACTTTACTACCAGAAATATACGTTTTTGCAAGTAGCATGTCAGAATGGATCGATTGTGGATCATCACCAGTTTTAACCGTTCAAATCGGAAATTCAGGAACCGACATTTTAGATGTCAATATTATTCCGCCTTTTAGTGGTCTTTATTTATCCGATTCGGCCTTGTCAATAGCTCCGGGAGATTTAGTATCAATAGGTTTAAGTTGTGACCCGGCACTCCCTTCGGGAACTTATTCGGGAAATTTCGAAATTCACAGCAACGACTATAGCAATACACCTGTATTAATAGAATATAATTTGACTCTGCAATGTGGAACTTGCGATCTTTCAACCACTTCAATAGGTTTTGGAGATGTTGTTGAGGGTTTTACTGCAACCGAAACAGTTACAATTTTAAATTCAGGAAACGAGCCATTGGAGGTACTTTCTATGTCGATTACTGGGAGCGCTTTTAGTATTGTTGCCCCATTTACTGGAATTATTCAGGTAGGCGACAGTCTAAATGTTGATATCAATTTTAACCCTGGTTTTGTCGGTAATTTTTCCGAAGTCCTTACAATTGTTTCCGATACGATTTCTCCCTGTTCCGAAATCTTACTTTCGGGCACAGGCGTAGATTCCATTTTAAGCTGGGAGCTTATTTGCAGCAATCACAACTTTGGGCCTACCGACATAAATACCGGGGCAACAACAAGCTGCACTGTTCATAACACCGGCACATTGCCTTTAAATATTATCGATTGTTTTATTACTGATTCGGCGTTTAGTTTTGCAGCATGTAGTTTTGTCGTCGATGCCGGATCATCGCAAAATGTTGTTCTTTCTTTTGACCCCACCCAAATCGGACAATACTCCGGCGAAGTTGGTTTTACTGATGATGCCGTAAATACTCATTCGGTTATGGTAAGTGGTTGGGGATATTATCAGTCGCAAGCGCCCGATATTTCGTTTAGCACTGTTTCGCCTTTTAGCGGAACTACTGGTGTGTCGCCAACAAGTGGACCATCAAATACTTACTTCGAATATCAAATCGTGTATGCCGATGCCGACAATAACCCGCCAATGGCAGGCTATCCAAAATTGGGGATCGACAATAATGCCGATACCGATTTTACCGACCCAATGGACAAAATAATAAGCCTTTCGGAACTTGACCCTACCGATTCGAATTATATTGATGGGAAAACTTATGTGTATATCACATCATTGGGTTTGGGCAACCATGGCTATCAATACTTTACTTACGATTCGTTAGGCAATATTGCAACAAGCACCGACACAGCTTATGTTTCGGGGCCAATGGTGAGCAACGATCTTCTTGATCTGAGTATTTTTGCAAACGATATTATTTTCTCCGACCCATCGCCCGTTGTGGGCCAGCAAATTACTATCACGGCAAACATCCATAACTATAGCGATTTCCTTGCTGAAAACGTAAAAGTCTGGTTCGTAATTAAAGATACAATCGTTGACAGCACTATTATTTCCGCAATCCAACCGCAAACCTCTACATCGGTCAGCATCCAACATTATTTCTCGTATTGGGATTATTACCCCGTAAAAGTCTGGGTCGATCCATTAGATTCAATTTTGGAAGACAATGAATTGAATAATTTCGCTATCCGTCCAATTACAGTTGGCAATGTGCCACTTCCGCAGATATTATTTACTTCTACCGGGCTATACCCTTCGGTTGTCGATGCCGGGACTGGGGCAATTGTTCATTATTACGGTCAGGTGGAATATGACCTTCCCGATGGTAACCAACCTTGTCAGGGAGCTACCGTTACGATGACAATTCAGCAAACAGGCCAATCGTTTACAACCTATTCTGTTCTTGGCGGATATTTTGATATTTACTTTCCTGCGCCATCACAGTCAGGTAGTTACACCATTAACGCTACCGTTACCGACTATACTTTAACAGGTCAATCGGGAGACGATACCTTAACTGTGGACCCAATTCCTATTCCTCAATACATCGATCTAAAAATTGATTATTATTGGATGAGTTGGAGCAGTGGGTGTTCGGTTATCGGAAATCCGGTCAGCATAAACGGGTATTTCACGAATGCAGGAAACCTCCCTGCAAGCAATTTCTATGTGTACTATTATGTCGACAATGTGGTAAGCGACACAATATTTGTGAGTTATCTTGGGGCAGGGCAAAACATGCCGATCGGTAAGTCGATGACTTTCAACACAACTGGTCCCCACTCTTTTGCAGTTTCACTCGACCCAACACATGTTGTTGCCGAATCGAACGAGGCGAACAATTATCTCAGCAAGGGCAAAAATATTTACCCGCCAGGACCCGATTTGGCACCAACCGATATTGTATTTAGCGATAATTCCCCTTATGTGGCACAAACAATAAATTTATTGTTCAATATTAGCAACCTGCAATGTGATCCTTCAACTGCAACAACAGCATTGATAGAAGATATTACTACCGGCGACACACTTGCAATCCTAAACCTCGGCACGGTAGCAGGTTTGTTGCATAACACAATTGCATTGAGCCATAGTTTTGCTTCTACCGGTTATCACGAAATAAAAATTACAGTCGACCCAAACAATATTGTTTCTGAGACAAACGAAACTAACCAGGAGCTTATCGAAAGTATTTATGTTGAACCATCGCTGCCCGAATTAAGTACACTTAATATTTTTGTTGCTAATCCGAATGCCTTGCCCGGCGACCTGATCAGGGCCGGGTCGATTATAAGGAACACGGGCAATAGCACGGCCTATGAATTCTATGTATCATTCGATGTGGATGGGACAAATGTCGATTCGGTTTGGATCGACAGCTTGTTGGCTTACGATAGCCGCATTGTACTGTCTGGTTTATTTGTTCGTGATTCGTGCCCGCAACTTGTCGATGTATTTGCCGATGCCGATAATACGGTGTATGAGCTAAACGAGCTGAACAATTTTAAATCAGAAGAGATAGGTTACGATTTGTATGCTAAAAGGTACCATATTGGGAATAGTGGCAGTAACCCGGCCCATATTATTATAGGTAGTACTTTTAATGCAAAAAGTTATGTCAGGAACGAAGGGGAATTTACATGCACATCAATCCCTGTTTCATATTTTGCCGATGGGGTGTATATTGGCACCGATGTAGTTCCGGTAGTTGCCACGGGCGGAGAGGTAATTTCGCAAATCAATCACCAATTCCAGACTTTGGGAACTCATGAGATTTTAGTGAAAGTTGATTTTATTCCGCCCGACTCTACTTTTTTCTGCGAATCAGACGAAACCAATAATTCACACATAATTTATATCCTTGTTAAAGAACCTGTTTGCGACCTTGCGGTATATTCGCAGCATATTTCACCCAGTGTGATAAATCCCGATCCGGGCGACACTGTCGAAATTACATCTTCGTTCCTGAATATTGGCAGCCTTGATGCCGGCCCGTTTTGGGCAGGCTTTCGTATAAATAATGTTGCGCATGGCGATTCTGTTTACATTCCCGGATTGGCGGCTTACGAAGATTCTTCCTTTGCATGTACAATTCCATACATTCCCGGTTCAATCGGAACTGATGTTATTACCGTTGAGCTGGACATAAACAATATGCTTATTGAAGAAAGCAAAACGAACAATATTGCCGACCGTGCCCTGGTTGTAGGGCTTGCCCCCGATTTCACTTTCCTCGATCCTTGTCTGATCATATCGGTACCCGAACCTGATATTGGCAGTTATGTAATGTTCTATCCAAAAGTGTTTAACGAAGGCAACGAAGCAGGATCGGCAACCATACATCTGTATTCAATTATTGGTTTCGACACCACATTCATTGGCGCGACATATTTTTTCCTGGGAGCAAACAGTGCACTTGCATATCCAATTTATGTCCCCTGGATTGCAACTGGGACTTCCGGCGAAATTTTTGCCGAGATAACAAGTGTGTCACCACAAGAATACAACCGGTACAACAATACTTGTTCGATCGAATTTGGCAACCCGGAATTTGATGTCTGGTTGACGGCTTCTGATTCGATAGTTTGTCCAGATCAGTTGGTAACAATTTCCGCACACACACAGGGTGGCTCTGGCAATTATAGCTATCATTGGTATGCAGATGGAATAGTGCCGCTACAATTTGGCCCCGATCCGTTTCTTGAAACTACATTTATTGCCAACACAACAATCATGGCTATAGTATCGGATGGACTGAGTTACATTACAAGGTACATTGATATAGCTGTTTATCCTCAAACACTTCTTGATGACGTGGTAAGCCCAATTACGTGCAATGGTTATGGTGATGGAGAAATCGATACCCAGGCAAGCGGAGCTTCTACACCATTTTCATTTTTATGGTCGAATGGTGAAACTACCGAAGATATTGCAAGCCTTTCTGCCGGAACATATAGTGTAACGGTTAGCGATGTAAACGGATGCCAGGTTTCTAACGTATATATTATAACCCAACCAATGCCTATGTCTATATCTGGTATTGTAACCGATGTAAGTTGCTACGGAGGTTCCGATGGGGCTATTGTCCAAACAGTTACCGGAGGCACAACCCCTTATGCTTTTACCTGGAGCAATGGACAAACTAACGAAAGCTTTGCATACTTTTCATCAGGGAATTATGAAGTTACTGTTTCCGATGCAAACGCATGCCCTGCCAATGCTTCGTACTTTGTGGATCAGCCATTGGCACTTTCGGCAACTGTATTAGTAACCGACGCTTATACCATTAGTAGTTCAGATGGTGCAATTGACCTTACTGTGCAGGGAGGAATCCCACCTAATACATACTCCTGGAGCAATGGGGCAACAAGTGAGGATATTTCAAATCTTTCAGTTGGTACATATGTGGTTACTGTTGAAGATGCCAATCTATGCGTGCTTACCCAAAGTGCAATTGTTGGATATACCTACGACACACAAACCATTTCATTATCGTCAGGATGGTCATTGTTTTCAACCTATATCGAACCTGTATATCCTCTTTTTGATAGTGTTTTAGCTGATATTGTTAGTAATGTTATTTTAGTGAAGAATAGTGCAGGAGCGGTTTTCTGGCCATATTTCAATAACCTGAATCAAATAGGAAATTGGATCGTTTGTGAAGGCTATCAGGTCAATATGGCGAATCCTGATATTATCAGTATAGTGGGTTTGGCAGTACAACCACAAAATACAATATGCAATATTATTGTTGGATGGAGTATAATTCCATATCTTCGTAATGTTCCCGGTGCAATAGATATAATGCTAAGTTCAATTGAAAATAGCGTAATTATCGTTAAAGATAGTTATGGATCCGTGTACTGGCCAACATTCAATCTGGACCTTATTGGGACAATGTATCCAGGGCAGGGATACCTGGTCAATGCCTGGGCTCCTTGCAACCTGGTTTACCCGGCCAATCCGTTAAATACACTTAAATTCTCATATGTTTATGACAGGCCCGAATTCAATGCAAGCCTGAAAAATACAGGCAACAACATGACCCTGGGCCTGATTCATGACGGTATCGGAATCAATCCTGGCGATGAAATTTCAGTGTATTCACAATCAGGGCTATTGGTTGGATTGGGCAGTGCTACGGATGAGTTTACTTCCATTTCGCTTTGGGGCGACGATGAAACAACCCCGGAAATTGATGGATTACAAGAGGGCGAAGAATTCACTGTAAAACTTATAAATGGTTCTGAAATCAGTATCGACACTGAGGATTGGTTAGAAGGAGATGACACCTACGGGATTAATAAGATTTCAGTTGCGAGACTAAATCAATCTTCAGTTATTGATGGAGAGTCATTCGTCTTGTACCAGAATTCTCCTAATCCTTTTGGTGAAGAAACGGAATTCTCATTTTATCTGCCCAAAAGTTGTAAAGTTGAATTTGCATTATATAATGTATTGGGTGATCGTGTTGTAGTATTGGTTGACGGTGAAATGCCACAAGGTAAACAAATTATAAGTTTTAATTGTGTTTCACTACGTGCCGGTACTTACTTTTATCGACTTCGGACAAAAGCATTTGAACAAACAAAAAAGATGGTAGTTATTCAAAAATAATGTATTAAATAAGTAGATGAAGTAAGGGGATGCTTATTGGTATCCCCTTTTTTCATTATGTTCTGTGCAAGGTAAATAACTAGTACATGAAAGTCTTGTTTGGGTTTGTAGTAGCTATCCAATGGTTTAAGGAAAGGGTGCTTACAGTGTGAATATTCAATCCTAAAAACAAATATCTCAGGACTTTTTCTACATTTGTAGTTGGGGATGAAACAACTAATATTTGGGATAAGTTTTTATGTGTTATCAATATCCATGTCCTATGGCCAGATGTTGGAAGTTACTGATCTTTATTCTTCTGGAAAATACTTTTTCCCAAAGTTTGAGTACTTGGGTGAAGAAGTCGGTTTTGCTGAAAAACGAATATCATGCTTGCATGAAGACAAGCAGGGATACCTTTGGATTGGAACTGCAGATGGCGGTTTGTTTCGATATGATGGACACACTTTTAAATCCTATCGATTCGATTTTTCTGATCCCTATTCAATTCCGGGTAATCAAATACTTTTTATTTATGAGGATTCCAGAAAGATAACATGGATTGGTACCGACAAAGGATTATGCATTTATCAAACACGATTCGATAGGTTCTTCAGAGTAACATTATCTAATTCTGATAAACGGAACAAGTTACCCCAAATTTTTTATTGCATGATTGAAAGTTCAGATAATTCATTGTTAATGGGGGCAAACAACCAAATAATTCATTTAACGGATATTAAATTATTTGATAGTATTTCTGATAATACCATAAGTTTTAATTCTGATTCTCTGGTACTTCCTGTTAGGACATTCTTCCTTAGCAAAACTATTAATTCATATTATCCACAGCATATCAAAAACCTGCTTTGCGATAATACCGGTATGCTATGGTTTTTTTACCAGAGAAATGTATGTTACGGCAGATTAAGGAATGATTCTACCCTAAATGTGTCCAATACAGATAGCCTATTATTTTCATATAAATCTATTTGCAGTCAAGACCGGGATACCTATTTATACATTGACTGTCAAAACAATGTTCGGATAGTAAATTCAAACTATATCCATAAAACAATCAGTAAAAATGATACTGTATTGGTGGTTTTATCAGAAGAAATATCTGGTAGTGAGATTGAAGATTTTAAATTAAACTACTCGAATGGAGAATACATTTGGATGAAAGCAGGTTCATTTTTTTTCCTCTACGATGTGTCAGGTTCAAATTTTTATCCGCTAACATTTCAATCAAGTAACAGGAACACTCTTCATAAAGAAAGCATTAGCTGTATATACAAAACCAGTTCTAATGTAATTTTTATTGGCACGCACTGGGGTGGATTATTTAAGGTCATTACAAATACCTTACCGTCTTATGTTCATCCAAACCTCCAGCATTTACATCTTAATAACAGATCGAACTTAAGGTATGCTTACAAAGATAGCAAAGGCTTGATGTGGTTAATTGCTGATGATATTTATTGTAGCAACCAGTTCACCGGTGAAATTATTATGATTCTAACCGATAATACCTTTTCATTGAGCAATCCTTCATACGCAAATAAGATTTTGGAAGATAAAAATGGCAGGTACTGGATAGCAATGGAAGGAAATGGCCTGGTTTATTTTGATATTCTGGATACAGGTAAATTAGCTACTAAAACAAAGCTGGAAATTGAAAGCAAAATAGCAATTGATAAAATTCATGCAACTGCACTATACGAATCGCCGGATGGTTTTATCTGGACTTCAGGAGTCTATTACGATACTGACAGCCTGAAGGAAATTACTTTCCTTTTCAAAGTTAACAAGGATGGCCGGATGGTATCACGCTTTCCGGTAAAATCCTGGACAGAATCGGAAATTGAACAATCCTGGCAAATAGTATATCATATTGAAAAAAATCCTTTAGGTGGTTTATGGTTAGCCACCGGATTCGGATTAGTTAGTTTTTTTGAAAATCCAACTAATGTAAAAATCTTCAAATACAACAAAAACAATCAATCTAAAAACAATAACTATAGGTTATTGACAGTATGCCCTGATGCAGCATATCCCACTAAATACTTATGGGTTGGGACATTAGGAGGTGGATTACTATATTTCGATATTGAGCATGAAACTTTCTGTGATAGCATAACAAACAAAAAACTTGAGATAAAACATGTCAACTCAATTCATATTGACGATTCCGGAGATTTTTGGTTGGGAACTGAAGATGGTATATTCGAATTTTCATCTTCAGCTTATGACAATAAACTTATCATAGAAAATTGGTACGACAGGCATAGCGGGTTAATTACAAATGACTTCACGTACTATTATGGACATAATTCTGTTAATACTGAACATGACGAATTTATCTTTACAGGATCGAATGGCTTTCATATCTTTAATGCAGATGAGCTTGTGACCGATTCATTTATTCCGCCATTTTACATTAAAGATATATTAATCAATTACGCTTCAATATTGAATGATACAACAATTGCTTACGATAATAAAACTGAAAATTTAGTGCTTAACCTAAACCATAATATGAATTCGATTGGTTTTGAAATTCTTCCCATCGACTTTAAAGCACCTCATAAGTTGAATTATGCGTTCCAACTCGAAAACTATGATAAAAGCTGGTTATTTACACAAAATCATAATTCGATTAATTATACAAAAATACCACCAGGTACATACAATTTAAAAGCAAAACTGGCAAACAGCAAAGGTATATGGGGCTTAGCCAAATCCTTAGCAACAATTAAGATCCATTACCCCTGGTGGAGGACATGGTGGGCATACTTATTTTATCTGCTATGTGTTTCATTATCTGTATGGTCGCTACTTCATTTTCAAAAAAGAAGGCAGCGACTAAAGCTAAGTGTGGAGAAGGCAAATCTGGAGGCTGAAAAACTAAAAGAAATGGATTCCCTGAAGTCAAAGTTCTTCACTAATATTTCGCATGAATTCAGGACCCCCCTTACACTTATTATGAACCCTGTGGAAGCAATGCTCGAAAGGGCAAACGATACAGCCGACCGTAGAAGCTTACAGATCATAAAGCGGAATGCATTGCAGTTGCTTCATTACATTACCGAAATCCTTGACCTGACCAGGCTCGAAGATAAACAAATGAAATTAAATGTTTCGAAGGTTGATATTGTACAATTCACAAAAAATCTGATTGCTCCTTATGAATCATGGTTTAAGCAAAAAGGGATCACTTTTAATTTATCTACATCGAATAATAAAATAATTAGCCTTCTTGATCCTGATAAATTGCATGCTATTTTTGGAAATCTCATATCCAATGCCATTAAATATACCCCCGACAACGGTAGAATTGATTATTCAATTAGGCTATGTGATGAAAATATCCTAAAGCAGTGTACCCAGAATAATCCCTGCATTATGGTTACAATACGTAACAGCGGATATGGTATTCCTCTAAAAAACCTACCTTTTGTGTTTAACCGGTATTATCGGACCAACACAGAAACCGGTCAACAAGCCTATGGATCAGGAATTGGATTAAATATCGTAAAAGAATTGGTTACCCTTCATCAGGGATCGATTGAAGTAGAAAGTAAGGAAAATGAATTTACTATATTTACCATACGGTTACCCTTTTTTGATCAGTCTTTAAACTCAGCAGATAGTTACGATGGATTTTCCTGTGGATATTCCTATATGGATGAAGTTTTTCACCATCCAACTGATGAAGATATAGAAAAAAGAGAGAAGGCTATTGAAGAAAACGGGAATAAAATCATTCTTATTATTGAAGATAATACCGATATGAGGACCATTATTAGAGCAGGGTTGAATGAGGAATACGATATTCTGGAAGCTACAAATGGTGAATTGGGCGAGCAGCTTGCCATTAAGAGTTGCCCTGACTTAATTATCAGCGATGTAATGATGCCTAAAAGAGATGGTTTTGAAGTAGCTGCAAATCTAAAGAAAAACGAAATAACCAATCACATACCTATAATTCTTTTAACTGCTAAGGCGGAAATGTCGGATAAAATTGAAGGCCTTGAAACAGGTGCCGACGATTACCTGGTAAAACCGTTTAACAATTTAGAATTACAAACCCGTGTAAAAAACCTATTATCTCAAAGGGAGAAACTAAAAGATAAATATAGCAACCTTAGTTTGTTAAAATTTGATAAAGGTTCTGATAAATCAATTGATGATATATTTCTTCAAAAAGTAGTCAAAGTAATTATAAGTCATTTTTCAGATGAGAACTTCGGGGTACAACGAATTATTGACGAATTAAACATAAGCCGGGCCCAATTGCATCGAAAAATAAAAGCGCTTATCAATCAAACTCCAAACGAACTAATCCGAAATACCCGACTGCAACAAGCATCCGAATTGCTTAAAAAAAATACCGGGACGATATCCGAAATTGCCTACCAGGTAGGGTTTAAAAACCCGTCATACTTTAATCGTGCATTTAAAGAGTATTATGGGCACACTCCATCGGAGCATGCTACCAGAGATTCCTAAATGCACCAACAGGCTGGCGAAAAACAGTTCACCCACGGTAGGACGATGATGGATGGAACAAACCAGCCGGCACTGGTAGGTTTCTCCCTGTGGAAATGAAACACTTCCATTATTTAAGAATGAGAATCAAGAGTTGAAGCTATGTTGTCACGAAGTGACTAAATCTCAATAACCGTGGGTGTAAACCCACGGAATCTGAAATCTAACCACTCCAGCCACGAAGTGGTTGAATCATAAAATCAAAGTTCAGCCAACTTCGTGGCTGGATTTTGTCTTGTCCTCGAGCCGTGGGTTTACACCCACGGTTATTGAGATATTACCCTTTCAGGGTGCTTTATAGTTGGAATTGATACTCTCAACCCTTGATTCGCACTAAGAATGAAATAAGAGGGCTAATATTCTGAAACAGATTTCTCCCTCTACCTGCCTTCGGCAGGCAGGTCTTTTTGCAAATATTTCCTTTTTTGAAATACTACATTCGATCAAAGAACCTCCAAATTTATATTTCGGATTCCACTTTTTTCAAGTCGGATTTTTCCTTCGGTTTTTCTTGCTCAAAATCCGGGATAGGCACAGAATAGTCCGATATTCCTGCATTTTACCTCAAAATGAGAAAATAGTACAAGACTTTGAGAAAATAGTGCAAACTGCCATCTACACTAATGACATAGCTTAGCAGAAATTTTTTTTGACATACACATACTCATTAAACTTGTCAGATATGAAAGTTAAATTAATTCCTTTTATTCTGTTTGTTTTGGGCAACTACTTAGCCTTTTCGCAGGGGCTGGTGGTTGAACCTAATTCAAACATAAAAGTGCTATCAGGCACTACTTTGAAGATTGCCGATGGCGATCTGCTACTTAAGTCGGATGATTCCGGCGATGCATCCCTGATTGATCTGGGAGCAGTCTCTTACAACAACGGCGAAGGTAATGTGCAACGCTATCTTATACAGGGAACCTGGAAACTGGTATCGTCGCCGGTTGCAACGGCTACTGCCGATGTATTTGGTGGCGAATTCCTTCAATACTATTCGGAGGCCACCAGTGTTTGGACTGACATAACAACCCTTTCCCATCCATTGACGCCAATGCAGGGCTTCTCAACATGGTCGATTGGTACGGGTAGTTCTACAAAATTGTTCGAGGGGATAACAAATACAGGTCCTCAGTCTTTCGCTTTTACAAATTTCGACTGGGGTTATAATCTGGTTGGAAATCCATATCCATCGGTTATCGACTGGGATGCTGTGAATATTCCTGCCGGAATGAGTGGTGCCTTCTGGATATTCGACCCTACACTGGGCACCAATGGTGACTACCGATATTATTTAGAAGGCGGTGGCGGTGCAAATACAACCAATCAGTATATTGCTTTGGGCCAGGGCTTCTTTATAAAGGCTGAAACCGGCCCTGGTAATTTACAGTTCGACAATACGGTGCGTGGGGTAAGTAATCAGCAGTTTTATAAAAATACTGCGAGTAACCCCATGTTGGTGCTAAAGGCATTGGGGAATGGCCATACTACGCAAACGGCTATCCGGTTTAATAAAGATGCCACCAGCCTTATCGACCGCTTGTTCGATGTGCAAAAACTTGTATCCTACAGTCCTGATGTACCTGTGATATATACCATTTGTGAAAACACTTACATGGCCATTAACACCCTACATTCCTTAGCCGGCAACGAAACCATGCCGGTTTACTTCGAGGCCGGACAAAGTGGTACGTATGAAATAGAAGCCGCCGAAATAGAAAGTCTCGACCCTCAACTTTCGGTTTATCTTGAAGATGTATCACAGAATTATTTTCAGGACCTTCGTGTGGATCCTAACTACAGTTTTACCTACACGACGGGTTCGCAACGTAATTTTAATGTGCATTTTTCTAATGTGACAGGAATTGACGATAATAAACCAAATCCTGAAGAAGATATTTCGTGTTTCATGACATCGCAGGTGGTACATGTAGTTTTTTCACCCAATTTTTTTGAACTTATATCAAATGAAGCAATCATTGAGGTATTCAACATTACAGGCCAACAGGTACTGCGCAGGCAAACTTCAAACCTGAACAACGAAATTCCATTGCACGGAAGTGCTGCCGTGTATTTTGTCAGGATCAGCTATGCAGGACAAATCATTACCAAAAAAGTATTTAACCACTAAACATACTGCTATGATAAGAATATACAAAACCCTATTTCTGATTACAGCTATGGTAATATCGACTATAGTTTTTGCACAGGCCCCTCCACCACCCAATGGAGATGGTAGCGATCCCGTAACAGGAGGGAATTCAACAGTACCACCATCTGGTGGTGGTGCACCTATTGGAAGCGGCATCGGACTGTTAGTCCTAATGGGAGCAGCCTATGGAGGCAAGAAATATTATCAGTTTAGAAAAACATTGCAAGAAGAATAGAATGAGTAAAACTTTAAAAAACAGAATAAATAATTTAAAACATAAGACGATGAAGAACTTACACATAATTTTATTGGCAATAGCTATGTTATTTTGCTATAGCGTTGAAGCACAAGTAGGAGTAAACTCGGATGGAAGCGATCCGGATGCCTCAGCTATGCTGGATGTGAAGAGTACTGATAAAGGTTTACTGCCACCCAGAATGACTGAGGCTGAACGTGATGCTATTTCGAATCCGGCAGCAGGGCTTATAATTTACTGTAGCGATTGTGTTGAATTACAATTCTTTAATGGAACAAGCTGGGTAAACCTGGTTGGAGGTGCGGCTACTCCTGCTCCGATACCTACTGTATATAATCCGGTTACCGGAGAAACATGGATGGACCGTAACCTGGGAGCATCGCAAGTAGCTACATCAAAAACCGATGCTGCTGCCTATGGCGATCTATATCAATGGGGTAGATACAGCGATGGTCATGAAGACAGAAACAGTGCGGTCTACACTGCAGGTCTGGCTACAACAGAAGTACCAAATGCTGGAAATGCATGGGATGGACTAATTATAAAAGGTGTCCAATATAATTTTGTTTGGCTTTCCACTTATGAAAATAATTTGTGGCAAGGTGTTAACGGTGTAAATAATCCATGTCCTGAAGGCTTTCGAATACCAACAGCAACAGAATGGGAGGCAGAACGTCAGAGCTGGTCAAGCAACGATGCAGATGGAGCTTTTGCTTCCCCGCTAAAATTAACGGTAGGTGGCTTCAAACATCAGGATACTCCAGGTGGTATATTTGGTCCTGGTAGTTGGGGTAATTATTGGACTAGTTCGATTAGTACGAATCCCATTTTTAGTCAAGGGCTCAGCTTCAGTGTTGGCGCTAATTCTGGTGGAATTGGTGAAATTGTAACTAGATCAAGGGCTGCTTCTGTTCGATGTATACAAGACTAATTATTATGCTTTATACTTGATTGTATTATGGTTTTATAATGTCATCCGGAAATACTATTCCGGATGGCTTCGATCTACAAATTGAAATAGTGATCAATAGCATATGTGCAACATAATTTCACAAAAATGAAATAATGAGCTTGAAATCGGGCATAGTAATAGTTCTTAATTCGCTGGTATATTTCTTACTGGCCTACTTTTTTGTGATTACCCTGTCGAACCTGTTTTCCATATTTCTTGCTAAGGCTTCGGGTTTCGATGCAGTGTTGTATTATTATGGTTACGAGCTGGTAGAAAGTACAAGCAAATGGTCGGATAATAAAATCATCTTAATATTCGGCATTGGCATGGGATTATCCTTTTGTATGGGGATTTTCTTCGAGCGATGGTATAAAGCTATACGCCGGGATTACATAAAAGCAAAAGTTTTTTTGTTTTGGGCAGCAGTACTATCCTTTACCTGGTTTCTGGGCAGCTTTGTTATTGGGGCATTTTTCAATTTTGGTATTGGTGCTGCAATGCGGGCAGGATCACTACCTTTTATTTTTCGAATACTTCTTGCTATTGCGGCATTGGGTGGTTTAATCTGGATAGGATACCATATTCAATCACATATCGTTCTACAAACTGTATTATACTATCGACAGTTCAACCGTAAAAAGCTTAATAGTTTCATCATTTTCCAAATTATCTTCCCTGCATTTTTAGGTATTTTCATAATCACCATTTTCAAATACCCCTATTCATCACAGTATTTATACCTTGATATTGCTACCCTTCTGTTTATATTCTTAATTGTTGCCGGTACTCTGATAAAGCGACTGAGACTCCCCAGCCTGGGCAAAATGAGAAAAGCCAATTCATTTAAATTAAACTACCGGTCTGCCTTGTTTCTCATTTTTTTCATGATCGTTTATCGGATTTCATTAAAAGGTGGGCTTAGTTTTTAGTGTAATAGAAAAGTCAATATTATTTTAATCAAAACCTGCATCAGATGTATGAAATCTCATTAATTCTTAATATTGAATTCGAATATGCCTGGTTTCGTTCATACATAGCTGATGCTGCCAAACGATATAATATCTCAGGTAATGTCAGATGGCTAACTGATACAAGCTATGAAGTGAGAGTAAAAGGCAGTGCTAAGCAGATTAATGAATTTATGGATTGGTGCAACAGTTTCGATGGAGGAAAAGTAACTGAATATAAATTGAAATATAAGCAGGTATAACCATAATAGGTTTCCCTGATAAAACTAATATTTTATGATTTGTAGAAAAGAATTAGTAAGCCATCACTATTTTTTCAGCTTTTTCATTTTGGTAGCCAGGCATGTTACCAGGGATTCCTATACGCACAAACAGGCAGGTGATTGGCATCTCACACAAAGAGGGGCGTTAAAGGGGCAAGTATCCTGAAACATATCTCACACTGCAGTGCTTATGAAAGAATTTTGTAAACGATTGAATATATGAGCAATGTTATTCGAATAGATTTCTCCCTTCGGTCGAAATGACCATGGCAGCGGCTTTCAGGGAGAGAGATGGGGAGCGGGCAAAGCCCACTCCTCATCTCTCTCCCATTCTATACAGTACCCGTCATTCGATAGCTATCGGATTCGAATCCAAAATTTTGCACAACAAAATTTGTGGTGAAAAATCTCTTCGCAAATATTTCCTTTTTGAAATACTACATTCGATCAAAAAACCTCCAAATATATATTTCGGAATCCACTTTTTTTATGTCTTATTTTTTCGTTCAGTTTTTCCTACGCAAAACCCGGAATAGCACAAAATTGTCCAAAATACCCTCATTTTACTGTAAAATGAGAAAATAGTGTACAACTTTGAGAATATAGTGTACTCTGGCAAGGATAGTATTACAGTAAGTTTGTTCCTGAAATTCAGTGCAATATTAAACTATTACTTGTATAACTAAAAATTTAAAAAGATGAAGAAAATTTTAACACTCGTATTTGTAATGGTTACACTTATAGCCTTTGGACAAGCTCCTCAATCCTTTAAATACCAGGCAGTGGCCCGGACCATCTCCGGTGCTTTAATTGTAAGCCAGAATGTAGGTATCCAAATCTCCATTTTGCAAGGCAGTGCAACTGGTACAGCCGTGTATGTTGAAACCCATGCCACCACCACAAACGAATTTGGTTTAGTAAACATCCAAATCGGAACTGGAACAGTGCAAAGCGGAACCTTTAGTTCCATTAACTGGGGAGCAGACACCTATTTTGTAATGGTAGAAGTTGACGAAACCGGTGGCAGCTCTTATGCAGCTTTGGGTACATTCCAACTTTTAAGTGTACCTTATGCATTGCATGCAGAAACAGTTGGAAATGAATCTCAAAACATTTCCGATGTATTAACCGAAGGTACGAATGCAGGTAATAAAGCAATTCATAATGTACTTGAGCAAAGTATTGGAACAGCCACCCCTGATGCAAGTGCAATTCTTGATGCAAGCAGTACTACTAAGGGTTTTTTACCACCTCGTATGACGGAAGCACAGCGTAATGCCATCAGCAGCCCAGCTGCTGGCCTAATTGTTTTTTGTATCGATTGTGGTAGCAATGGACAATTACAGATTAATAATGGATCAAACTGGACGAATATGATCGGGGGTCCGGCATCCGCACCCTTTATTTGTAACAATTCCTTTACAGATTTCCGCGATGGGAAAAGCTACAACACTGTTCAAATTGGGACACAGTGCTGGATGAAGGAAAACCTGAATTACGATCAAAGTGCCTATGGTAATGATTTTTGTTATGAAAATAATCCGACATACTGCACAATCTACGGAAGATTATATGACTGGGAGGCTTTGATGCAAGGATCACTCACAAGCAGCAGTAATCCAAGTGGTGTACAAGGAGTTTGCCCCACGGGATGGCATGTGCCCAGCGATGATGAATGGACTCAATTAACTAACCACTTAGGGGGAGCAAGTGTAGCAGGCGGCAAATTAAAAGAAATCGGCATAAGTCACTGGCAAAGCCCAAATACGGGTGCAACAAATAGCAGCGGGTTCACCGCCCTTCCCGGTGGTTATCGGACTAGTAGCGGAGGCTTCCACTGGTTGGGTAGTAACGGCTACTGGTGGTCAACCACTGAGAGCACAATTAACATGGCCTGGTACCGGAGCATGAACTATAGTGTCGGAAGTGTTTCTCATTACGACGTAGACAAGTCCTATGGATACACAGTACGCTGCATCAAGGATTAAGAATTATAATGCTCATTTATATAGTAATAACCTAAAAGAAAAAAGATGAAAAAAATCTTAACACTTATTTTTATATTGGCTACACTGATAGTCTTTGGACAAGCTCCACAATCTTTCAAGTACCAGGCGGTGGCCCGAACCACTACAGGTGCATTAATTGTAAATCAGAATGTAGGTATCCAAATCTCCATTCTGCAAGGCAGTACAGCGGGTACTGCTGTGTATGTCGAAACCCATGCTACAAGCTCAAATGAATTTGGTTTGGTAAATATCCAAATCGGGATTGGAACAGTGCAAAGCGGTACCTTTAGTTCCATCGACTGGGGAGCAGACACCTATTTTGTAATAGTAGAAGTTGACGAAACCGGTGGCAGCTCTTATGCAGCATTGGGTACATTCCAGCTTTTGAGTGTACCGTATGCTTTGCATGCCAAAACCGTAGAAAATGATTTGGTGGACGATGCGGATGCGGATCCTATCAATGAATTAGAATTGCCGACCAATGCTGCGGCTGGAGACATGGTATACCATAACGGTTCAGGTTGGAATAAAATTGATGCACCTACCGGTGATAATAAAGTATTAACTTTCTGTGGCGGTGAACCTACCTGGACAGACAATGGTCAATGTCCTTTTGTATGTGGAAATGATTTCATCGATATCCGCGATGGAAAAAGCTACAATACTGTTCAAATTGGTTCCCAGTGTTGGATGGCAGAAAACCTGGCATACTTACCATCGGTTGACGATCCAGCTACAACTTATTCATTTACCTCTCCATATTACTATGTATATGGGTATACAGGTACTGATGTTACAGCAGCAAAAGCCACATCGAATTACGCAACATATGGAGCACTATACAATTGGCAGGCAGCGATGGCAGGTGCACCATCTAGCTCCACGGTTCCTAGTGGTGTCACTGGAATATGTCCATCTGGATGGCACTTACCATCAGAGGCAGAATGGACACAACTAATAAATTTTCTAGGAGGTTTGACCGTCGCTGGCGGAAAACTAAAAGAAACTGGCACAGTTCACTGGAGTAGCCCCAATACTTCTGCTACCAATAGCAGTGGATTTAGTGGCTTACCTGGAGGATATAGCTTTAATAATGGGTTCAGCGTATTAGGGAACAATGGTTATTGGTGGAGTAGTACTGATTATTTAACGTTTGACGGCCGCATGCAGTACATGCTACATGACAGTCAAGAAATTACATCTAGTTACTGGAATAGAGCAAATGGCTGTTCTGTTCGATGTGTTAAGGATTAAAATCTTCTGGAAATATTATAAAAAAGAAATAGACATGAAAAAGTTAATAACATTTCTAATAGGTCTTTCAATTGGCTTGTTTGCATATAGCCAAAGCTTTGCTCCCGATGTGGTTTCCTCGGGCGGCGATATAATGACCAATGCCACGGTAAGCTTTAGCTATACCCTGGGCGAAATTTTAACGGAAACCGGAACTAATAACAATATAAAATGGACGCAGGGCTTTCAGCAACCTTTTCCACCCAATTGCACCAACCCTACTAATGGCGGAACTATATCTGCCTCGCAAAGCATTTGCCCGGGCGATGTACCGGCTGCCTTTACCAGTACTACAGAGGCAAGTGGACACACCGGTACAGTAGAATACAAGTGGCAGCAATCAACTACCGGTGCCGGTGCAGGGTTCACTGATATTGCCAATAGCAATTCAGCAACGTATGCACCTGGTGCTTTAACCGTTGATACCTGGTACAAACGCCTGGCCCGTGTTGATTGCATGGCCGATTGGGCCAGTGCAGTAGAATCGAATGTTGTTTCTGTAAGCATCAATTCTTTGGATGATGCAGGATTCTCATACAGCTCACCTGCATTTTGTCTGTATGATTCCGATCCTACTCCATCCATCACAGGTTTACAGGGAGGTACCTTTAGCGGGGCAGATCCAATATTTTTTGATCCTGTTACAGGTACTTTTTTACTTACCTTAACAATTCCCGGAACTTACCAGGTAACGTATACAACAAACGGAACTTGTCCAAATACCTCAACCGAGACGGTAATAATTGCCGATCCACAAATTAGTTTCCCACCCAGCCCTATTTTTACCATGCATCCCGAAACCATAACATTAACTCCGGGAGCATTCGATACCTATTTGTGGCAGGACAATTCTACACTTTCTATTTACGATGTACAGGATTTTGGAACCTATGAGCTTACTGTTACACAACATGGGTGTCAGGATATGGCTTCAATTGATATCCTCGAAGTACAGGATATACCACTACGCCAGGGATGGGGCATCTTTTCATCCTATATCAACACCTCTTTATCATTCGATGCTATTGTGTCTGGTTTAGCCAGCAACAACATGGTATTTTTCAAAAATGTTTCCGGTCTTGTATACACAAATTTAACAGGACAAACAGTAGATCAAATCGTAACTTATACAATTGGTGAAGGGTATCAGTACAGAATGTGGAATCCTGGTCTTGTTCTCACCATTGTTGGACCTGCTGTGGATCCGTCAGTTACTACCTTATCATTAAACAACGGTTATAACTTATTGGGATACCTAAGGAAAGCTCCGGCTCCGGTCGTCCAAATTATGGCACCAATAGCCTCTAATATACTTATCATGAAAGATGAAGATGGTAAGGTGTACTGGAATGTTCCGCAATTGGGTGGCTGGATCAACCAGATTGGCAATATGATGCCCGGAATGGCCTATCAACTTAAATTGAATGCAGCAGTAAACTTTACTTATCCAGCTAATCCAATTCCGTTCAGTAAATCGGATATTTTTATCGAAGAACCATCGTATTATAAACCTCCTACCGCTACAGGAAGCAACATGACACTTGGCATACCTGAAACCGCCTGGGACATTGCACTAAGCAACAGAGATGAAATTGGCGTGTTCAACAGTAATGGCGAACTGGTAGGTTCTGGCGTTTACGAAGGCAGCCACGTGGCCATTGCCCTGTGGGGCAACGACGAGCTCAACAAAGAAAGGGTCGGCCTGGGTGCAGACGAGGCTTTCACACTACAGTTGTGGAATAGCCAAACCGGAAATGCCCAGGAACTCGTAGTTACCGAATGGGCCGAAGGCGATGGTAGCTATGGCGAGAACGAAATTGCCATTGTGGGCAAATTAGCTGTTGTCGAGGAAAGCGATCTATCGTTAAACAGCTATCCAAACCCGTTCAGTGATGTAACCACTATTGCGTTCCACATTCCCGAAGACGGGAATGTACGCATCGAATTGTTCAGCTCGATTGGAGAACGTGTAGAGGTAATTGTCGACTGTAGCTTTGAGGCCGGTACACACGAACTTCTGTTCAATGTTGGCGAACTTGCAGTTGGTACTTACTTTATCCGATTAGAAACAAACGGACATACAGTCAACAAAGCTGTTCAGGTTGTGAAATAATCAAGTTTCAAATTTGGTTATCTTTCTGATGAATAGAAATGAAAGTTTGCCAGATAAAATAAAGCTTCATGTTAATACATGTGATTAATCCTGGTCTGCCTTCGGGCATGCCGGGATTTTTTATATCAGCCTATGTATATTAAATCCTAAAAACAAATTTCCCAGGACTTTTTCTACATTTGTACTTGAGGTAAAAAGGGGATTACAAATAATATCACTTATATTTCTTTCATCCATTTTGTCGCACGGACTGATGTTGGAGGTCAAGATACTTTACTCCTCTGGAAAATATTTCTTTTATCGTTGAATCGCAGCCTACCATATTTTAATTATCCTGCTCAACAAATTATTAACACAAAACAAACCTAAAATTATCATGAATTGACTATTCATTCTAAATAATGCCCCCATTTTATACATCAATGAAAAGACTGTTCTCTCCTGGGTAATCTTTTTTTTTTTCATTACAGGTTATTTAATTTGATTATATTTGTTTGTCAACCATTCGGGGCTCATTATGCAAAGGCTAAGGGGAGTAGTATGTTGTATTCTGATTTTGTTTGTCATTTCACTATTTCATTTAATGGCTTCCGGACAGGTTAACGATACGGTCCTACAAAACCTTCTTATTGAAATTAAGGATAAAGATGACGACCAGGTAATTGACCTAATCAAGTCAACGCTGAGCTCTTGTAAAAAGCTGGGAAATTTTGATACACTATTTCACATTTTAAATGATATTTATTTCAGTGCGATTCAAAATGGCAATATTGAAATAATTCGCGGGGCACGAGAACAAATGATTAGGACTTTTCAACATGGGGGCAGGTCAGACTTACTAATTCATTTTGCCCACGATCTTTTGCAAAATAA